>JAEEQA010000124.1 GCA_016285085.1 Bacteroidales bacterium
TGCATACGCCCAAGACCGAACCGACAGCCTCCACATAGCTCATTACGATATTAATTTGAATATCACCGATTTCACCAATCATGTTGTTTATGGCTATGCTGATCTTACCGCTGTCGCAAAGGTGGACAACCTGCCTCAAATCGACCTTGACCTGCAGCGCCTTGTTGCCGATTCCGTTTGGTTGGATGGGGTTTCCACGGCGTTCACACACGAAGGCAATTTGTTGAGGATTCCGATGCAGACACCTGTCAATCAAGGTGATACGGTGAATGTGAGGGTCTATTACAGCGGCGTTCCCGGCACCGATTCCTACTTTGGCGGCTTCTATTTTTCCGGAGAGTATTGTTACAATATCGGTGTGGCTTTCCGCGATCTTCCGCACAATTTCGGTCGCGGCTGGTATCCCTGCCTTGATTTTTTCACCGACAAGTCCACCTATACTGTAAACATTGAAACGGAGGCCACTAAACGCGCCGTCTGTGGCGGTTACCTTCAGGATAGTATTGTAACCGACTCAAATACAATTATCTGGCAGTGGCAATTGGACGAGCCTGTGCCAACCTATCTCACCTCCGTCGCGGTCGGCAACTATGAGCACTATGCCGATACGGTTCACGGGTTGGAGAAAATCATCCCGATTGACATCTACACCTATCCTGCGCATTTCGGCCGGATTGAAGGCACTTTTGCCAATCTGAAAAACACCATCCATATTTACGAGATGCGTTATGGTGCATATCCTTGGAACCGAGTGGGTTATGTCGGAGTGAACTTCAACGCCGGTGCGATGGAGCACGTCACGAACATCGCCTATCCCAATTTCGCCATTACGGGAAACACCAATTATGAATCGCTGTATATGCATGAGTTGTCGCACATGTGGTTCGGTGACCTTGTCACCTGCCAGCGTGCCGAGGAGATGTGGCTCAATGAGGGATTCGCCAACTACAGTGAGTTTGTGGTGGCTGAAATCCTTTACCCGTCGGAAGACCCCGAAACCGACGGCTACAAGGCGGGCATCCGCAACCAACACCGTGATGTGTTGAAGAAAGCCCACACCGACGATGGCGGTTATTGGGCGTTGGACCAGATGCCGCAGGATGTGACCTACGGCACCACCACCTACGACAAGGGTGGCATTGTGGTGCATACACTCCGTAAGTACATGGGTGACAGCATCTTCTTCGAGGCCATCCGCGCCTATCTCAACCAATTCCAGTTCAGTAACGCCACCTCGCAGCAGTTTTTCGATGCGATGTCGCAATATAGCGGACAGGACTTGCAGGACTTTTTCGAAGCGTGGGTGGACCAGCCCGGCTTCCTGCACTTCTCGGTGGATTCTGTCCGGCCGACCGGTAATGCGAACGAGTACCGCTTCTACGTCCGCCAGCGGTTGAGCCACGCAGAGCGGTTCGCCAACAGCAACCGGATTGACATAACTTTCTTTTCTTCTGATAACCAACAGTTTACTGTTGAGGCCTTCGCGTTTGACGGTGAGTTCGCCGAGGGTGTTGTTTCGCTTCCGTTTGTCCCGGCTTTTGCTGTGGTGGACCTTGAGGAGAAACTCGCCGATGCCATCGTGGATTACAATGCCACGGTCAGCTCGACAGGTTCAAAAAACATGAAGGAGGCGAATGTCCTTGTTCAGATCGGCGAATTGGAGGCCGATGCATGGCTGCGCGTGGAGGACAACTATGTGGCTCCCGATGCTTTGAAGTCACCGAATGAAAATATCACCGCGATGTCGCAGGAACACTACTGGCGCATTGAAGCCACTCCCGGTGCGATTACCGACGGGCGCATCCGCTTCACCGTCCGCATTTCCAGTACAGGCATTGATTATGAGCTGTTTAACGGACATTCCATCAATGAACTGTTGTTGCTGTATCGACGCGATCCATCGCAGGATTGGCAGATTATACCTTGCAGTAAATCAGCGGGTTCAAGTTCGAGTTATGTTTACCTCATTACAGAGGACTTCCAGGCTGGCGAATACACCCTCGCGATAGGCACTGATCCAAACAAAGTGCGTGAACATGACAAAACGATGGGGATGTTGGTCTATCCAAATCCTGCGGGCAGTGTCGTTACGGTGGAATTGACGGGGTGCGATGAGGGAAAATCGTACGAAGGGAGCATTTACGACCTGCAGGGCAAACAAGTACAGTCCTTTGTCTTGGAGGGCCTGCGTTCGGAAGTGAATACGGAAGGCCTCGCTACAGGAACCTATATCTTGAAAGTGTATGATCCCCAAAAGACAATCGCAACAACAACAGTATCCATTCTAAAATAACGTATTGATTAACCGTTGTCAGCATGAATATAGCCGTCAATACACGATTGTTGGTTCCCAAGTTGGAAGGCATTGGCTGGTTTGAGTATGAAACGTTACGCAGGATTGTGGCGCAGCATCCGGAGCACACCTTCTACTTTATTTTTGATCGTGACTATGAAGAGCGCTTCCTTTTTGCCGACAATGTGAAGCCGGTGCTCACTTTCCCTCCGTGCCGGCATCATCCCTATTTCTGGTACGTCTATTTTGAATATTCTATTCCATACGTCCTCCGGAAGCTTAAACCGGACTTGTTTCTCTCTCCCGACGGCTGGATGCCGCTGCGTACCAGTGTCCCACAAGTCACGGTCATTCACGATATTAACTTCGTCCATCATCCTGAAATTTATACATCCTCATTCCAAAAGTATTTTGACAAGTTCTTTCCGCAATTTGCGGAGAAGGCAGTTCGTATTGCCACTGTGTCGGAATATTCCAAACAGGACATTTGCCAGTCGTACGGAATCCCACAGGATAAAGTGGATGTGGTATATAATGGCAGCAATGCGCTTTTCCGCCCCCTGGATGCAGCTGAAAAAGCACGGGTTCAGGTGCAGTATGCACAAGGCAAGGACTATTTTCTATTCGTCAGTGCCATCAACAAACGGAAGAACCTGCCCAACATCCTCCGTGCTTTCGACCGTTTCAAGGAGCAGACTGGCTCCGATGTCAGGTTCCTTGTGGTGGGCGGGCGCGCCGGAAAACAGGAGGAATTGGATGAAGTCTTGGCTACAATGAAGCACGTTCAGGATGTCCGTTTCCTGGGACATCTTCCCGCCAAAGAGCTTGCCATGGTTACGGGTGCCTCGATTGCGTTGGTCTATGCCTCTTTTTTCGAGGGCTTTGGAATCCCCATTGTTGAGGCGTACAATGCAGAAACGGCCGTCATCACCTCCAATGTGACGTCCATGCCGGAGGTGGCGGGCGATGCCGCGCTGCTGGTGGATCCGTATTCGGTGGAGCAGATAGCCGCTGCAATGTCAAAACTGGCTTCCGAACCGCTTTTCCGGTCCCAGCTCATTGAAAAGGGGAGGGAACAGCGACAAAAGTTCAGTTGGGATTTGACGGCTCAAAAGTTGTGGGCATGCATAGAAAAGGCGATGAAATAATTCATTGCCTTTTCTGTAGGAATTTGTAAAAACAATTGATTACATATCTGTATTGGTGTTCCCCTTGCTGTAGTTGGGGGATTCACTGGTGATGGTCACATCGTGCGGGTGGCTTTCGAGTACACCGGCGTTGCTGATGCGGCAGAACTTGGCTTCGTGCAGCTGCTCGATGCTGGCGGCACCGCAATAGCCCATGCCGGAGCGAAGTCCGCCGACCATCTGGTAGAACACCTCGCCCAACATTCCTTTGTAGGGGACGCGGCCGGAGATTCCTTCGGGGACAAGTTTTTTCGCATCCTCGACATCGCCCTGCATGTAGCGGTCTTTGGAGCCGCACTGCATGGCTTCAAGGGATCCCATTCCTCTGTATGCCTTGTATTTACGTCCGTTGTATAGAATGGTGGCGCCGGGGGCTTCCTCCACGCCTGCGAGCAGTCCGCCGAGCATGACGGTGCTGCCGCCAGCGGCCAGAGCCTTCACGATGTCGCCGGAGAAACGGATGCCGCCGTCGGCGATGATCGGCACGTCGGTGCCTTTCAGTGCCTTATATACTTCGTAGATGGCGCTGAGCTGCGGCACACCGACACCGGCCACGACACGGGTGGTGCAGATGGAGCCGGGTCCGATGCCCACTTTCACGGCGTCGGCACCGGCCTTAGCGAGGCGGAGG
>JAEEQA010000048.1 GCA_016285085.1 Bacteroidales bacterium
ACATCGCGGCCACGGAAGAAATTGCCGTCGCAGGTGGCGCAGGCCGACACGCCGAAGCCGCGGTAGGTGCGCTCACTCTCCAGACCGAGCCAGCGTGCCGTGGCGCCCGTCGCAATGATGACCGTTTCGGCCATGTATTCGTCGGTGTCATCGACCACGCAGCGGAAGGGACGTTTGGAAAAATCCACCTCCGTCACCATGCCGGTGCGGATGTCGGTGCCGCAGCGCACGGCCTGCTGCCGGATGTCGTCCATGATGGCGGGGCCGGACATCCCTTTCGGGTATCCCGGGAAGTTCTCCACTTCCGTGGTGATGGTCAGCTGGCCGCCGGGGGTCATCCCCTCAATCAATATAGGGTGCAAATCGGCACGGGAAGCGTAAATTCCTGCGGTGTAGCCCGCAGGCCCGGAGCCGATAATCAAGCATTTGGTTTGTTCCATTTTATTTCAAGTTAAAAGTTTTTATAAAAGGTATGAAGTAGGAGGTAGAAGGTAAAAGGTAAAAGGTAAAAGGTGGAAGGTAGAGGTAAAAAGTAGAAGGGAATGTGCGCAGGCAACCTCATACCTGTTACTTCATACTTTCTACTTTTTAGTTTCTTAATTCCTAGTTTTCAGTTTTCATTTCTCAATTTTCAGTTCTCAGTTTTCAGTTCTCAGTTCAAGAACGCGATCACATCGCCCTTCCTCACACGTTCCCCTTGGCTTGCCACCACCTGCAGCAGTTTGCCGCTGTAGAGGGCCTTGATTTCGTCCTGGCCGTAGTAGGCTTCCACGAAGCAGAGGGTGTCGCCTTCTTTGTAGGCGGTGCCCACCGGCGGGTTCATGCCCTGTCCGGTGACGGGAAGTTCCCACAGCACGATGCCGTCGGAGGTGGAAATGACAGGCTTTGCGTCGGGGTGCTGCGCCTTTACGGCGGCGATCAGTTCTTCGCGCACCACTTCGGGCAGCTTGATCTCCTTGACAATGACTTTGATGTTGGATTGCTGCTTCTTGGCTTCGAGTTCACGCTCGAAGTTCTTCTTGGCGGCACCGCTCTTGTAGTCGATGTACTGGGTCGGGTGCATGGCGTACTCGAAGAGTTCCTCCTCGTCTTCGCCGACGTCCCAGCCTTTTTCCTCCATCAGCTTGCGGTACTTCGGCAGCTCGTCCGGATAATGGTCCTGCGGGGTGTCGGTGAAGAACTCGTAGCCTTTTTCCTTGGCGAGGGCCACGATTTCGGGCGCCAGCGTGCCGGGCAGTGTACCGGCCTTGCCGAGGATCATGTCCCACTGCTTCTGGTCCATGGCGCTGAAACGCTCCTTGCCCTGCGCCAGTTGCAGGATGTTCATCAGGGCGATGTTCTTGACATACTGGCTGAACGGGGTCACCAGCGGCGGATTGCCGACTTTGGGCCACACGTAGGCCACTTCCTCAAACAGCTTCACCAAAAGCTCGTCTTCGGAAAGTTCTTTTTGACCGCTGGCTTTCAGCGACATGTTGATGGCTTTGTGCACGCCTTTGAGGTCGGCCATCATCGAGCCCATCATGCCGCCGGGCAGACCGCAGCCCACCAGCAGGGAAGTGGAGACACGGTTTTTCGGGTCGATCCAGTAGCCGAGGAAGTCGTCCATGAACTCCTGGGTGAGGCGGCGCACCTCCATGTAGGCGTTCATGTTGATTTCGGGAACATCGAAGCCTGCGTCTTTCAGCATGGCCTGGATGGTGATGACGTCGGGATGCACCATGCCCCAGGAGAGGGGTTCAACGGCCACGTCGATGATGTCGGCGCCGGCTTTGCACACCTCCAGCGTGGAGGCGACGGAGAATCCGGGGCCGGTGTGGCCGTGGTACTGCACGAGTATGTGCGGGTATTTCTCCTTGATGGCCTTGACCAGTTTGCCGAGGGTGGCGGGGCGGCCCACACCGGCCATGTCCTTGAGGCCGATTTCGTCGCAGCCGTACGCCACCACTTTGTCCACCACGCCCATGTAGTACTCCACGGTGTGGATGTCGGAGTGGGTGATGCTGAGGGCGACCTGCGAAATCATGCCGGCCTCTTTGGCGAACTTGACGGAGTTCTCGAGGTTGCGGGGGTCGTTGAGGCCGCAGAAGGAGCGGGCCACGTCCACGCCCTGCGCCTTTTTCACCTTGAACATCAGGCGGCGCACGTCGGCGGGCACGGGGTCCATGCGGAGGGCGTTGAGGGCGCGTTCCAGCATCTGGCACTGGATGCCCGCCTCACGCAGCGGCTTCGTCCATGCGCGGACGGCCTTGTTCGGATTTTCGCCGTAAAGAAGGTTCACTTGTTCGAATGCACCGCCGTTGGTCTCCACGCGGGCGAAACAGCCCATATCGACGATGGCGGGCGCCACACGCACCAGCTGGTCCACACGGGGCTGGTACTTTCCGGAAGATTGCCACATGTCCCGGTAAACGAGACAGAATCTGATTTGCTTGCTCATGTTGTTAATGGTTATTTTGTTTTGTATTAATTCTTTATAACAAACGGACAATCCGATTGGTTCATTTTTTTCACCTCTTGAAAAAACGGGCAAAGGTACAAATTTTTTATGGATTACCGTCTGCTTTTTTTACGCCATTTTTCATAAAAAAGAAGTACTTTTGCCCTCCAAATTTTGAATTATGATTACCACCTTTCGGCATTTTCTGCGCATTGCCGCGTTTTTTGCTTCGTTCTTCTTGCTGAATTTCTATTTGATTGCACAAACAACTGTTTATCAAAAGGATAAATGGGGAGCAAGGCTTTACTACTTTGACGAAACCAACACCATGCGCATCAAGGACAAGTGGGGCGACAAGGTTTACTATTATGATGGAAACACTATCCGGATCAAGGACAAGTGGGGGCAGGCGTTGGTGTATATGGACGGAAACACGGTGAGACTGAAGGACCGGTGGGGTGAGAAACTTTTCTACTTTGACGGCAATACCATCCGTCAGAGAGACCAGTGGGGCGAAAAGCTCTATTATCTGGATGGCAATGTGTTGAAAATGAAAGATAAATGGGGTACTCCCATCTTTTATTTCGATGGCATTCCCGAACGTTGGATGATTGTGTGTGTCATTTGAGATTTTGGCACGGTATTTGCTGAAAGTTCCCGCGTGTTTAAATTCGAACTTGTCAGCTTATGGAATCAACCGATATAATAAACAGCGTTCTTGTCTATGATGACCGCCTTCGCCAGTATGCATTTTCTCTCACACACAACCAGGAGGATGCGGAGGATTTGGTGCAGGATACCTACTTGAAAGTGCTTCAAAACACCGATCGTTTCGGCGAAGCGACCAATTTGAAGGCGTGGGTTTATACAATCATGCGCAATACGTTCATCAATGGCTACCGTCGCAAGCAACGGAGCAAGGTCGTGACGGACGAAAGCGATGATAACACGTTGTTTACCAGTACGGCCACCGTGTCGGGCGACGATGCCGACCTTCCGCTGTATGTGTCGGAAATCACCTCGGCCATCTCCTCCATGAAAGACAATCAGCGGGATGTGTTTGAAATGTATGTGGATGGATTCAAATATCATGAGATTGCCGACAGGCTCCAGATTTCCATCGGAACCGTGAAAAGCCGCATCTTCTTCGCCCGCCAGAAGTTGATGGGCAACCTTACCGGCTACTCGATTGAGGAACTTCCTCTGACTGCATAGCTCTTCCGTACAGGAGCAGTAGCAGCGTCATCAGCGGGATGAAGTTGGAACCGGCGCGGGTTTCCAACATCGACTCCACCAAAAGATTTCCTGCCACAACCATTCCCCACATTCCCAACATGAAATCCTTTTTTCTCACCGCTTCCACTATCGGGTAGCCGATGAAGAGCAACAGCGCCAAAAGTCCTGGAATGCCCAGTCCCACAAGATGTTGTAAATACTGATTGTGGCAGTTGAGCCGTTTGTCCAGGATGTAGGTGTAGCCCTTCGCCTCGTATTGGCGGCACAGTTCGTCGGTGACGTCGCCCGTGCCCGTCCCGAACGGGAGGTTTTCTCCCGCCAACTCGCACGAAGTCCGCCAAACCGCCACCCGCTGCATCGTGCCGTTGTACGGGTTGACCGTATTCTTCTCCTCCAGCTGTCGCCCCATCTCGTAAAGTCGGTCGGTCGGGATCAGCCCGCTCGCGGTGATGGCGACACAAAGCCCGATGCAGCCGGCCAGCACAGCCACTCCCGCCCACATAGGTAGCGCCTTCTTGCGGACGGCATATACGAGGACGCACGGGAATAGCAAGGCGAACAGCAGTATCCCCGCCTTCGATTGGAGCAGAAGGATTTCTGCCGGAAGGATGAAAAGGCTGGCACAAAGAAGGATACGGATGCTTTTTGAGCAATCAAGCCTGTTGTTGGTCAATAAGAAAGAGGCGATAAACCACGCAGTCCCACTGTATAGGGAAAGGTAGGAGGGGTGCGTGGCCTTGCTCCCGAAGAAATGGGTGGCGTTCATATAGAAGAACTGCGAAATCTCGCCCGTTTGTACAAACCTGACAGTGGATATGACAAAATTTCCGATGGCCGTGGCAGTGACCGACAGGACGAACACAATCAACAAACTCCGTATCTGCTTTGGTGAAAGTCTTCCGCAAAGAGGGAGGACGCCGAGCGGCGCCGCCAAAAACCACAGCTTGCACTCCCAGTCGGAGATGGCCTTCGCTGCATTGGCAGAATAGGCAGCTCCGATGAGGCTCAGCAGAAACAACGAAAGGAGAATGAAGAAAGGGAGTAGCAGTTTTTTTTCTTTAATTACCTTAAAATGAGGAATATAAAGATTGTTTGTTACAAACGGAATCATCAGTAAAATGGCGATGGGAAGCATCAGGAAGCGCGTGAATGGAAGGGTGGCCAGTGCCACGGTCAACAGCCAGAAGGCGCTTTTTTCGTTGAACTTGTCGCGGGTGATTCTCTCCATGGCAGCGGTTTAGTCAAAGAAACGCCAGGTGAGGCCCAGTACAAACTGCCGGTTCTCCATCGGGTAGTCGGGCGTCGTGAAGTAACGGTACTTCATCGCGCCGCAAAGCACGTGTGTCACCTTGAAATACAGTCCGATGCGCTGCACCTGGATGGCAATGCTCGGGTCGAAATAGAGATAGTTGCCCACCTTTACATTCTCCTGGTTGTAGAAACTGTGGAGCATCGGGCAGTAGGCATCGGCGTAATAATTTGTGTTATAAGCCAATGCAACTCCGAATTGAAGCTTTGCTTTATTCTTGAAGATGTTCAACCGGTAAAAGGCATCCAGCTTGCCTGCGAAGATAGGCACCTGCACCGCCTTGTTGTTGGCATACTGGAGCCAGATGTTGATTTTGGCCCCGAAGCCTTTCACATAGATGGGGGCGAAAAGGTGTACCTGTATGACATTGATGTATTTGTCAATGGAATGGGGCTCCCATGTGGAGTCGATGGCGACATAGTTGTGGAGCATGAAGTAGCTGAATTCCGCCTTGTATCCTTCCCGTTCCCAAAAAGCCGAGAAGTGGAGGATGTTTTGTTTTTTCCATTCATTCCTCCAATGCTTCGCGTTGGAGAAGAAATAGGTGTAGAGGTAGTCGGGCGTGCGGAAATAGTAGTCGATTTCGGCGCCGAGGAAATGCCGGTGCTTGCGGCTGATGGCCCAGCTGACGGACGCCCTTGCATTCAGGTCGTTGTTCTGGTAGCCTCCCAGTGTGTAGAAAATCCGTCCGTGGATGTCCATGACGGAGAAGAGGCGGGTGTGGATTTGGGCGAAGGGGATGAATGCGTGCCCGATGTAGTTGGCTTGCGAGTATCGCGTGTATTCGTACGTGATACCTCCCGTGAAATGCACGAAGTAACGCTCGTTCGTCTCCTCCTTCAGCGGCTTGAACGACGACCACTGCAGGGTGTTGGAAAGCGTATAGAAGCTCGTCGTGTCTTTGATTGTGTCGGGGGAAAGTGAAAAGACCGTGCCGTAGTAGTTTGTGTCCAGATTGTAGTCGTTGTAGTTGATACTCTGCTGTTTGAAGCGGAACGAATGCATGAAGGTCCCCCAGTAGTTGTCCTTTTCCTTCCGCTTGTTCTTGGTGATGATATTCACATATTGCTGGAACAGCAGGTCGTGTGTGAGGAGGCGGGATGAGGCGTTGTAAAGTTTCATGTTGTAGCTCTTGGTGGGCGACAACGAGTCTTGTTGGACGAAATCCGTCATGCTAACCAAGCCTCCGTTTTCCTGAAGGTTGTAAAAGTTGACGATATAACTTGCCTTGAAGCCGTAGATTTGGGAGGGAATCTCGTAGTGAATGAGAGCATCGGCCACGATGTTTCGCGTCCGTTGGTTCGTATAGTAGCCTTCGCTGGTGAGGCCTCGTATGTTGATGGCGTAGTTGACCTTGTCGCGGATGTTCTGGGCGTGCTGTGCCGTGAGCATGTACAACGTGGGGATCACGCTGTAGGTGAATCCCAAATTGGTGTATGCAGACTTCAGTTTGTAGTACTTCAGGTCTTCCTGCTCCTTGAAATAGAGAGGGTAGGGGACGGAGAACAGGGCGAATCCGGGTTCTTTGCTGAAGTTGAAGTTGACGAATTTGTGGGCTTGTCCGCCGATCCCCAGGGACTGGCAGATGTTTTGAGTCTGTTCCAGAGGGTCGTGCTGTGCAATCAGGTCGGTCGTGGTGTCAATGACTTTGTAGTCAATGGGTTTGAAAAAAACGGATCCTAGCTCGGTATAGGAGGTCGGCAGATAAAGCGGGGAAATGGCCATGGCCGAGTCGATGGTGTGGTGGAAAAGGTCGTCTTCGGCGTTTTCGTCCTCCTGGGCCAATACCCTCAGGGTGCAGGCAAGGAGGATGAAGGTGATGATGGCGACTTTTCTGGACATTTCTTTCGGGATAATGGAATGGTAACGTTTTTATTGCCGCTTTGTTGTGTTTACAGCTGTACGCCGACGGTGATGGAGAGGAACTGCTGCCGTACCGACTTGCGGTCGGAGAAGAAGGGCATCAGGTTGTACTTGTATCCAACGCCGACAAGTATGAATTTGATGCGGAAATCGAGTCCTGCGGTCACTTGGCACTGGTGGCGGGTAAGAGTGGCTTTCCCGTAGCCGATGTCGTTCTTGGAGCAGTGTATCAAGGGCTTGTAAACAATGCCGGCGTAGGGGAGGAAGGTGCATATCTGGCCCGCCTTGATGAGTCCCACCACTTTTACAGGGACTTGCAGGTAGCGGCTCTCGACGGTTTCGGAACCGCTGGGCATGCCTTCCGGTGTCCACGTTTCATAAAAGCATTTGTGAAAGGCGTACTCAAGCCCTGTCTCGGCAAAGATGAACTTGTAGCCGCCGCGGATGTAGCCGCCGAACATCGCGGAAAGATGCCGTTTCTGGTGGTCGCAATCGGAAACCCACTTGGAGGTGAGGTTGAGGTCGGTGCCGATGTGGATGCCGTACTGGAGGTAGTCTTCCAGGTTGTTGTCGTCACTTGACAACGAAAGCATCGGCTGCGGCATGAAGTGGCGGAAAGCCGAGTCGGGTGCGGCTGCACGGCTGAAGTTCAGGGCTGCGGACAGCAATAATAACAGCAGGATGGTTCTACTCCTCATGGACGGTCTTTTCGGTTTGCTTTTCGGTTTTTTTCGTGTTGAACTGGTTCATCGTGTTTTGGATGCCCGCCGTAGTGAACGAAAGCACCATCTCCACGGCTTTGTCGATGGCGGGCTGGATGGTGTCCTTCATCTCGCTGGTGGAGAACTTGCCAAGCACAAACTCGATCTGGTAGCCGGGGGCGAAGTCGTGCCCTACGCCGAAGCGGAGGCGGGGAAAGTCGCTGTTGCCAAGGGTTTCGATGATATGGTTGAGGCCGTTGTGGGTGCCGCCGCTCCCCTTGGCGCGCATCCGGAGCCAGCCGGGCTGCAGGTCGATGTCGTCGCAGATGACCAGAATGTTCTCCGCAGGCACATTCTCGTGGTCCATCCAGTAGCGGACGGCCTTGCCGCTGAGGTTCATGTAGGTGGTGGGCATGGCCAGAATGAGCGTGCGCCCCTTGTACTTCCCTTCTGCGATGTAGGCGTGGCGGTCGGTGCGGAAGGTGGCCGACAGCTTCTGCGCCAGCGCGTTCACCACCTCGAAACCGATGTTGTGGCGCGTGCCGACATATTGGTTCTCGGCGTTCCCGAGACCGAAAATGATGTATTTTCTGCTGTTTTCCACTTATCAAAAAATTAGGGTGCAAAAGTACAATTATTTTATGGACGTTTTTAAAAATTTTGTTGTACTTTTGCGCCTTGTTAAATGAAAAACCTTTCCCTATGAAAAAAATAGCAGTTTTGTTTTATGCGTTGGCAGTCACCACGTTATTGATTGCCTTCACTCAATGCAAGAAGGAGCCTGTTTGTGAGCTGGTTCTGCGTGTCCACACGACCACCACCGGCGTTGACACCGCCGCCCCACT
Source organism: Bacteroidales bacterium (assembly GCA_016285085.1). Lineage (GTDB taxonomy): Bacteria > Bacteroidota > Bacteroidia > Bacteroidales > WCHB1-69 > UBA1756. The sequence continues at coordinate 8,395 of JAEEQA010000048.1, forward strand.
TCCGATGGCCCATGTCAGAATCGGTCTGGAGGACAACTATGCCGATTTCGCCAAGGCGGACGGCTATACCGATGCAAACGGTGTCTTTACCTATACTTTTAAGTATGAGGCACTTTTGGACGTGGAAGTGACTTACGACAGCACCTATTACATTGACGAGGTTTATTATCACGACGCCTATTACGGCACAGGCCGTGTGAAACTGGTTCCTGACGAAACCGTCGATCAGGTCATATTGGTTACACGGGTTGAGTAATTTTGCGGTTCCGTCGTCCGTTAAGTTGGTTTTTTTTGACATTTTCAACTGCCGCACTGGCGGCGGCTCTGTTCTATTTTGGCTTTCGTGAAGGTACCCATCATGAAAAGGACAGCAATTGGGCGGATGAGAATACCGGCGACCGCATTTCCATCCTTCTGCACTGCCACTCCTCCGACTATTTTCTTTATAAGGGAAGCCCCATCGGTTTTCAGTATGAACTGCTTCATCTGATGTGCGATTCGCTGGGACTGAAGCCTCGTTTTATCCTCAGCACCGATGCAGCCGAGGTCAAGGAAGGGATGTTGACAGGCATGTACGACATTATCTCCGTTGACCTTGACTCGGAAATGGCGGACACCACCGGCGTCGCCTTCTCAGTGCCGCATTCCTCCTCTTTTCCGGTGCTTATCTGCCGTGACGGAGACATGACGGGCTATCCGAAATTGCTGTATGTGCCGGCGCATTTCCCGGCCCAGGTCCTCCCCAGCCTTTTGGGCGATTCGGCCGAATGGCTGATTATCCGCAGCAGCGACATGGACGTGGAGGAGTTCTTCGGCCTGCTGCAAGACAAGAAGATCCATTATCTCGTTTCTGACTACAACACGGTGCTCGCCCTACTTCCGTTCTATCCCGACCTGACGATCTCGGCCCGTATCGGCCCCGAATACCAGAGGCGCTGGGTCCTGAATCCTGCCAACAAAACATTGAACGGGCGAATCAACCAATGGCTTATGGGATTTAAGAAGACTTCTCCGTATAAAGAATTGTGCAACAAATATTTGAAGCCTCACACGAAGTATCTCACCAAGGGCTCGCAGGAGAAACGGTCGGGAAAGATATCCCCCTACGATGCGATTATCAAGAAATTGTCGAAGGCGCAGGGGCTGGACTGGCGTTTCGTCAGTTCCATCATCTACCAGGAATCACGCTTCACCACCACTTCCATCGGCGTTGGCGGAAGTTTCGGCATCATGCAGATGATGCCCGGCACGGGTGAGCATTTCGGCGTGGATGCCAACTCGTCTGTCGAGGCGCAACTCCATGCCGGAATCAGCCTTATCGCCTCCATGAACCGGCAATTCCGTGACATTGAAGATGAAAATGAGCGGATGTTCTTTGTCGCTGCCGCCTACAATGCCGGTTCAGGACACATCCACGATGCACGCAGCCTCTGCCGCAAGTACGGCGGAAATGCGGATGTGTGGATGGATGTGGAACCGTACCTGGCATTGAAGTCGGACAAAAAGTTTTACACCGACCCTGTCGTGCGTAACGGCTACTTCCCGGGAAAGCACACCATCCGCTATACGCACAGCGTGATGGACCGTTACCATGGCTATAGGGTCAGCGTGCCGGGGAAATAGTTTTTTTTTCATTTGCGTACAGTGTAGGGAAAAATACCTGCTTTTGCACCCTCATTTATTAATAAGTGAGGGTGGGATTTTATGCCCCGTTCCCGCAGAAATCCGATTTTGGCGACAGCTACAAGAGTTCGGACGGAATGCCAACTTCTGGACTTCTACGGCAGAAATCAATGAATTCGCGACCACCCGCTACCTCTACAGCTATTCCGCCTATGTGCAAAGCCACAACGAATACAAGAGCGCCGCGCTTTCGGTGCGTTGCGTGCGGGACGAATAAACCTGAATTTGAAAAATGAAAAACGGGAGTCTTGCATGTGCGGGACTCCCGTTTTTTAGTTGTGTGGTGCCATTGTCAGGTCGGCCACGGTCATCCCGACAGCATTGATCAGGTCTTGCGGGGCGACCTTGAACTGTAGGCCGCGCACGCCGGCGCTAACGTAAATGAACCCGAATTGCTGGCAGGTGCTGTGGATAAAAGTAGGGAAGGGTTTCTTCATCCCCACGGGCGAGCAACCTCCGCGGATGTAGCCAGTCAGCGGCAGCAGCTCCTTCATCGGAATCAGGTCGCAACTTTTGTTGCCGGTGACTTTGGCCGTCTTTTTCAGGTCCACCTCGTCGCCCCCGGGAATTACGCACACGAAATAGCCGGTCTTGTCACCCTTCAGCACCAATGTCTTGAACACTTGATGGATATCCTCGCCTAATTGGTCGGCGATATGCTGTGCACCGAGGTCGCTTTCGTCCACTTCGTAGGGCACTAATTCATACGGTATCTTCTTTTGGTCGAGGATACGGCAGGCGTTGGTCTTGTTGAGCTTGGGTTTCATATACGGAATGTCAATGTTGTTTCAAGGCGGCAAAAATACTCATTTTTGGTTTTCCGTGTCGCAGGCCAAAGCATCGTGTTGTCGGCCAACAAGCTCATTGAGTTAGGGGCCAAGAACGGGAAGAACGCGGTGCCGCAGAAGTGAGGGAAAATGTTGCAAAAAACAAGGGAAAAACTGTCATTTTTACGCAAAAAGTGCTATTTTTGCACCATATTTTGCATTAAACCGACAATATGATAACTGGTAAAATCAAATCCCAAATCGATGCCATCTGGATGACATTCTGGACCGGCGGGATTTCCAACTCCATCGATGTGCTTGAGCAGATGACCTACCTCTTCTTTATGAAGATGCTGGATGATGCTCAACTGAATAAGGAAGCCACGGCGCAAGCGATGGGCATGACTGATTTCGAGGATCCGAATGCGGTGTTCAAAAAGGGCAACTGGCGCAATCCCGACACCAACAGGGAGGTGCCATACTGCAACCTCCGCTGGCATGTGTTCAGGCAGTTCACACCCGAGCAGATGTTCGACACGGTGCGCTTCGATGTGTTCACCTTCATCAAGAACATCAGCGATGAGAAAACTTCGGCGTATAGCCGCTTTATGAACGATGCTGTTTTCCTTATCCAGCAGCCGCGCACGTTGGTGAAAGTGGTGGAGGGTATTCAGGAATTGGATATGAACGACCGCGACACCATGGGTGATGTATATGAATATGTGTTAGGCAAAATGGCTGCAGCCGGTACCAACGGACAGTTTCGTACCCCGCGTCACATTATTCGAATGATGGTGGAGCTGATGCAGCCAAAGCTGGATGAACGCATTTGCGACCCCGCCATGGGAACGGCGGGCTTTCTGGTGGAAAGTGCCAAATACATGCGCCGGCACCATGCCCAAGAACTGCTGAAAAAACAGCACCAGAGCCATTTCCGATCGAAAATGTTCAGCGGTTTCGATACCGACCCCAAGATGTTGCGCATTGGCTCGATGAACCTGATGCTGAATGGTGTTGACAACCCTAAAGTGGTGGCGCAGGATAGTCTTTCGAATCAAAACAATGCGGAAAGCACCTACACCCTTTGCTTGGCCAATCCGCCGTTTTCGGGCAGCCTCGATTATGATGTGGTGAACTCGTCGTTGCTGGTAATGGCACGCACCAAGAAGACAGAGCTGTTGTTCATCAGTCTTTTCATCCGCATGTTGGAGTTGGGCGGCCGTTGCGCTTCAATTGTACCTGACGGTGTTTTGTTTGGCAACAGTTCGGGGCACAAGTCTATTCGAAAGGAGCTGATTGACAAGCAGCGCTTGCAGGCCGTGATTTCGATGCCTTCGGGGGTGTTTAAGCCGTATGCTGGAGTTTCCACTGCCATTCTTGTTTTCACTAAGACCGGAGCAGGCGGCACCGACAAGGTGTGGTTCTACGATATGAAAGCCGACGGCTTTTCTTTGGATGACAAGCGCAACCCCATTACTGACAATGATATTCCCGATGTAATTGCCCGTTTTCACAACCTCGCTGCCGAGGAAAGCCGCAGCAGGAAAGACCAAAGTTTCCTCGTGCCCGTGGATGAAATCAAGAAAAACGACTATGACCTTTCCATCAACAAATACAAGGAAGTGGAGAAGGTGAAGGTAGAGTACGAAAAGCCCGAAGTGGTGCTGGGAAGGATTGAGGCGTTGCAGGGAGAGATAACTGCTGCTATAAGGGAATTTAAGGAGAAATATATGTAGCCATGAAAGAAAACTGGGCATATAAGAAACTGGGCGAGGTTTGCGAAATAATATGCGGGCAAGATTACAAGTCCATCCAAGATGATAACGGATTGTTCCCAATATATGGAACAGGAGGCGTTATGGGCCGAGCATCACAATATAGATGTCCTGCAAATAGCATTATTATTGGCAGAAAAGGAAACATTAACAATCCTTTATTTGTTGAAGAACCTTTTTGGAATGTTGATACTGCATTTGGTGTTGTTCCAAAGGAGAACATATTGTTTCCCAAATTCTTCTATTTCTTTTGTAAAAACTATGACTTCACAAAGCATGATGTTTCCGTCACGATTCCAAGTTTACGGCGTACCGACATCATGAAAATTGATGTTCCTGTTCCCCCTCTTTCCGAACAATCCCGCATCGTCTCCGAACTCGACCTTCTTCAATCCATCATCGACAAGCAGCAAGCCCAACTGAAGGAATTGGACAAGCTTGCTCAAGCCATTTTCTATGACATGTTCGGCGACCCCGTAGAGAATGAAAAGGGTTGGAAAGTGAAAAAAATAGGAAATTTGTGCGATGTGTATAGGGGTGGCTCCCCTCGTCCCATAGAGAAGTTTTTAGGAGGGACAATCCCTTGGATTAAAATTGGAGATGCGACAAAAGGCGATGATATTTATTTACATCAGACAAAAGAACACATTATAGAGGAAGGACTCAAAAAAACCAGATACATTCATTCTGGAAGTTTGATCTTTGCAAATTGCGGTGTTTCATTAGGCTTTGCTCGGATTATTACCTTTAACGGATGTATTCATGATGGTTGGTTGGCATTCGATAATATTTCAAATGAGATCGAAAAAGTGTTTTTCTTAAAATCTTTGAATTTTTGCACTCAGTATTTCAGAAGCATTGCTCCTGATGGCACTCAACCCAACCTGAATACTGCTATAATGAAATCTTTCAATCAGATTCTACCACCATTAGAAATTCAGAAGTCTTATATTGAAAAAACAGAAGCGATTGAACATCAAAAAGCAAGCATCAACCAATCACTAGCGGAAACGCAGAAGTTGTTTGATTATACGATGGATAAGTATTTTGGAGAATAATGCGCAAAGATATGGAATCTAAAACATCTATGATAGAAGCGTTCATTTCAAACCTTTCCAAACGGTTGTGTAATGAAAATGATTTATCGGACATTACATGGACAATGTGTGTCACTTCCGACATTTTCCTTGAAGCATTCCTTAGGTTCTTCTTTCCTGATGAGAAATTCGGAGATGTGTTCATTCAAAGGGAAGTGTCTGACGATGATAGTCGTCCTGATTTTTATTTTGAGCATGATGGCAAAATATATCTGATAGAATGTAAGATCGGTGACAAAAACCATCATTTTGAACAGTATACCAGACATTACAAGATCCCTAATGAGCGACTGGGGTACATCACAAATTATCCGATGCGGAAAGAAGGGTTCGTTGTTCATACTTGGACAGAACTTTATTCCTATTTAAGCAAATGTGTTCCGCAAGAAGAATTGGAATTGTGGACTGGTTATCTGAAATACGTAAAACAAGTTTGTAATATTTTTATTCCAAAACAGCCTATGAATTTAGACGGAATGTATTCATTATACACCTTTTATAAAATATTAGACGAGGTGTTTGTTTGTGATAACGAAAGATTTACATCGTGTATATACGACAGCAGAAAGGATACGAATAGTGGAGGAAATATATATGCAACACCAAGAGAAGGTGTTATGGGAAAATATTTTGAGGTTGAGTTTAAACAGTCGGATATAAAGAAGACATGGGGATGGATGGGGGTGTATTTTGAACGGGAACATCCTTTAGTGTGTATCGGTTTCGACAATCGAGAAAATTGGGGCAAACCTATTTATGACTTGCTGATGGATAAGGATAGGTATCAAAATATAAATAAAGGCAACTGTTTTGATGCTCCCTATGAAGAAGATGGTTCTATATGGTTCGAATTTATGAAAAATGAAGATTTTAACACATTGAATAGCCCAACAGAACAGATCGCTTTATTGAAATCTTTCTATTGTGAAGTTCTTGATGCAGTGTGTTCAATTAAATCAAACTAAACGCAGAAGACGTTTGATTATACGATGGACAAGTATTTTGGATAAATTTTATTGGAAAAAAATCATGAAAGAAAAATGGGGCTTTTTGCGCGAACATTCTAGCAAAGCAAGTGGAGTTGATCCGTTGACAGGATTACATAGGACTGGTCTGGATGAATATCTGCAAGTCATTTTTCCTAATACAGACGATTGGGTGCACGATAAACCATTTGGACTTCATAATGGGGTTAACTACAAAATTCGCCCAGATTACATTAGCGAACAACTGAAAATTGTAGTGGAATTTGATGGGTTACAGCACTATACTACACCCAAAAACATATTAAGGGATGACAACAATACAGCTATCTATAACCAAAATGGCTATAAAGTTGTAAGAATCCCGTATTTTATCCAATTAACGAATCAGGCTGTTGAAACTTTGTTTGGTGTTAACGTATCTCAAAAACTTTTCAATGGCAAATATCCATCTCTTGGCGGTGAGGATGCGAACCACAATCCTTCGTGTTTGTGCCCAGAAGGTCTTAAACGAATGGCAAAAGAATTTAAACGTTTCCCTGATCAGTATTCCGTAAACATTGCTTCTTTAAAAGCAATGAACAACGTTATGCTTTCAGGAATTACATACTTGGAAGAAGAATATGCGAAAATACTGTAGTGCGGGGATGTGTATGATGAATCATAAAGAGTTACAAGATAAGCAAGAACTGTTAGAAGTTGAGCCCCTGTTTCGGCATTTGGGAATAGGTACACCATCCAAAAACGAAAGCCCCGATTTTATTTTTGATTACGAGGGAAAACATATCGGGTTGGAACACATAAAGTGTTTGCCTACTGGTAAAATGAAAGAGAATAATGAATGGCGATCCATTGAACTATTGATAGAAAAGGAAGTTAATAAAAGCGACTTGCCCCCACGTTTTTTGATTTATAGTGTTGTGTCCCATAATGAAGGCAAAAAGAACGTGAAAAAGATTGCCAATGAAATTTTAAATGGGTATAAATTCATGTTGGATTATGGCACAAATCACATAGACGATGTGGAGGAGTGTGGATTTAAACTAGAAAAACTATCATATTTGTCTTTCTTCCCAGATAAGATACTGGAACGGATTGTGCTATCAGAAATGACAGGTGGTGTGGTGCGTCAAGAGGATTTGAAAGCTGTACAAGCTTCAGTAAGGAAGAAGGAACAGAAGTTAAAAGAATATAGAATGAAACCGGGAAATGAGTCAATCCAGGAATATTGGTTGGCTGTATATATCCCTGTGTTAGAATTTTGCACAATGGATGGTGCCACTGAACCTTTTAAGGATAGTACATTCGACAGAATTTATTTGCTTAATGGCAGGCATCTTCGGGACTCGTCACAAGTTGACAAATTGGGGATAATGAGATTAAAGTAAAAACATAAATTCGTATAATCAAAATATTCTGTATTTTTGCAAATTGTAATTAAAAAGAAAGAGGCCTAACAGAATGGACAGAAACACATTGGAATTTGTAACCTACTGTATTGGAATGTTGTCGCTTCATCATCATTTGCCACAACAGGAGGTGTATAGCAGGTTAAAGAAGTCGGGCATATTATACGACTACATTGTGCCTTCGTATGATGTGCTGCACACCTTTAGCTCGAACTATCTGATGGAAGACCTCACGGATTACATGAAAGAGAAAGGAGTTTTAGACTGATGAAAGTGTATCATTCATCCACAATTACGGTGAAGCATCCCGATACTACCCACTCACGGCAATACCTTGATTTCGGGCGTGGTTTCTACCTTACAACCCTTTACGAACAAGCAGTTCGGTATGCCGAGCGTTTCAAACGGCGTGGACAAATGGCTTGGCTCAACACCTACGAATTGGCAGACCATTGCGACGGTTGGAAAGTGCTCCGTCTGGATGCTTACGATAAAACATGGCTCGATTTTGTGTCGGTTTGTCGCTCGGGAGAAGACAAGAGCGATTACGATATGGTGGTGGGTGGCATCGCCAACGATAGAGTGATTCTAACGCTTGATCGTTATTTTGCAGGAGAGATATCTCAGGAAGAGGCACTTGGGTTGCTGAAATATGAGAAACCCAATGTACAGTATTGCATCCGCTCGGAAAGGATGCTTCAAGAATGTTTGACATTTATTGAAAGCAAGGAATTATGACGGAGGTTACCAAGCAGATTATTCATAGTGAGCAGTGCGCAAGAATCATCCTGTGCATAAGCGAAATGGCAGGTGTGAGCATACAGGAGGCCACCGATATGTTTTACGAATCAGAAACCGCCAATCTGATTGAGGAGGGGGTGGCTGACTTGCACTGCCGTAGCGACAAGTATCTTGCAACTTTGGTGATAGAAGAATATCAAGAGAAAAAAGACAGCCTATCGTCATAATGCGCAACTTCGACTATCTCAAACCTCTTGGCCTCAACGACCTGCACCGCTTCTGCTCCGCTGCGGAAGAACACCTGCTGAGCAATCCCGATTACAGCGCGGTGAATGCCCGCAAAGCGCTGGAATACATCGTGCGTGCCTTGTACTTTATGAAGAACATCGATGTGCCCGAAAGGAGCTCGCTGTTTGAGCTGGTCGATGGCAAGCCGTTCCGCGATTTCATCAACGACGACCGCATCATGATGGCGGTTCACTATGTGCGCAAGGTGGGCAACAATGCCGCCCATACGGGGAAGGTGTCGAAAAAGGAGTCATTTTTTGCTTTGCTGAACATCTACAACGTGGTTGGCGCTGTGCTGCTGAAACTGAAAGTGGTGCAGGAGGTCAAGCCATTCGACAGTAACCTCATCCCGAAAACCGTAGAGCAGCCAGCCTTCCCGCCCGCCACAGTGGAGGTGAACGCCTCCGACCCCATCGTGGCCGCTACCGACAAGTCGTCATTGTCGGCTTCGACTCCTGTGGCACATATTCCAACCGACATTTCGGAGGCCGAGACCCGAAAGGTGTTCATCGACCTGATGCTGAAGGAGGCCGGTTGGGAAATCCTGTTGCAGGAGAATGTGCCGTACGCCACAAAGGCCGGCATTGAGATTGAAGTGCTCGGGATGCCTAACAATGAGGGCAAGGGCTATTGCGACTATGTGCTGTATGGCCGCGACGGCCGACCGCTGGCGGTGATTGAAGCCAAACGCACCAGCGTGAGCGAGGAGAAGGGAAAACACCAAGCGGAGTTGTATGCCGACTGTCTGGAACGCCAGTACGGCTTGCGCCCTGTAATCTACTATACCAACGGATATCACACGAAAATCATTGATGGATTGGGCTACCCGCCCCGTCCCGTGCTGGGCTTTCACACACTGGAGGACTTGGAGCTGCTCATCTCACGAAGGGGACGGCAGAAGATGACCAACCTTGCCATCAAAGACAAGATCACCAACCGTGAGTACCAGAAGCGAGCCATCCGTGCTGTGTGCGACCATCTCAACAGCATGCACCGCCATGCCCTGATTGTGATGGCTACGGGCACGGGCAAGACCCGTGTCGCCATTTCGCTGTGCGACGTGCTGCTGCGAAACCAATGGGTGAAGAATATCCTGTTTCTCGCCGACCGCACCTCCTTGGTGAAACAGGCCTACGAGAATTTCTCCACGTTGCTGCCGGATTATTCCGTCTGCAAACTGACCGATGCGGTAGAGGAGGATATGAACGCCCGCCTGATGTTCAGCACCTACCAGACCATGATCAACTACATTGATGCCGAACAGAAGCGGTTTTCTATCGGCCGGTTTGACCTGATTATTCTGGATGAGGCGCACCGCTCCATCTTCGGAAAATACGCTTCCATCTTCGACTATTTCGACAGTCTCTTGGTGGGCCTTACTGCCACGCCCCGCGACGAGGTGGACCGCAGCACCTACGATATGTTCCACTTGGAGAGTGGCGAACCCAATTTCACCTATTCGCAGGAAGAGGCGGAACGGGACGGCTACCTTGTTGGCTATAATCCCGTATCGCGCACCACAAGGATGCTGCGAGAAGGCATTCTCTACGACAAGCTCTCAGACGAAGAGAAGGAGCAGCTGGACAATGTATGGGAGTACGAGCGCACGAAGGCGGAAATGGAAACAGGGTCGGCACAGGAGAAAACCCCACGCGATATCGAATCGCAGGAATTGTTCGACTATATCTACAACAAGTCAACGGTTGATCTTGTGCTTCAAGACCTGATGAACAACGGGTTGAAGGTCAACAATGGTGAAAAAATAGGCAAAAGCATCATCTTTGCATATAAACACAGCCATGCCCAACTGATTGTGGAGCGTTTTTATGCGTTGTATCCAGACTTCGGAAGCGATTTTTGCCAGTTGATCGACTACAGTGTCAACTATGCCCAGGATATCATCGACAGATTCAAAGAGAGGGAGAAGATGCCGCAGATTGCGGTGTCGGTGGGCATGCTCGACACGGGTATTGACGTGCCCGACATTTTGAATCTTGTATTTTTCAAGCCGGTGTACAGCCATATCCGGTTCGTCCAGATGGTAGGGCGTGGCACCCGTCTCTGTCCCGCGATTTTTGCCGACGGGTCCGACAAGAAGGAGTTCTACATCTTTGACTGGTGTAACAATTTCGAGTATTTCAACGATAATCGTAACGGTAGGGAACCGTTGCCACCCATGTCGCTCTCGGAGCGTTTGTTCGGCTTGATGCTTGACATAGCGGTGTTTTTGCAGCACCAGAAATACCAGCAGGACGATTTCGCCCGTTCATTGTGCAAAGAATTGAAAGAGATTCTTTTCGCGCAGGTGTGCCATTTGAATGAGAAGCATATCTCCGTCCGTAATAATTGGGCGGTGGTTTGCAAATTCAAAAATGCCGACAGCTGGGTATATATTTCGGAGTTGGATGCATTGGAGATGAAGCAGCAGATTGCCCCCATCATTTTGAATGAGAGTGATGACAACGGCAGCCGTATGTTTGATGCGCTGATGTTGAACATCGAACTGTCGAAACTGACATCGGAGGTCAATGCTGCTCGCAGTACGCGAAAGGTCACACAAATAGCCCAACGCTTGCAGCGCAAAGCGACCATTCCTGCAGTACAGGAGAAAATGTCAACCATTCTTGAGGTTAGCAATCCCTCGTTCTGGCAATCGGCATCCATTGAGAGATTGGAAACCATACGTCAGGAATTACGAGACATCATCTATGTGACATTAGGCTCGCAGCACGAACGCTTTTACATCAACATCGCCGACACGATGGAGGAGAAAGAGGGGGTGGAAAGACCGCAAATCGATATGGATTACCACACGCGGATTCTGGATTATCTGAAAGAGCATCGGAACCATCCTGCCATCAATAAAATATACCATTTGGAACAGCTTTCCGCTGCCGACATTGCGGAGCTGGAACATATCTGCTGGAAGGAACTGGGCACGAAAGAGGAGTACGAACACTATGTCAGCAAAGGTCAGATGATTTGCGGGGATAAAGTGGCTGCCTTCATCCGCTCCATCATTGGTGTTGACAGGCAAATTGCCAAAGAGCGGTATTCAAAATTCTTGAGCGACAACATCTTGAACAGTCTTCAAGAAGAGTACATCAATCAAATCATCGGGTATGTTTGTGAAAATGGCGACATCACCCCTGAAACGCTCATCACCGATGAAAACTTCACGGATCTTGATTGGAACGGTGTGTTTGGTCAGAACCTCGCCACTCTCCGCAAATATATTGATGAGCTGCATCGGTTGATCGCGTAGAAAGAAAGAGTAAAAAATATCATCAATTCAAAAATATGTAGTATTTTTGCCGCCAGATGAGAAAGAGGAACGGATTTAAGTCAACTTGCCAACCTCTCTAAAAAACGCGCTAAATAACAACCAGCCATACGCGGTGTTCTTTAGCGATAAAGGACA
>JAEEQA010000005.1 GCA_016285085.1 Bacteroidales bacterium
CGTAGGCAACACGCCCAGTCAGAACAATGCCACCGGCTTTAGTGCGCTACCCGCTGGCTCCTACCGCAGCGATTACCTATATTTCGGCGAATACGCCGTCTTATGGGGTGCTACTGAGAACAACAGTACTGGCGCATACGCCCGCGCCCTGAGCTACGGTGACGCCATCGTCTCTCGCGGCAACTACTATAAGGTCAATGGTTGTTCGGTCCGATGTTTGCGCGACTAACTAACGCACGAAGGCAGAGGACGGCGGGCGCAACGTGTGCCCCGACCCGATCGTGTAGATTTTACCCAAATTTATAGTATCTTTGCCGCCTAATTTTAGAAAATTTTATGAGAAATACTATTGCCCTATTTCTGCTGACGCCACTGCTGCTTCTCTCCTGTGGGCATTCACCAAAAGAAGAAGCCGTTCAGGCACCCGTTTCAAAAGAGGCCTTGATGGAGCAGGCGACCCAGCCGGAAAACCTTTCTGAATATGGGGGTACGGTGTTTGTGCCCACGATGGAACACTTTCTTCCCACCGACAGCAATTCGGTTTATTGCGCCACGCTGCTCGTTGCATGGGAAGAGGTTCGGAAAATCATCGGAACCTCTTTGGCCATCCCGCAAAAATACCAAGACTTGCGGTTGCTCAATGCTTCCACATCTTTCCGAAATGTATTGAAATCCAATGAATACACAGCAAGCGGTGTGGTCTCTGGAGACTACATCTACACCCGTGCCGAATTCAAGAAGTCGCTGCCATTTGATTACCAGTTGAATAAAATGGAACACCGGCTGACCTTCACCAAGCAGAAAGTCGCGGCTTTCGGCGTGATGGGCGATGATAATAACGACTTGACCGACATGGTGAAAATTCTTTACTATAAAAACGATAACAACTTCATTATCAAACTAAAACCTTCGGATAAGGAACACGAAATCGTCCTGTTCAAAACCACAAAAACCTATCCGACAATGGCCGCGATGGCCGCCGCCGCCGACAGTTTGATTGAAATCGGACAAAAGGAGCGGAAAATCCAAAGTCTGCGGTGGAAATACCAGTTATGGAGCGATGATGAGGTAGTCATTCCCGACATTGACTTTGATATCAGCACTACCTTTAAGAAATTGATTGGCAATACTTTTCGTGCCAACTCTTTGGATTACGAGATTTTACAGGCTTGGCAGCGTACTTCGTTCAAACTGAACGAGACGGGAGCGGAAATAGCCAGTGAAGCAAAGGTGGAGATATGCCTTAGCCTCGATGAGGAGGAAGAGGAGGTAAAGAAGCCGACTCCTAAAAAGATGGTTTTCGACAAACCGTTCTTCCTGATGCTGCGCCGCACCGATGCACAGCATCCTTATTTCGTTCTCCATGCGGTCAATGCAGAACTGATGGTGAAGGAATGAACGGTACCTTCCATACCATAGATTTCTAAAAAGCAAAATGGGAGAGATGGGTTATTGGCCGAGGGGGTTCAGGAACTCCTTCAGGGCCTGCATGGCGCGGCCGCGGTGGCTGATGGCGTTCTTTGCGGCCTCGTCCATCTCGGCGAAGGTGAGGTCGCTGCCGACAGGACGGAAGATGGGATCGTAGCCGAAGCCAGCGGTGCCGCGCTGCTCGGCGATGATTTCGCCATCGACACGGCCCTCGAAGAAATACTCCTTCCCGTCCAAGATGAGGGCGATGACGGTTTTGAAGCAGGCCTTGCGGTTGGTCACACCCTCCAGTTCAGACATCACCTTCCGGATATTGTCCTGGAAGCTGCATGCGGGGCCTGCATAGCGGGCGGAATAGACACCGGGGCGTCCGTCCAACGCCTCGATTTCCAGACCGGTGTCGTCGGAAAAGCAGTTGACACCATACTTGTCGTGGACATATTCCGCTTTTTGTCGGGCGTTACCCAACAAAGAATCAGCCGTTTCGGGGATTTCCTCGAAACAGCCGAGTTCTGCAATTCCTTTCACGACACAAGAAGCACCTGCGATGGCAACTGCTTCCTGTAGTTTGTGCTGATTATGTGTTGCGAAGAACAACTCCATCGCACACTGCTTCGTGAAGATTAGGCGTTGGCGCCTTTGATTTCGATGGCCTGCTTATCTCTGTAGTAACCGCATTCAGGGCATACTCTGTGAGTAAGGATGGCAGCACCGCAGTGGCTGCATGTGGTCAGCGTGGGAGCGGTGATGAAATCGTGTGCTCTTCTCTTGTCTCTTCTCATTGCTGAGTGTCTTCTTTTCGGATGTGGCATAACTATCTTTAATTTAAGTGATTAACTTAGTTTAATATTTTTCAGAGCTTCCAAACGAGGGTCAATGTCACCCATTGTGTTCTCGTGCGGGGTCAGCTCTTCCAGTTTTTTCAATATTTCGGGGTCGCAGGTTGAATTCCCGTTTTCATCCTCAGGGTGGAGTATCTGGGTGGGCAAGGCCAGTGAAATCGACTCATATACAAAATGGAACAAATCCAGCTCGTAGGTGTTCTCATTCACAATCCACAGGTTGTCCTCCTCCTCGGGTTCCTCGATCCACGGCATCAACTTTACCACCAGGTTGTCGGTGAAGTCCAAGTCGATGTTGACAGGCTCCATGCAACGGTCGCACGGAAGGGTGACATAGCCCTTGAAATGGAAATCCAACGTGACGATTTTGTCAGAAATGTCCATCTCAATCTGCAATTTCACATCTCCTTCGTGCAGATCGGGAATCTCTGCAACTTCAAAGAACGTATTATCACAATCTATTGAAAACGAATGTTTTCCACGTTCAACTCCAGAAATTCTGAGCTTAAATTCCTCTTTTTTATCCCTGCTTTTCACCTTCAATAAATTGGGGTGCAAATATACAGCTTTTTTTATGCTGTCTGCCCCCATCAAATACATTTTTCTAAAAAAAACAAAACGGGGACACGAAAGCCGCGTCCCCGTAGAGAATTTCTGTAAAATATCCTATTGGACAATCATTCCGTTCACATTGATGATCTGGCTGGAGTTGGTGGGCGAGTTGGAAATGACCTCGATGGAGGCGTTCTGTCTGCCGCGGCGGTTCTTCCCGTTGAGGGTGAGGTCGAGGGTGGCGGACTGTCCGGGTGCGATTTCCGTCGCCGAGATCTTGTAGGTGAGGACTTGAGGCATGCTGGACTCAATCTTGCGGATGATCAGATTGGTTTTGCCGGTGTTGGTGATTTTGATTGTTTCTGAAACGCTGGTGTTCTGTACAATCGTGTCGAATCTGAAGGCGGTCTTGTCAAAACTGATCTTCGGGGCTTTTTCCAGCTCCTTTTGTGACATTCTGGAGAAGTCTTCTACAAGATTTACATTGAAATACAAATACTTGCGGGGTTCAAGCGTATCGTCGGTAACGATGACTGCCTTGTCTTTGAGGTTGCCCCAGTCATTGCGCTTGGTGGCGTCGTATTTGAGAACGATGTAGCCTTCGTAGTCGGCGGGAAGGGTTTTGCCGAAACTGCGGCCCACTTCCTGGATGTATTCGGGAAGTTCAAGGTTGAAGGTGGTGGCACGGCCGTTGTCGTAGAAGCTGCGGATATGGAAAGTGTCGATATGGCTGCCCGTGTTCTTGACCTGGAAGCGGACGGTGGACTCCTTCACGCGCACCTCGCCGCGACCGGACTTGTAACCGGCGATCTCATACTTTGTGGGGGGGCGTTTGATTACATTGCCCTTGATGAAGATGATGTACGGGTTGGCCTGATTGGGCTCGTTGGTCGAAACCTTGATGTTCTTGTTGAACTGTCCGGGACGGCCCCACGGGTCGTAGGTGGCATCGATAAAACCGGTCTGACCGGGCATCACGGCTTCCTTGGTGTAGTTGGCCGCAGTGCAACCGCAACCGGGTTTCACGCGGGTAAGCACCAGTGCGCTGTCTCCCACATTCTTGAAGGTGAAACGGGCCGTTACTTTGCCGCCTTCCTCGCGGATGTCGCCAAATTCATGTGTCTTCTTTTCAAATTCAATCCGAGGTTGGGCCATCGCAAACAAAACGGCCACCATCATCACTAATGATAAGAATCCTTTTTTCATTGTGCTATAATTTTTTACGTTTAAATATCTATTTTCAAAAAACGGCGGCAAATATACTATTATTTTCTGACAATGGTTTTCTTTTTGTTTTTTTAACAACGAACTCCCCTTTTTTTTAATTGTTTCACCCATTAAGCATAAAAAAAGAGGCAATGATTGACTTCTTTTACATAATTCCAAGTTATTCCGTACCTTTGCAGCGTTTTTTCAAAAGAATAATCTAATTTGTAAAAAAAGATAATAATTTAAAAATCAACATTATGGAACAGAATTTAGACATTGAACAGACCGTCACCCAGCAGGACGGCAAGACCAAGAAATTCAGATATGTGAAGGGAGAGTCGAAGGCGCGGAAGTTTTTCCGGGTCGTTTTCGGGTCGGCGCTCGGATTTATTCTCGCTTCCGTCATCATCTCCTTCCTTTCCATCCTGATGATGATCGGAATGGTGGCCGCCCTCGGTTCTTCCGACACGGAAAAGATCGAGTCCAACTCCGTTCTGGAGCTCACCCTCAACGCACCCATCGACGAACGTGCCGGCGACAACCCGTTTGCCGACATGGACATCCCCTACTACAACTCCAACTCCATCGGTTTGGACGACATCCTCGCCTCTCTCGACAACGCTGCCAAGGATGACAAAATCAAAGGTGTCTCCCTGAACGTCAAATCGGTACAGGCCAGTCCCGCTACTTTGGAGGAGATCCATGACGCCCTCCTTAAGTTCAAAGAGTCCGGCAAGTTTGTCTATGCCTACAGCGACTACTACACACAGGGCGCCTACTACCTTGCCTCTGTCGCCGACAAAGTGTTCCTCAACCCCAAAGGGGAGATTGACTTCCGCGGCCTCGCCTTCCAAATCATGTTCTACAAAGGCCTCATTGACAAACTCGACATCGATGTGCAGGTGGTGAAATGCGGCAAATTCAAAAGCGCTGTGGAACCGTACCTCCTCGACAAAATGAGCGAGGCCAACCGCGAACAGTTGACCGTCCTCGGCAACTCCATCTGGGGCAAGATGCTGGCCGACATCTCCGCCAGCCGCAACATCTCCGTGGAACAGCTCAATGCCGTGGCCGACAGCATGCTCATCCTCAAGGATGTCAACAATGCAATCGGAATGGGCCTTGTGGATGCCTTCTCCTATCCCACCGACTACCGCAACACCCTGAAAAAGCAGCTCGGAGTCAAGGACGAAGACGCGCTGAACCTCGTTTCACTGGCCACCTACCGCAAGTCCTTCAAGGTGGACCTGGGCAAAGGCTCCGACAAAATCGCCATCATCTATGCCGTGGGTGAAATCAACGACGGCAAAGGCAGCGACAACACCATCGGCGACGTGACACTCTGCAAGGAGATCCGCCGCGCCTACAAAGACAAGGACGTGAAGGCCATCGTGCTGCGTGTCAACTCGCCCGGCGGCAGCGCCCTCGCCTCCGAAATCATCTGGAACGAGTTGGAGAACGCCAAAGCAGCCGGCAAGAAAGTCGTCACCTCCATGGGCGACTATGCAGCTTCCGGCGGTTACTATATCTCCTGCAACTCCGATGCCATCGTGGCCCAGCCCAACACGCTCACCGGCTCCATCGGTGTCTTCGGCATGATCCCGAGCGTGCAGCGCTGCCTCGAAACCAAACTCGGCGTCACCGTCGATGTGGTGAAAACCAATGCCCATTCCGATGCCATCAGCGGCATGCGTCCCATGACCGAAGAGGAGTACAACCTCATGCAGGGCAGTGTGGACAAGACCTACGACACCTTCCTCACACGCGTTTCCGACGGCCGCAGCCTCACCAAGGCGCAGGTCGATTCCATCGGACAGGGCCGTGTGTGGGCCGGCACCGAAGCCCTCCAGCTCGGCCTCGTCGATAAGCTCGGCAACCTGAAGGACGCCATCGCCCTCGCCGCCGAACTCGCCGGCACCGACAGCTACAAGCTCGTCTATTACCCCGAGAAAAAGGAGTGGTTTGAAACCCTCTTCAACAAGGACCAAGAAGAAAAAGAGATCTCCGCCGCCATCCGCAGCGAACTCGGCGACCTCTACCCGGCCTATAATGGACTGCAGCAGATTATTAAGGCAAAAGGCGTGCAGGCCAGAATGCCGCTGGAAATCACCATCGAATAGCAAATCATGTTCTACATATATTTATATGTGATGATAGCGATTGCTGTCGTCGTGTTCATTGCCTTGTATTTTGTGGAGGCCGGCTACGGCATGCTGGTCTCCTCCCGTTGGGGCAAGCTCATCAACAACAAGGTGGCGTGGTTCTTTATGGAATTTCCCATCTTCGCGGCCATGGCGGGACTGTGGCTGTTCTCGCCGCACCGGTTCGCCATCGTGCCGCTCACATTCTTCGTCATCTTTGAAACCCACTATTTCCAGCGGGTCTTCATCTTCCCTTTCCTGATGAAAGGCAACAGCAAGATGCCTGTCGGAATCATGCTCATGGGGATGGCGTTCAACATCCTCAACGCCGCCATGCAGGGCTACTGGATATTCTACGAGTCCTACAACGTGAACTATTCCGCTTTTGGGCTGACCTACAACGACATCGAGTGGCTTTGGTCGCCATGGTTCCTCATAGGGCTGTGTTTGTTCATCGGAGGTTTCATCACGAACCTGCACTCCGACTACATCATCCGGCACTTGCGCAAGGACCCGTCCGACACGCGGCACTACCTTCCGAAGGGCGGAATGTTCAACTACGTCACCTCCGCCAACTACTTCGGCGAGCTGATGGAATGGCTGGGCTTTGCCGTCCTCACGTGGTCGCTGTCGGGCCTCGTCTTCTTCATTTGGACTGCCGCGAACCTCGTTCCCCGAGCCAACACACTGTACCACAAGTACCAGATCGAGTTCGGTGACGAGATGAAAGGCCGCCGTCTGAAGCGGGTGATTCCGCTGCTGTATTAACAGGATAGGGACGTTTGACAGGAGAGGGGATCCTTAGTCAAGCAAAAAAGTGTGCCCTTTTTTATGTAGAAGTTTTAGAATGCGTATCTTTGCGCCCTCATTTCAAGAAACCGTATGAACCTCTATACACAGAAAAAACGATGGAAATGGCTGCTGTTCGTGTCGGCCCTCGTTGTGTTCCTCGTCATGATTTACTATTCCAACGTGCTGTTTAACAGCATCGCCCGCGAGGAACGGCAGAAGGTGAACCTGTGGGCGGAAGCGGTGACGCAGAAAGCACAGTTGGTGAACTACACCAACCACTTCTTCGACGAGGTGAAGGCGGAGGAGGCGAAACGCGCCACGCAGATGGCGAAGGTCATCAAGAAAGTGTTTGACGCGCCCCTCGATGAGGACCTCACCTTCTACGTTGATATGTTGCAGGAAAACAAGACCATCCCGCTGATCATGGTGCAGATGGACGGCAGCATCAGCTACACCGCCAACGTGCCGGAGGAAATCGGCAAGATGAAAAACATCTCTGAACTTGGTGACGAAATCAACTCGTTCGAGCAGCTCAAGGTCTATTACGACCGCCCCAAATACGTGGTGATGTACTACCGTGAATCGAAAATCTACACCGATCTCCGCGAGTACATGGAAAACCTGCAGGAGTCGTTTTTCGAGGAGGTGGTCATCAACACGGCCTCCATCCCCGTCATCATCACCGACAGCACCGAACAGCGCGTGGTCATCTCCGGCAATGTCGATTCCACGCAAATCGCCACGCCCGAAGGGTTGCGCCAGCTGGTTGCAAAGATGAAGTCATCGAACAAGCCCATTGAAATCGACCTTCCCGACCAGGGGCACTGCTACGTCTTCTATGAGGAGTCGCCCATCCTGACGAGATTGCGCTATTTCCCGTACATCCAATTCTTTATTGTCCTCGTTTTTGTCATCGTGGCGTACCTGCTGTTCAGTTTTGCCCGCCGCTCCGAACAGAACCGTGTGTGGGTGGGCATGTCGAAGGAGACGGCGCACCAGCTGGGCACACCCATCTCGTCGCTGATGGCATGGACGGAAATCCTGCGCGAGAGCGACGTCGATCCCTCCATTGTGGGCGAAATCGACAAGGATGTCCACCGGCTGGAAACCATCGCGCAGCGGTTCTCCAAAATCGGCTCCGTCCCGGAACTCAAGGACGAAAACATCGTGGAGGTGATCGACCAATTCACCAATTATCTCCGCACCCGCATTTCATCGAAAACCACCCTCATCTTCAACGCTGCCGACTATCCCGAGATTGTTCTGCCCATCAACCGTTATCTTTTTGAGTGGGTCATCGAGAACCTGTGCAAAAACTCCGTGGATGCGATGGAGGGCGACGGGGTCATCGCCATCAACCTGATCGATGACAAGACGCACGTCCACATCGACATCACCGACACGGGCAAGGGCATCCCGCCGCAGAAGCAGAAGACGATTTTCAAACCGGGCTACACCTCCAAAAGCCGCGGCTGGGGCCTGGGGTTGACACTCGCCCGCCGTATTATCAAGGAGTACCACAAAGGCAACCTGTTTGTCAAATCCTCCATCGTGGGCAAAGGCACTACCATGCGGATCACGCTGAAACGGTAAATGTTTCCCTTCTATGTAGAAGGGGTGGCCGTAGGCCGCGGTAGTAGAAAAAAGTAAGAGGTATAAAGTATAAGGTAGAAGGTAGGAAGTAGGAGGGGAATGGGGTTTCTGTCGCGACAGAATTTGCAAGGCGGCGCGGGTTCAATCCCCCGAAATGTTCGCGCAAGCGAACCCCAATGCGAACGTCAGTGAGCTAAAATGCGAACGCAGTGAGCCCAAATGCGAGCGATAGCGAGCCCTAATACTCCTCGTTGAAGAAAAGCTGGTAGTAGTTCATCCCCGTCTCCGGATCCACACCTTTCTTGATCATCTTGGTGTCGCCGTGGACGTACACATGGAAGTTTTTGTCCAACTTGATGACACTCTTGAAGTTGCGTGACTGCTTCTTCAACGCGCTGTTGGAAATGCCGAATGAGTCGGGCACCTGCACGTCGTGTTCCAGCTGGTACTCCTGCTTGTAGTCGTTGAATTTCTCAATCACGTTCGGGTCGCCGATGACCTCCTGCTGGAAGTCGTCCATCTCGAAGGTCTTGTTTTCCTTGAAGAAGGAAACCGACTTGTTCAAGATTTCGGCCTGGTCGGCACGCGACACTTCGAATTCTTCCGGCATGCACTCGGTGACGAAACTTTTGCACATGTTCAGAACATGCTGGGTGTTGTAGAATTCGTCCTTGCGCTGGCGGATGTGGAGGAAGTCGTCAGTCCAGTACTGTGCCTCGGCATTCCGGTTCGTATTGTCCACAATGGCCACCACATAGCCCTTTTCCTGCTCGGTGTTGAAAATCAAGCAGCCTTTATCCAGTTTGTTGAGCCCGAAGCCAAAGTCGCTCTCCACCACAAAACGGTCGTCCTCTTGATGCACCTTGAGAAAGGTGTCTTTCGTTTCCGCCTTGAAAAGCCCCACTGCATCCACCATCTCGTCGTCAATCACACAGTTCTTGAAATAAACCACGTAGAACTCACCGTCCTTGATTTTCGGGTGAGTACACTGGTTGTACAGGTGCTGCGCCAGATAGAGCGACTGCTCCAGCAGATTGTCCTGATTTTCAAAAATTTCTGTAACCGACTTGTAAACAACATTTTCCTCCACTCCATTCTCGTCATAGAGTTGGAAATATTCATCCGTCTTGAACGGGAAGAGGAAGTAGGTTTTCAGCATGTTCTTCACCTCCTCGCTGACGTGCAAAAGCTCGTGCGACAGGTTCAGCGGTTCTTCTAACTGTTTGTTGCCGACCGCATGGAGGGCAATGGATTCAACGGTGGTTTCTGCTAAATGCATATTAGGGGATAGGGTTTAGGGGTTAGGGTATAGGTTTTAGGGTATAGGGGTTAGGTTTTAGGGAATAGTTTTTATCGGGGTTTGTAGAGACGTTTCATGAAACGTCTCTACAGGGTTTTGTTTTTATTCAATGTTTTATCCAATCGAATTCTTTAATGAAATGGACAACAATTCCTGGGCCTCGGCGGCGAATTCAAGGGGTAATTTTTCCAAGACCCCTTTGGCATAGCCGTTGACGATGAGGCTGACGGCCTTTTCCATGCTGATGCCGCGTTGCTGGCAGTAGAAGAGCTGTTCTTCGGAAATCTTGCCGGTGGAGGCCTCGTGTTCCATGATGGAGCTGTTGTTGTGGCAGTCCACGTAGGGCCAGGTGTGGGCACCGCAGGTGTCGCCCATCAGGAGGGAGTCGCACTGCGAGAAGTTGCGGGAATGTTCCGCACCCTTGGTGATTTTGACGAGGCCGCGGTAGCTGTTCTGGCTGTGTCCCGCTGATATTCCCTTGCTCACGATGAGGCTTCGGGTGTTCTTCCCGATGTGGATCATCTTGGTGCCGGTGTCGGCCTGCTGGTAGTTGTTGGTGACGGCCACGGAGTAGAATTCGCCCACGGAGTCGTCGCCCTGCAGCACGCAGCCTGGGTACTTCCATGTGACGGCGGAACCCGTCTCCACCTGTGTCCACGAGATTTTGGAGCGGGTACCTTTGCACAAGCCGCGCTTGGTCACGAAGTTGTAGATGCCGCCCTTGCCGTCCTTGTCGCCGGGGAACCAGTTCTGGACGGTGGAGTACTTCACTTCGGCATCGTCGAGGGCGATGATCTCCACGATGGCTGCGTGGAGCTGGTTTTCGTCGCGCTGGGGGGCGGTGCAGCCCTCAAGGTAGCTTACGTACGCGCCTTCGTCGGCGATGAGGAGGGTGCGCTCGAACTGGCCGGTGTTCTTGGCGTTGATGCGGAAATAGGTGCTCAGGTCGATGGGACAGCGCACTCCTTTGGGGATGTAGCAGAAGGAGCCCTCGCTGAACACCGCCGAGTTGAGGGCGGCGAAAAAGTTGTCGGAGGCGGGCACCACCGAGCCGAGGTATTTCTTCACAAGGTCGGGGTATTTCTTCACCGCCTCACCGAAGGAGCAGAAGAGGATGCCCTTCTTTTCCAGCATGTCGGAATACATCGTCTTCACCGAAACGGAGTCGATGACGGCGTCCACGGCCACCATCGAGTCGGAACTTTTGCCGGACTCCTTGTCGGAGAAGGCTTTCTCGTTCTCATCCAGGGAGATGCCGAGTTTGTCGAACGTCTTGACCACTTCCGAAAACTCCTTTTTCTTGGGGATGGAGAGGTAGATGATGTTCTGGTAGTCGGGTTTTTCGTAATGGAGGTGCGCCCAGTCGGGTTCCTTCATCGTCTGCCAGAGGCGGAACGCTTTGAGGCGGAACTCCAAAAGCCATTCGGGCTCCTCTTTTCGCGCCGAAATCATCCGGATGATCTCCTCGTTCAAACCGCGCGGAAACTCCTCGTTTTCAATCTTCGACTCGAATCCATGCTTGTATTCCTCTGTGCTTATGTTTTTTATGATATCTTCTTCCATTCTTAAAAAATGATTTCCCTCTAAAAAAATGCCGATAGAGGGTTGCTGTTTTGAGGCGGCAAAAGTAGCAAAAAAAGACGTAAGTTTGCCACCCGAAATCTCGTTTTCGGAACATCAAAAACCGACCCGCTATGTTCTACATTTTCGATCTCGACGGAACGCTTCTCAACTCATTGGAAGACTTGTGCAACAGCTGCAACCACACGCTCGCGGCGCACGGTTTCCCCACCCATCCGTTGGACGCCTACCGCTATTTTGTGGGCGACGGGATGGCGATGCTCATTGAGCGGGTACTGCCCGAGCACGCCCGCACGGAGGAAGTGAAAGCGGTGATTTACAGAGAATTCCTTGACCATTACCAGATTCACAAGATGGACCGGACCGCCCCGTACGCAGGCATTGTGGAGGTATTGGAAACGCTCCAGCGGCGCGGCGACCAGCTGGCCGTAGCCTCCAACAAGGCGCAGGAGGCGATGGGGGAACTGATGCGGCACTATTTCCCGACTGTCACCTTTGCGGCGGCGCTGGGCAAGCGTCCCGGCGTGCCCGTGAAACCCGCCCCCGACATCGTGCGGGACATTATGGAAATCGCCGCCGCCACCCCGGAGCAGACGTGGTACATCGGCGACACCGCCACCGACATGCGCACGGCGGCCAACGCGGGCTTGCGGAAGGTGGGGGTTCTCTGGGGTTTCCGGGACCGCGCCGAACTGGAGGCCGCCGGCGCCGACGTCATCATCAGCGAGCCTCGGGAGATACTGGGGCTGTAACAACTCCCTTTTTGCCATCCCAAAATAATGTGGTACTTTTGCCGCCCGGTTCGGGTTCCCGAAAAAAAGATACATCTATTTGTAAAACAACATTTTCTAAAATAAAACTATGGCAGATTTCAGCATTTGGGAAGTACTTTTTCTGCTCTGCTTCGCGGTCAGCTGGCCCGTTTCCATCGCAAAGTCGCTGCGCACCAAGGTGGTGATTGGGAAAAGTCCGTTTTTCATGTCCTTGGTCATACTGGGCTACATCTTCGGCATCATCCATAAGTCGCTGTACAGCCACGACATCGTGATATGGCTTTATGTGTTCAATGCCACGTTGGTGGCCACCGACCTTGTTCTCTATTGCACCTACATCGGGCGTAACCGCCGCGACCTGATGAACCAAAAGCAGCAGAAGTAAAAAAAGCGGGTCGCCTTTCGGAGACCCGCTTTTTTATTATGTGAAACAAAAGCTTATTTCGATTCCTTCGTGCCGGTGAAGGTGGCAATCACAATATCGGCTTCCACTCCAAGGATGGTGGCCTTGTAGTAGATCTTCATTGTAACGGAAGAACCGTCGAACGTGGCCTTGGCCAAAATCTTGTCGATGGTCTGATCGGTGTACTCGTCAATGTTGATGAGGCTGGTGGCAGCCTTGATCATCTCCGTGGTGAAGGAGTTCTCAGAGGTTTCGAAAACGCCGGAGGAAGTTTTTTGCATATCAATGCAGTATTCCCAAAGGAGGTTTTCCTTGTTGGCGGGATTCTGGGTGAAGTGCAGCTTGCCCTGTTTAGTGGAGGTGCTGCTGTCGGACTGTTTCACGATGTTGAAGGTGCCGGCATAGGTGCCCACGTAGTTGGCGGATTCATAGGTGTCATCCTTGCAACCGCAGAATGCGAGTGCAACCACAAATAACATTAAAAATACTTTTTTCATTTTGATAAAATTTAAGTTGTTAATATTCAATTATTTTTGAAGTTCTTGGTCAATAGTTTGCTTGATGAGACTGACAAAATCGGCCACAGGCATCGTGCCTTTGTCGCCCGCGCCGTGCTGACGCACGGAAACGGTGCCGTCGTTCTCCTCTTTTTCGCCCACGATGACCATGAAGGGCACCTTGCTGACCTCGGCGTCGCGGATCTTGCGACCCGCCTTCTCGTTGCGTTCATCGACGATGGCGCGGATGTCCTGATCATCAAGCATTTCACGCACCTTCTGGGCATAACCGAGGAACTTTTCGCTGATGGGCAGGATAATGACCTGGTCGGGGGTGAGCCAGAGCGGGAAGTTGCCGCCGGTGTGCTCGAGCAACACGGCTACGAAACGCTCCATGGAGCCGAACGGGGCGCGGTGGATCATCACCGGGCGCTGTTTGCTCTGGTCGGGAGCGGTGTATTCCAATTGGAAGCGCTCCGGCAGGTTGTAGTCAACCTGGACGGTACCCAACTGCCACTTGCGGCCGAGGGCGTCCTTCACCATAAAGTCGAGCTTCGGGCCGTAGAAAGCGGCTTCGCCGTATTCCACCACCGTGTTCAGCCCCTTTTCGGCAGCCGCCTCGATGATGGCGCTTTCGGCTTTGTGCCAGTTCTCGTCCGAACCGATGTATTTCTCCTTGTTGTTGGGGTCGCGGAGGGAAACCTGTGCCACGTAATCCTTGAAATCCAACGTTTTGAAGATGTAAAGGATGATGTCGATCACCTTGCAGAACTCTTCCTTGATCTGGTCGGAGGTGCAGAAGAGGTGGGCGTCGTCCTGGGTGAAGCTGCGCACGCGGGTGAGGCCGTGGAGTTCACCGCTCTGCTCGTAGCGATAGACGGTGCCGAATTCGGCCAGACGGAGCGGGAGGTCGCGGTACGAACGCGGCTTCGAGGCGTAGATTTCGCAGTGGTGGGGACAGTTCATCGGTTTGAGGAAGTAGGCCTCGCCCTCCTGCGGAGTGGTGATCGGGCGGAAGGAGTCCGCACCGTACTTGGCATAGTGACCGGAGGTTTTGTACAGCTCCACATTTCCGATATGGGGCGTGATCACCTGCTGATAACCATATTTTTTCTGCACTTTCGTCAGGAAGTTTTCCAGACGTTTGCGCAGGTCGGTGCCTTTGGGGAGCCACAACGGCAAGCCCTGTCCCACCTTCTGGGAGAAGGTGAAGAGTTCCATCTCCTTGCCGAGTTTGCGGTGGTCGCGTTTTTTCGCCTCCTCCAGCATCACAAGGTATTCATCCAGCTCTTTTTTCTTGGGGAAGGTGATACCGTAGATACGGGTGAGCTGTTTGCGCTTCTCGTCGCCGCGCCAGTAGGCACCGGCGGTGTTGATGAGCTTGATGGCTTTGATGGGGGCCGTGTTGAAGAGGTGCGGTCCACGGCAGAGGTCGGTGAAAGCACCGCTCTCGTAGAAGGTGATGGTGCCGTCTTCCAAGTCGTTGATCAACTCGACTTTGTAAACCTCGCCTTTCTTGGTGAAATAGTCCAAAGCCTCTTTTTTGGAGACTTCCTTACGGACGAACTGGACCTTTTGGGCGGCGATTTCCTGCATCTTTGCTTCGATGGCGGGGAAATTGTCGGAGGAGATGGTCTCGTCCATGAAATCGATGTCGTAGTAGAAACCGTTTTCGATGCTCGGACCGATTCCGAACTTGGCATTCGGATAAAGTTCGGAGATTGCCGCCGCCATCAAGTGGGCGGAGGAGTGCCAGTAAACGGCCTTCCCTTCGGGGTCGTTCCACGTCAGCAGGGTGACGGAAGCATCGTCGTTGATTTCATAGTTCAAGGCAACCACTTTGTCGTTCACTTTGGCTGCCAACACGTTACGGGCAAGTCCCTCGCTGATTGACAGCGCAATCTGATAGGGGGTCGTCCCTTTTTCGTATTCTTTTACAGAACCGTCAGGTAAAGTAATTTTAATCATCTTATAGAGTTTTTTATAATTTCAAAAACAGGCGGCAAAGATACAACAAAAAGTAAAAAGTAGAAAGTAAAAAGTAGAGGGTAAAAATTGTATCTTTGCACCCCTATTTGGAGAATTATTAAAACACTGGTTATATGACTTTACAAGAATTTCAACAAGACATTATGCAGGGCATCCCTTCAAAACTGCCCGCTTTGAAACCCTATGACACCACGGTGAACCACGCCCCGAAGCGCAAGGACATCCTCACTCCCGCAGAGAAGAAGCTGGCCCTTCGCAACGCGCTCCGCTACTTCGACCCCTCCCTCCACGCCGCCCTCGCGCCGGAATTTATGGAAGAGCTGCACAAATACGGCAGAATCTACATGTACCGCTACCGTCCCGACTACGAGATGTACGCCCGCCCCATCGACCAGTACCCCGCCAAGTGCCGGCAGGCTGCCGCCATCATGCTGATGATCCAGAACAACCTGGATCCCGCCGTGGCCCAGCACCCGCACGAACTGATCACCTACGGCGGCAACGGCGCCGTCTTCCAGAACTGGGCACAGTACCGCCTCGTGATGAAGTATTTGTCGGAGATGACCGACGAGCAGACCCTCGTGATGTACTCCGGTCACCCGCTGGGACTGTTCCCGTCGCACAAGGAGGCTCCCCGCGTGGTCGTCACCAACGGCATGATGATCCCCAACTACAGCAAGCCCGACGACTGGGAGCGTTACAACGCCCTCGGCGTGACGCAGTACGGCCAGATGACCGCCGGCAGCTACATGTACATCGGACCGCAGGGCATCGTGCACGGCACCACCATCACGGTGCTGAACGCCGCCCGCAAGCTCGGCGGCGGCACCGCCGGCAAACTGTTCGTCACCGCCGGCCTCGGCGGCATGAGCGGCGCCCAGCCCAAAGCCGGTGACATCGCCGGAGTGGTCTCTATCACCGCCGAAATCAACCCCAGCGCCACGCAGAAACGTTTCACCCAGGGCTGGGTGGACGAGGTGCACGAAAACCTCGACGAGCTGTTCGTCGCTGTGAACGAAGCCCGCGCCAAGAAGCTGGCCAAGAGCTTCGCCTACCAGGGCAACGTGGTGGACCTTTGGGAATACTGCGCCGAAAAAGGCATCCAGGTCGATCTCGGTTCCGACCAGACCTCCCTCCACAACCCGTGGGCGGGCGGTTACTATCCCGTGGGCATCTCCTTCGAGGATGCCAAGGTGATGATGGCGGAAGAACCCGAGAAGTTCAAAGCCGCCGTTCAGGAGAGTCTGCGTCGCCATGTAGCCGCCATCAACAAGCTGACTGCCAAGGGAATGTACTTCTTCGACTACGGCAACGCCTTCCTGTTGGAAAGCAGCCGCGCCGGTGCCGACATCTGGAATGCCGACAAGAGTGCCTTCCGCTATCCCTCCTATGTTCAGGATATTATGGGACCCATGTGCTTCGACTACGGTTTCGGTCCGTTCCGTTGGGTCTGCACCAGCGGTAAACCCGAAGACCTCGACAAGAGCGACCATATCGCGATGGAGGTTCTGGCGGAAATCGCCGCCACCGCGCCTGCCGAAATCCAGCAGCAGATGCACGACAACATCCAGTGGATCAAGGGCGCCAAGGAGAACCACCTCGTGGTGGGCAGCCAGGCGCGCATTCTCTATGCCGACTGCGAAGGCCGTACCAAGATTGCCGCCCGTTTCAACGAGGCCATCCGCAAGGGCGAAATCAGCGCGCCCATCGTGCTCGGCCGTGACCACCACGATGTGAGCGGCACCGACAGCCCGTTCCGTGAAACCAGCAACATCTACGACGGCAGTAACCGCTGTGCCGACATGGCGGTGCAGAACGTCATCGGCGACAGCTTCCGGGGTGCCACGTGGGTGAGCATCCACAACGGCGGCGGTGTCGGCTGGGGCGAGGTGATGAACGGCGGCTTCGGCATGGTGCTGGACGGCAGTGCCGAGTGCGACCGCCGGCTCAGGATGATGCTGCACTGGGATGTCAACAATGGCATTTCGCGCCGCAGCTGGGCCCGCAACGAAGGCGCCATGTTCGCCATCAAACGCGCCATGGCCGTCTGCCCGGAACTGAAAGTTACCCTGCCTAACCTCGTGGATGACAGTATTATAGAGAGCGTGAAGTAATCACAATCTATGGTATGAAAAATCCGCCAGCTGGAAAGTTGGCGGATTTTTGTTGTTACGATTTGGAGGGAGCAAACAAGTCCGCCAGTGTAATCTGTTTCTGAACTTGTCCGCTATATTTGTTCTTTTTGACTCCAAAGGAGGTTATCAATGTCAGCATCAGGGATTTTCTGGTATTGGTCTGCCGAATGAAAGTCTCCAACTTATTGTCGAAATCATCCGCATCTGTTCGGGTGATTTCATATTCGGCGCGTGAGAATTTCATTTCGCACACATTGATGGTCTGGTCGGCGCGATCAATGAGGAGGTCTATTTGTGCACCATTGCCACCGTCGTCTGCTTTGGCGAGCCAACTGCACACACGGCTCTGTACGCCGGCAATACCCAATGCCTGTTTGATTTGGGCGATATGATTCAGACAGAGCATCTCAAACGCATAACCGCTCCACGCCCGATATCGTGGACTGTTGAGCGAATTAGTCCAAAAAGTCTCGTCTTGATAGGCGTTTTCGTTGGCAAAATGAAAATGGAAAAGTGTGAATGCGTCCATCAGCTGGTAGAGCACATCGCGTTTGGTCTTTCCAAAGGGAACATACTGACGGATAAAGCCGCATTTTTCCAATTCATCCAATGTCTTTGTGAATTTTTGGTTGTTGTTCAAGTCTGTTTGTTGCAGTATTTCTTTCCTTGTCAGCCCTTTCGTCTTGGTTGCCAGTGCCGTCACAATTGCGATATGGTCTCCCGCCTGTTTGTAGAGTGAACGATACAAGTTTTCAAACTCCCCTTTCAGTTCACCGTTACTTGCAAAAAATAGCCGGTCGATATTTTGGGCCACACTCTCGTCAGGTCTCATCAATGAATAGTAGTAGGCCACTCCCCCCATTGTCATATAACATTCTGCAATCTCCTCTTGGCGGAAAGAAAATCCGAAGGCTTTAAAATACTGTTCACTTTCGTGAAGAGTGAAGGGAGCAACATATATCTGATGTGTTTTGCGGTTATGCAATCCTCCTCTATTGTTGATGATATTGTCAATCATCCAAGAAGTTGCAGAACCACAAACAATGAGCTTGATGTCATTGCGGGAGGATGCCCAAGCATTCCAAAAATGCTCCAAAGCCCCAATAAAATTGGAACGTACTGTGTCCAACCACGGAAGTTCATCAATAAAAATGATTTTTTTTGTTTTAGAACAAGTTTCCAAATAATTTTCCAGCTCGTCAAAAGCTTCCAGCCAAGATTTGGGATGGGTAGCCTTTGTATAGACTTTTCGCAAAGCGAAGTAAAAATTAGCCAGCTGCTCTTGCAGTCCGGAATTCTCCATTCCCGTCAGTGTGAAACAAGCACTCTCTCCTATTGTTTGCCGTACAAGAAATGTTTTGCCGACACGTCTTCGGCCATAGATTGCAATAAATTCCGACTTGTCATTGTGGAGGTATTCTTGTAATAATTTGATTTCCAAGTATCTGCCAATTATTTTGTCTTTCATATTTACTTAATTATCATTAATGAAATCTGCTGCAAAGATATATAAATATTTCATTTCAGCAACTTTCAGTGTTGAAATCTGCTGAAATAACATTATTGACATCTCATTTGAGCAGATTCTAAATTGCAATGATCATTATCCCTTTGCGAGATGAAACAATAAAAATCCTTAAAACATTACTTTTTGTAATTTATACTTGCTTTTTGTAAAGTTTTGTGTATTTTTGCAGCGTCAAAAACAAAATGTCCAACCCTTAAATTTTTTAACTATGAAAAACACGAAATTCTTATTGCCAAGCAATTACAAAAAAGCAGGATGGTGGATACTGGGAATCACCCTCGCATTGATTGTTGTTTATTTTTCTATGGATGGCGACTTGAGTATCAATTATCTTCGGGAGCTGTTCGGAATGGAGCCTTTGGAGAGCAAGGCGTACTTCTCCTTATTCGGGCCGAACGCCGACCTGCTGCTGACACTGATAGGCATTCTACTCATCGTGGGCGGCATTTTCATCGGCTTTTCCCGCAATAGGGAAGATGACGAATTTATTGAGCAGCTCCGGTACGAGTCTCTGATCTTGTCGCTGTACATCAACAGCGGGCTTATGCTGCTCTGTTTGATTTTTGTGTGGGGCTTTGATTTTCTGACGGTAATGCAGTTCAATGTCTTCTCCACCCTATACGTCTTCATTATATGTTTTTACCTTCGTTTGTATTTTAATAAACGTTCTTTGCGTCATGAAAAATAGACTAAAAGTGGCTCGTGCCGAGATGAATATCACGCAGGGCGAATTGGCAGAAAAAATCGGTGTGACCCGTCAGGCGGTAAACTCCATTGAATTAGGAAAATACGTTCCCAGCACCTTGCTGGCGCTGAAGATGGCGCACTACTTCGGCAAGACGGTGGAGGAACTTTTCATGCTGGAAGAGGGAGATTGATGGATTCTTTGGAATAATTCTACTTTACAATCACCTCGTCGCAGAAGATCCAGCAGGGCTGGCCTACGCCGCGGTGCCATTCCGGATTGGTGCGCAGCGACTCCGCCACCACCCGCACATAACGGCCTTTCTGTTTCAGATTGGAAAATTGGAAACCGACAATTTTGCACTCAATCAAATCCTGTCCGTTTTGGTACGTTTTGCTGGCGACTTCTTTCCAATCTTTTTGATTGTCAGAAATATAACAAGTCACTTTCTTCGGGGCAAAAATCCACGACAGAGGATAGTACAGGAAATCGGCGCTGATTTCGCTGACCTCCTGATCGCTTTCGAGGTCGATGGTGACGTCCATGTCGTGACCCCAAAAGCCGAGCCAGTTGTAGTGGAAGTCCATCAGGCCAAAGTTGCCGTCGGTGAGGGCTTTGGGAACGCCCACGTCGTACTGGATGCTCCACTCGGTGGCGCAGGTGACTTTATGTCCCTTCGAGAGGTTCTTCTCCGTCCCCTTGCGCACATGGTTCTCGATGTTCTCCCACAGCTGTGCCGGGGTGTAGCGGGCTTCGTCCAGCTGTTTGACACCCAGCCGGTCACAGTCTTTGATGAACCGCTTGGCCATCTCCATCATCTCCGGCCGTGCCTCCCGTTCCCCCTTTCCGTTGGTGCGGAAGAAGGAGAGCTCCGGCGACAGTTCGTTGAGGGAGAGGTCGAGGATGGCGAAATCGAGCGACAGTTCCAGGAGCCGGAGGCGGTCGTCGTAAAAACGGCGCTCCCCGGGGGTGCAATCCTCTTCCGGTTCCTCCTTGTAGGCCGCCGCGAACATCGACTGGTAGTACTTGATCTTGTCGGTCGCGAGGTAGCCGTTGCGTGCGTCCATCGGGTAACCGTAGATGTTGAGCACCTGCTTCGAGTCGAGCAGCGCCTGCCGCATCACGTCGAAGTACTGCTTGATGAAGTCGGAGCGGTTTTCGCCGTAGTGCGCGTCGAGGAAGCGGTCGCGGAGTTCCTCCACGTTGGCGTTCACGTCCCACAGCAGGTGGGCGAGGAGGAAGGTGCGCCACTCGCAGTTCTCGGTGATGTTCTGGTTGGAACCCTGCTCAAACACCATCGGGATGCCGTGCTTGTGGAAGTTCTGGAGGTTGGGCTGGAGCACGTGCAGGTTCGGGAACGGATCCATAAAGTTGCGGAACTGCACCACATAATCCCACAGGAAGATGTTGTGGGTCAGCGCCGTCCAGCCTTCCATATCGTGCTGGAATCCCTTATCCACCTCGGCGATGGGCCGCTGCCGCGGACATTCGATGGAGCAGAACATGATGTTGACGTTGTCGGCGGGCTTGATGTTTTGGGGTGGACGGCGCGTTTGCTGGTAGGCCAGCGTCGAAATCACCTTGTCGGGGAAGCGGGCCGCCACTTGGTTGACGAAGTATAGCATGGTGCCGGAAGGGCCGCCGTATAGCGAGTCGAGGTGGCGGCAGCGGGCGCAGGTGCATGACGATTCGTTGTCATTCTGCGACACCGACCACACCTTTTTGTCGGGTTCGGCTTTCATCCTCTTTTCCAGATTCTTGCAAAGCTCCTCCAACACGGCGGGGTTGCTGAGACACAGCTGTCCGTCGCGCACCCGCTGCCCGTGGATTTCGGAGAACCATTCGGGGTGTTTGTCGAAGTAGGTCTCCACGGGAATCAGGTCGCGGAAGGTGTGGACGAACATTCCCCACTCGCGGTTGAAGTCGCTGCGGTTGTGGAGTTTGTGCCAGTCGGCGTACAGCTGGTCCTGGTTCGGGATGAGGTGCAGCGTTTCGCGGTACTGGAACGAGGGGTTCTGAAGCTCGTGGATGCTGAGCACCACCTCATCGGGAAGTTTCTCATAATGAATGTGGTTCTGGCAGGTGTAGGTGCAGCCGAGGTGGTTTTCCAGCAGGTGATAAACGCCGTACAGGTTCGACTTGGCGGAGTCGTTGCCGATGATGTAGAGGTGACTGCCGTCGGTGTGGAGGAGGAAGCCGTCGTCATGTAGCTGTGGTGCGTACTTGCGGTACAGCTTCTCCGACAGTTTGTTGCGGCCGACGGAGATGGCATGCGGTCCTTTGAAGGTGGCATCGGTGACGATCTCGTACTCCCGCTCGAACAGTTTTTCCATAAAGGATTTCAGTTCGGCGGCGGCGGCGGCCTCGGCGGGGGTGCGGTTTTCCGCCACCAGAATCACGTAGTCGTCTTTCTCTTTGGAGAAAGCTATCGGTTTCTGTGCCAAAGCATTAAGAATGAAGCACAGGATAAGGGCAAGGGTAATGGTTAGGTTTTTCATACGGGGGCAAAGGTACAATAATTTCGTAATGCTTGTGCCAAACTCTTCCGATTCAGTTATAAAAATCCCGTGTGATGGGACTTCTCAGAAGGCTGCCCGTAAAAAAGCACGTTTTTGAATTCTATACAGTAGCCGTACTCCCCAAAAAGTAGTATCTTTGCCGCCCGTTTGAAACAAAACCAAAACAGTATAAAAAGTATGAAAAAGTTATTATTAATCCTCGTGTGCGCCACTCTTGCAAGCTGCGGCCACACCTCAAAAGCACAAAACGAAATGAAAGAGATGACCGACGACCAGAAAATGAGCTACGCCCTCGGCGTGAACAGCGGCGACCAGTTCCGTAACCTTGGCCTGAACATTGACGTTGACATGTTCCTCAAGGGTATCAAAGACGGCATTGCCAACAGCAACCAATTCTCCCAGGAAGAGATGCAGGCTGCTTTCGAATACCTCGAAAAACAGGCCCGCGCCAACCAGAACAAGGCCATGAACGATGAAAAAGCCGCCGGTGCCGCCTTCCTCGCCAAGAACAAAAACGAAGCTGGCGTGAAGGAAACCGAATCCGGCCTCCAGTACAAAGTGATTACGGAAGGCAAGGGCAAGAAACCCCTCGCCACCGACAAGGTGAAAGTCCACTACAAAGGCACCCTCCTCGACGGCACCGTCTTCGACTCCTCCTACGACCGCGGCGAACCCATCACCTTCCCGCTCAACGGCGTGATCAAGGGCTGGACCGAAGGCCTCCAGCTGATGAGCGAAGGCTCCAAGTACATCCTTTACATCCCCTCCGACCTCGCTTACGGCGACAGAGGTGCCGGCGCCCAGATCAAACCCGGTGCTACCCTCATTTTTGAAGTTGAATTATTAGAAGTCAATCCTGCCAACTAACTGTGAAAAAACTACTTATTACCCTTATATCCATTCTGCTGCTGGTGTCGTGCCAGCAGCAGAATTCGTCTGTGGCCGACCACAACTTCTACACCGGCACGGACGCCTACGACCGCACCGTCGTCCTGAAGGAGGAGCCACAGCGCATCATCTCCCTCTCGTCATCCATCACCGAAATCACCTTCCTGCTCAATGCGGGCGACAAGCTGGTCGGCGTGTCCGACTTCTGCGAATACCCGCCGGAAGTGGAAAAAATTCCAAAGGTCGGCAAGTTGCTGAACATCAATGTGGAGACCCTGCTGGCACTGAATCCCGACCTTGTCCTCATCACCTCGCATGTCACCAAGGAGGATGTGGCCAAAATCGAAAATGCCGGCATCCCCGTCTTCTCTGTGAAAGCGGAAGACAACATTGAGGGCCTTTTCTACACCATCGACAAGATGGGTGAGATTCTGAACCGGCAAAAGGAGGCAACCGCACTCGCCACCGACTACCGGCACAAGATTGACTCGCTGCAGCAGCACAGGCCGGAAGCCACCAAAAGCGTCTATTACGTCGTCGGCTTCGGCAAAACCGGCGACTTCACCGCGCCGGGCAACAGCTACATCCACGACATCATCACGCTGGCGGGCGGCCGCAACATCGGCGAAGACCTCACCACGTGGAGCGTCAACCGCGAACACCTCTTCGAGCAGGATCCCGACCTCATCTTCATCCGCGAAGAGGATCTGGAAACCTTCTGCCAGACCTATCCCTACACCCTCCTCACCGCCGTGAAGGAGCACCGCGTCTATCCCATCAATTCCGGCTGGATCGACACACCCTCGCCGCGCAACATGTTGGCAATCGATTATATCAATCAGGTCATAGGGGATAGGGAATAGGGTATAGTAGAGACGTGGTGTACCGCGTCTCTATTGGTGTACCGCGTCTCCATCAATATATCGTGTCCCCATGTTCGGTTGTTTTTTGTAAAAGGTATGAGGTAGAATGTATGAAGGGTGAACGTAAATTCCCCTTCTATGTAGAAGGGGTGGCCGCAGGCCGGGGTAGTAGAAATTGTAAATCGACAACAATGAAATTCCGATGGTTTTTATGGTTGATATTGTTTCCCGTGGCGTTATGTCACGGGCAGGCGAACCTGTACCTGGAGCCGGCGTACCGCATGGGGCGGGTGATTCCCAACGCCTCCAACACCAGCTTCCTGTCGCATGTCTCCACCTACGGGGCGGAGCTTCGGCTGGGGCATCAGACCACCGGAAAGCATGACTGGGAACGGCTTTTCAACTATCCTGAGTACGGATTGTGTCTCCGCTACGCCCACTTCGACACGATGATGTTTTCGGAAACCGCCGCCCTGTTCGCCTACTACAACGGCACCATTTGGCGCAACCACCGCTGGACGTTCCACTACCAGTTCGGGGTCGGCGTCTCCTATTGGTCGAACCCGTACAACGAGGTGACGAATCCGGGGAACCGCTTCATCGGCTCGCACCTCAACGCCCACATCGACCTGGCCGTCGGCATCGACTGCCGCATCGCGCCGCAGGTGGACCTCACCCTCCGCGCCAATTTCTCCCATTCGTCGAACGCGGCGATAAAACTTCCCAACATGGGCATCAACCCGCTGTCGGGTGCGGTGGGGGTGAAGTGCTACCTCCACAAGCAGGACACCCTGGGCTTTTCGTGGCGGCACCGCGATACCAGCTTTGTGAAAAAGAACAGTTTTTACGTGATGGTGAGTGCCGGCACGCGGCAGTCGAAGAAGGACGCGGCGGTGAAAAACGGTGCGGCGGGCCCCTACTACCTTGGCACATCGCTGCAGATCGGCTACATGCGGCAGCCGCACCCGAAGTTCCGGTATGGCGGCGGCCTCGACATCAACTACAGCGGTGAACTGGCACGTCACCTGCCGGAGGAGCAGCGGCGCACGGGCAAGTACTTCAACGAGGCCGCCTTCGTCGCCTTCGAGGTGCTGTACGGGCGGGTGGCGCTGCACCTGAGCGGAGCGGTCTATCTCCACCGCGCCTTCGATTACTACACCCCGTTTTACGAGCGGGCGGGACTGCGTGTCCTGTTGGGTAAGAACCGCAACCATTTCGTGGGGGCATCCGTCAAGGCGCACGCCGGCTCCGTCGACTACCTCGAATGGAGCTACGGCTGCCACTTCGTCACCTTCGGCGACAAATCCGCACGCAAACGGTGACACAAGTTTCCATAATTTTCTGTTTGTAAAATTTGTTTCTTCCATTGTCGGAAAAGAAATAATTGCCGTACCTTTGCGACCTTGAATTTCTAAATATAATATTGTATGGAAGAAAGAGATTTTCGCATCGGCACCCGCATCGACCACGAGAAATATGGGGAAGGCATCATCAGTGAGAATGGCAATTTGACGTACAAGGCCGTTTTCGTGCGCGGCGGCGAGATGGAATTTTCCAAGATGAACGCCGCCTTCACCGTCGTAACACCCAATGAGGACGGGGATGACGACCAACGACCGAAGCTGGACGTGAAGGAGTTCGAACGCACCCTCACCTTCATCCTCGGCAAGTACAACGCCATCGAAAACCGCGTGGCACTCGGCAAGAAATGGGAGGGCGGCACCATGGTGCTGCAGCCTGCAAACCCCGAACTCAAACCCAAGGAGATTCCTATCGAGACCTTTTTCCACAAGATCGTGATGATGCGCGACCGGCTCCGCGTCCTCGAGCAGAACATCAACAGCAGCGACTCGCTCACCGACGAGGAGAAAGTGAACCTTCAGCAGTACATCACCCGCATCTACGGCTCCATGACCTCCTTCAACATCCTCTTCGACGACAAAAACGACTATTTCGTGGGGAGCAAGATGTAAGCCCCGAAAAATAAAAAAGTGGTACCTTTGCAGCCCATTTTTTAAGATGAGTTTTCTGAAAAAAACATTCCTGTTTATGACTGCCCTTCTGCTTTTCGCCGCCTGTTCACAGAAGCGCGGCGAACGTCCCGAGGATTTTGCCAACGACACCTTCGAGTTCGTGGTGGACCGCTTTGCCGACATCGAAATCATGCGCTACCGCGTGGACGGCTGGGAAGACCTCTCCCTTCAGCAGAAAGAGCTGATCTACTATCTTTCCGAAGCCGCGCGCGCCGGACGGGACATCATCTTTGACCAGAATTGCAAATACAACTTGCAGATTCGCAGTGCTTTGGATACCATTGTGGCACAATACGACGGGGACAAAAACTGCGACAACTGGCAGAAATTCATCGTGTATGCCAAACGTTTCTGGTTCTCCAACGGAATGCACCACCACTACTCCAACGAGAAGTTTTTCCCGAAGTGCCCGAAAGAGTATTTCGGCAAGCTGATGGACAGCACGATGCACCTTGACAAAGCCGCCCGCACCCAACTTCTGGACATCATCTACAATCCGAAGGTCGCGCCCACCCGCCTCTCGCAGGACACCCGGAAGGACCTCGTCACCGCCTCCGCCGTCAACTTCTACGACGGCGTCACCCAGAAGGAGGTCGAAAGGTACTATGCCGACCTGAAAGCCGCCGACACCGGCGCGGATCCGGAACGCCCCGTCGCCTACGGCCTCAACACCAAGGTGGTGAAACAGGACGGAAAAGTGACGGAAGTGCCCGTTAACGTACTTTACGAAAAGCAGATACAACGCATCATCCACTGGCTGAAAAAAGCCGCGGAGGTGGCTGAAAACGACAAGCAGAAAGCCCACATCCTGAAACTGGTCGAGTTCTACCAAACCGGCAGTTTGAAAACGTGGGACGACTACAACATCCTATGGGCGGAAGACACGCAGTCGGAGGTGGACTATGTGAACGGCTTCATCGAAGTCTATACCGACCCCCTCGGACAGAAGGCGACGTGGGAGGGACTGGCCAACTTCAAGGACCAGGTCAGCTCCGAAAGGTCCGCCATCATCAGCCAGAACGCCCAGTGGTTTGAGGATAATTCCCCCATTGACGATATGTTCAAGAAGAAATCGGTGAAGGGTGTGGAGGCGAAGGCCATCGTGGTGGCGCAGCTCGGCGGCGACTGCTACCCCGCCACCCCCATCGGCATCAACCTGCCCAATTCCAACTGGATTCGGAAAGAACACGGCTCCAAGTCGGTGACAATCGAGAACCTGATGTACGCCTACCACAAGGCGGGCATGAAGAACGGCGTGATGCAGGAGTTCTACTACTCGGAAGAGGAGATCAAGCGGGCCGAAAAGTACGGCTACCAGACTGATAAGCTGCAAGTCGATCTCCACGAGTGCCTTGGACACGGCTCCGGCCAGATGCTGTACGGCATCGACGAGGGCGAGCTGAAAAACTACCACTCCGTCATCGAGGAGGCCAGAGCCGACCTCTTCTCACTCTACTATATCGGCGACCCGAAGATGGTGGAACTGGGACTGCTGCCCGACACGGCCGCGTACAAAGCCTGCTACTACAAGTACATCCTCAACGGCCGGATGCTGCAAACCAACCGCATAGAGCTGGGCGGCAGCTTCACGGAGGCGCACATGCAGAACCGCGCCCTCATCACCAACTGGTGCCTCGACAACGACTACGACGGTGAAATCTTTGAGGTGGAGACGCGGGACGGCAAGACCTTTATCCGCATCAAGGACTATGAGAAACTGCGCAAATTGTTCGGCAAACTGCTGGCAGAAGTGCAGAAAATCAAGTCCACCGGCAACTACGAGGAGGCGAAGGTACTGGTGGAACAGTACGGCGTGAAAATCGACAAGAAACTCCACAAGGAGGTCAAAAGCCGTTACGAGAAACTTGACGTGGCACCCTATGGCGGCTTCCTCAACCCCGAGTTCATCATTGAAAAAGACGGAGAAAACATTAAAGACATAAAACTTTCGTACCCAACGGATTATATCAAACAAATGTTACAATACGACCAAATGAATTAAAAATTAAAAGCTAAAAGTTAAAAATGCGAGCGTAGCGAGCAAAATAAAAAAATGCAGGCGCAAGCCTGCCAAATGCGAACGCAGTGAGCAAAATGGTGAGCGCAAGCGAACCCAAATCTATAAATCTAAAATTTTTTAAATTCAAATTCTAAACCAAAACCAGTTATGATTCAAAGAGTTCAATCCCTGTTATTGTTGGTAGCCGCGGCGGTGGCGATTGCCGTTCTTTTTATTCCCATTGGAAACATCATTGATGCGACCGGATTTTCACTTTACCAATACGATGCCTTTTCATTGAAAAAAGAGGGAGTCGGAGTAATGAGCACGCTATACATTGCCCTTTTGTGGGGCGTTTCCGCCATCCTTTCGTTGGTAACCATCTTCATGTTCAAAAACCGTGCGCTACAGGTTCGGCTGAACGGGATCAACATGCTGGTGATGCTGGCAGCGCTGGTCACGATGCTGTACATCTATCCGAACTTTGTTTTTGAAAAAAGACAGTTTGTTACCAGCTCCGCAGTTCTTAACTTCAACCGTCTCATCCTCATCTCTTTGGTGCCGGCGGTATCGCTTTATTTGGCCAATATGTTCATCAAGAAGGACGAAAAGAAGGTGCGTGCCGCCGACCGTCTCCGCTAACTTGCAAGGGTAATCTTTTTATAAAAAATGATAGACTTTATACATTTCGGGATTGCGGATATCGTTGACATACTGTTGTTTGCGATAATCTTATACCAGTTGTACCGCTTGTTGAAAGGCACGGCGGCATTGCGCATCGTCTGGACCATCTTCATCGTGTTCCTGTTGTGGAAGTTGGCGGGTGCGGCGCACTTGCGGCTTATCACGGCGATTATGGGGCAGGTCATCAGTGTGGGTGTCATCGCGCTGATTGTCGTGTTCCAGCCGGAAATCCGCAAGTTCCTCCTGATGATCGGCAACACGCACATTGTGCGGCTTTTCAGCGGCCGTTTCAGGAAGAATGTGACGACCACCGCCTTTAAGAACGAAATCAACACGGTGGTGCGTGCATGCCGCCGTATGTCGGACTCGAAGACAGGCGCCCTCATTGTTTTTGAAAAAGACACCCCGTTGGACGAGATCATCGCCACGGGCGACAAGATTGACGCGGCCATCTCCCGCGAGCTGATTGAGAACATCTTTTTCAAAAACAGTCCATTGCACGATGGCGCCCTGATTATCCGCAACCACCGTCTGATGGCGGCGCGGTGCATCCTGCCCGTCTCCGACCGTGAGGATATCTCGCCCGACCTCGGTCTGCGCCACCGTTCCGCCATCGGTGTCACCGTCCTCTGCGACGCCATTGCCGTGGTGGTTTCGGAACAAACCGGCAGTATCTCGTTGTGCCAGGGCGGCAACATCACCCACAACATATCCCCCGTTGTCCTCGAGAAGATGCTGAACGACATCTTCGTCTCGGAGGAGAAGGGTGAGGATAAAAAACAGAGTTAGTTATGCAAATCATAGAGAAAATAACAAAAGAGGAATTGAGGAAAATTGCCGACCGCACTTTCGGTGATATGGTTAAAGCCGTGGTTGACATAGCTAAAAAAACCGTAAT
Source organism: Bacteroidales bacterium (assembly GCA_016285085.1). Lineage (GTDB taxonomy): Bacteria > Bacteroidota > Bacteroidia > Bacteroidales > WCHB1-69 > UBA1756. The sequence continues at coordinate 29,333 of JAEEQA010000005.1, forward strand.
GATTGATGCCGAACTCCATGCGGATATTGAGCAAACCATGTTGGAAAACGGCTCAAATCAGGAAGATTTGTGGGGAATAAATATCTATCCTGACGGATTTGATGACAATGGCGTTGTTGAATTTGATTCTTTGATCAATATTCGTCCCTGGCAAAATAACCGGAGCCGATATGTGAATGATGAAAATATTCGCAAGCAGATTGTTGAAATAGTGGAAAATAAAATCACAGAATAATGTTGCATCAAAGTTTGGCAGCCGGGCGTTGGGCGGACATGAGCTTCCTGAACCAGATGGGAAACATCGGGAGTGAGGTTTCCCGTACACTTAACTGGAAGAAAAAAGGAAATGAGGAACGCTCAAATTCCGCTTTTGAAAGGACTTTGGAACTAATGGATTTAACCATCCAAAACCACAAAGAATATGCTGTCTTGCGGGAGTTGTGCAGAATGAGGGACTGCTTTTGTGAATCCTATTTGAACAACGACATTGACGACCTTGAAAAAATAAACAAGTACTTTTTCTTTTTTGGACTTGCTTATTCAATGCAAAACAGAAATAAATGAACGACAACCTCAATCCATCGAAACAGCGGCTTTCCGCAGCGGAAAAGGAGTTCGAGCGCGCCATCCGGCCGGCGGACTTCCACAACTTCTACGGGCAGGAGCAGGTGATTGAGAACATCATCGTGTTCGTGCAGGCGGCGAAGGCGCGGAAAGAGGCCCTCGACCATGTGCTGCTGCACGGGCCTCCAGGCCTCGGCAAGACCACCCTCTCGCACATCATCGCCAACGAGATGGGCGTGAACGTGCGTGTCACCTCCGGCCCCGTCATCGACAAGCCGGGCGAGCTGGCGGGCCTGCTCACCAACCTCGAGCCCAACGACGTCCTCTTCATCGACGAGATCCACCGCCTTTCGCCGGTGGTGGAAGAGTACCTCTACTCCGCCATGGAGGACTACAAAATCGACATCATGATTGAGACGGGTCCGAACGCCCGCAGCGTGCAGATTGCCCTCAACCCGTTCACGCTCGTGGGGGCCACCACCCGCAGCGGTCTGCTCACGGCTCCACTCCGCTCCCGCTTCGGCATCAACCTGCGCCTCCAGTACTACAATGCCGAAACGCTGGCCAAAATCCTGAAGCGGTCGGCGAGCATCATCAAGATTGAAATCACCGACGATGCGGCCTACGAGATTGCCCGACGCAGCCGCGGAACCCCGCGTATCGCCAACCTGCTGCTGCGCCGCGTCCGCGACTTCGCCCAAATCAAGGGCAACGGCACCATCGACTACGCCATCACCCAAATCGCCCTCGCCGCCCTCAATGTGGACAAGGACGGCCTCGACGAGATGGACAACCGCATCCTCGGCACCATCATCGACAAGTTCAAGGGCGGGCCCGTCGGCCTTACCACCATCGCCACGGCGGTGGGCGAGGATGCCGGCACCGTGGAGGAGGTGTATGAGCCGTTCCTCATCCAGGAGGGCTACCTGATGCGCACCCTGCGCGGCCGCGAAGTCACCGAACTGGCTTACAAGCACCTTGGGAAAAGCCGCTTCGTCATCAACGGACAGACGGAACTTTTCTGATCGGTTCTTTTTATAGAAAATCATAACATTATGATACGAAATGTTTTAGAAATCATCGGCGAATACTTCCTCTTTCTGAAGAAAGTGTTTACCAAACCGTCAAAAGCTTCCGAGTTCTTCCGGAAACTGGTGGACGAGATGAACGCGATGGGCGTCGGTTCCCTGCTAATTGTCTGCATTGTGGCGGTCTGCATGGGCAGTGTCATCACCACGCAGACGGCGTTGCAGATTGAAAGTCCGTGGATTCCGAAATGGACGCTCGGCTTCACGGTGCGCACCTCGGTGGTAATGGAACTGTGCCCGACCATCATCACGCTGCTTTTGGTCGGTAATCTCGGTTCGCGCATCACCTCTGAAATTGGCAGTATGCGAGTTACGGAACAAATTGATGCTTTGGAAGTTATGGGCATCAACTCCGCTTCCTACCTCATCCTTCCCAAGATTGTTTCGGCGGTCATCGTCATCCCTATTCTCATCATCATCGCCATCTTCTTCGCGCTCATCGGCGGCTACATCACCGTCATCATCACGCACGTGTCATCACCCTACGAGTTCATTGACGGCCTTACCTCCTTCTTCCGGATGTACGACTTGGTATATGTGCTCACGAAAACAACCATCTTCGCTTTTATACTTTCTTCTGTATCATCATTTTACGGATACAGAATTGAAGGTGGCGCACTCGAACTTGGTAAAGCCAACGTGAACGGCATCGTCGTTTCGTCGTTCATCATTCTTGTATTGAATTTGGTCATCACTTCCATAATGCTGTAAGCCATGATAGAACTGATCAATGTATCGAAATACTTCGGGGAGCGTCAGGTGCTGAAGAGCATCAACACCTGCTTCGAGGACGGCAAGGTGAACCTCATCATCGGACGGTCCGGCTCCGGCAAGACCGTGATGATGAAGAATCTCATCGGCCTTTTGGCTCCGGAGGAGGGCGAAATCCTATATAACGGACGGAATTTTCACCAGTTCACCGACAAGGAGAAGGAGTCCATCCGTTCCGAAATGGGGATGGTGTTCCAAGGGTCGGCGCTGTTCGACTCCATGACCATCGAGGAGAACGTGATGTTCCCGCTCACGATGCTCACCTCCCAAAGCTGGAGCGAGAAAATAGACCGGGTGAACTTCTGCCTCAAACGGGTGGATTTGGAAGGCTCCAACCAGCTGTACCCCGCCGAGCTGAGTGGTGGTATGAAGAAGCGCGCCGCCATCGCCCGCGCCATCGCCTGCAACCCCAAGTACCTCTTCTGCGACGAGCCCAACTCCGGCCTCGACCCCAAAACCTCCCTCCTCATCGACGAGCTGATTTTTGAAATCACCCACGAGTTCAACATCACCACCGTGGTCAACACCCACGACATCAACTCCGTCATCACCATCGGAGAGACGATTTCCTTCATCTACCAGGGCAACCTCGAATGGCGCGGCAGCAAGGACAACGTGCTCACCTCCGACAACGAACGACTCAACGACTTCATCTTTGCCCAACCCCTTACCCAACGAATCAGAGATTTAAGCTAATGATATTGAACGGTTTGGATTACTTACTTTTGGTTCCTCTTTTATGGGCTGTTTTCAAAGGTTTTAAAAACGGTCTCATCAAGGAGGTGTTTTCATTGCTTGCTCTCATCCTCGGTATCTTTATCACCTATAAGTTCTCCTATTTTGTGGAAGAAAAACTGGACGGGATGTTCGCCGCCCACTACATCGCCTTTGTCATCACCTTTTTTGCCGTCCTCATCGGAGTACACTTTGTCGGCGTGCTGGTGGAAAAAGCGGTGAAACTGGCGGTCCCCAACTTCCTCAACCGTCTATTAGGTATCTGCTTTGGAATAGCTAAATGGCTGTTTATCTGTAGCATCCTCCTCATCATGCTGAAAACCATCGACACCAAACAGAAAATATTGACTCCGAAACTTACGGAAAACTCCCTCTTTTATCCTTATGTGGAGAAATCCACCCATTTCATCGCCCATTGGGCTGGAAAAAACGACAACGACAATGAAAAAAACGACTCTTCTGATCCTGACGATACTGATGTGTCTGACGGCGGCTGCCCAGCGCATTGAAGTCCGCTTCGACAAGGACTTCTCCACCGACTCCCTTCTCAACAAGACGTTAGGGGGCGGTGCTTCTTTCATCATCGACGGATGGCACCCAAACCTCGACTTCCAGATCAATGTCGATTACGCAGGGCACCGCGGGGAGATTGATTACTGGGGTATCGCACAGAGAATCAACAAGGTAAAAGCAGGTGTTTCGGCACTGTACACCCACCCTTTAGGCAAGTACTTCCACATTCGTGTGGGTGGTGACGTGTCCTACAACCTTATCAAAAAGGTAGTTTCCGACCATAACGACACGCTGAACATCTCCAGAAGCGGCATCATCAGCACCACCTACCGGGCACACATGCTCGGCATCGGCGCCATCGTGCAGGTGCAGGCGCAGTTGGGAAAACTTTTCCGTGTCGGAGTCGGAATTACGCCCACCTATCTCATTCCGCTTACGCAAACGGTGAGTGTCCCCGACAAGCAGCCCTGCTTCAACAAAAAAGGCATTTTCGACTTTCAATTGCATATAGGATTGGAAATTAAACTAAACAATAACGATAACTAACTATGGCATTAATCAAATCCATCTCCGGCATTCGCGGAACCATCGGCGGGAAAGCGGGCGACAACCTCACCCCGCTTGATGTGGTGCAGTTCGTTTCCGCATTCATTACTTTATTGAAAAACGGCGAGGAAAAACCGCTCACCATCATTATCGGGCGCGATGCCCGTGTTTCGGGTGAAATCATCAATAAACTGGCTTGCAGCACGCTGCAGTCGCTTGGAGTGAACGTGGTTGACCTCGGTCTTTCCACCACCCCCACCGTGGAAATGGCCGTCATCCAGCACAAGGCCGACGGCGGCATCATCCTCACCGCCTCGCACAACCCGATGCAGTGGAATGCCCTGAAACTGCTCAACGCGAAGGGCGAGTTCATCTCCGCCGCCGACGGTGCCAAGGTTTTGGACATCATTGAAAAACAGGATTACCAGTTTGCCGAAATCAACCAGCTCGGTTCGTACAGCACCTACGACCGCGCCATCGAAGACCATATCGACGCCATCCTGAAGCTCGATTTGGTGAACGTGGACGCCATCAAGAAGGCGCACTTTGCCGTCGCCCTCGACTGTGTCAACTCCACCGGCGGCCTCGCGCTTCCGAAGCTGCTGGAGGCACTGGGGGTCACGAATGTCACCGTCCTGAACGGCGAACCGACGGGCATTTTCGCCCACAACCCCGAACCGCTGCCGCAGCACCTGCACGACCTGTCGAACCTCATCGCACGGGGCCGCTTCGATGTGGGCTTCGTCGTGGATCCCGACGTGGACCGGCTCGCCATCGTCCGTGAGGACGGCGAGATGTTTGTGGAGGAATATACCCTCGTGGCCGTCGCCGACTACATCCTGCAGCACACCAAAGGGAACACGGTCTCCAACCTTTCGTCCACCCGCGCCCTTCGCGACGTGAGTGCGCGTTACGGGGTAGAGTACAACGCTTCGGCGGTGGGCGAGGTGAACGTGGTGGAGAAGATGAAGGCCACGAATGCCGTCATCGGCGGCGAAGGCAACGGCGGTGTCATCTATCCCGCCCTGCACTACGGCCGCGACGCGCTGGTCGGCATTGCGCTGTTCCTCAGCTATATGGCCACCTCTGGCAAAAGCTGCACCGAAATCCGCCGTCAGTACCCCGCCTACGTCATATCCAAGAACAAGATCGAGCTTCGTCCGGGCATGGACGTGAAGGCGATTTTGGCGCACATCGCCGACAAATATTCCGACAAGCAGGTGAACACCATCGACGGTGTGAAGATCGACTTCGACAACGGCTGGGTACACCTGCGCCCGTCGAACACGGAGCCCATCATCCGCATCTACGCCGAGGGCGAGAACGAGAACCTCGCCGACAACATGGCGACTAAGATTATCGGGGACATACGGGAGTTTTTGAGAGGGTAATGTAGAATCTTTTCTTGTGAATAATAGACTTATTTTCACAAGGACTTTTTCATTATTCTATACTACTACCCCGCCCTTCGGGCACCCCTTCTACATAGAAGGGGAATTACCGCGCCACATTTCTGTTTTACCGGTCCCTGTCCCGGAGGGACGATATCTTATTAACCCCAGATAAGTCCGCGAGAAGCGGACGCAATCTGGGGTGGGCGATGGCCTGTGCGCCTGTCCGCGGCACGTGCGATAGATACGGAAGAACACCGCAGGCGATGCCGCGGAAAAGAGAAAGGAACTACATCATTACTCTATCAAAAATAACTTTGATAAAAGCACTTCCATCAAAGCAACTATATTTCATTGAATCATAAAATCTTATCCGCTATTTCACCAACTACTTTTGTCTATTACACCGGAATTTTCTCCCGCGAATTATTCGGAAATACCACCAGCCCACGAAAAAAGCCCCGACCACACTGAGGAACACCGACAGCCATCCCAAGGGAGTTGTCACTTTTCGGTCGCGTTCCTTGCAAAAATCCTGTACTGACATCAACTTGCTCTTGTCCATACCGGCGCCCCCCCATTTACACTCGCCCGTATGCAGGTCGAGGGAGAAACCCTCCACCCATGGTTTTGCCAGATCATCGAAAGCATATCCATGTAGGATGTGTCCCTCCATATACAGACGGTCCACCTCTTGTACCACAACACCATTACGGCCATTCAACACATCGCACTTCCCCATCGAGGCATAAGTTATCACCGTATAGCGATGCTTCAGCGGTGCTTCATAGTCACCCAAAGGGTCAATTCCAATCATGATCATAAACAGGCTGTTCAATACCACAAAAAGGGTGACAAAAGAGCCAATGGCAACTGCTGGAACCATCACGGCGGCATAACGTTTCCAGCGGGTTTCCGGCTTGCCATAAGACGACAGAAGCCGGGCAAGGCCGAACAGGAGGCCGGCGACACCGGAAAGAACTACAATTACCAGCAGGAAGAGCCCCAACCACGCTATCATAGAAAGTCCCATGTTGTTTCGAATTTTATGTGGGCAAAGGTACAGCTTTAATCTCATTTATTACATAATGTTTCCCGTAGAATGGAATGATTTCATTATTTTTCTATTTTTGCGCCTGAAAAATAACTACTGTGACGATGCAAACCAAACTTTTCATAAAAATCATCTTGGGGATGATGTTGCCGCTTGCCATCAATTCTGTTACTGCCCAATCCGGTATGGTCGGTACCTACTGGCATGACGGAAAATATTTTTATCCCGTTGAAACAGAGGATGACACGGCAATATGGGTCAACATGTTAAGCCTGCACGAAGGTGGAGGAGCAGATCCGTGGGCGAAGACCCAAAATCCGAATGTATTTAAATGCTGTTACGAAGGCGGCGATGAAAAAGAATCATGTGACAGCGTTTCAAAGATAAACATTAATGGACTGGATTTGATGCTTTTGTACGGGCCTGACAAGAAACTCAACAATATTCTGAAGCGTTATGATGGACAATCAAAGAATAAGTATTATGCCTTTTCGCATGGCTTTGACACTATCCAGGAAAAAGACAACCGTACACGTATCAAAGGGCGATATGCCATCCCCAAAACGGATATGGTTTGGATAATCACCGATGACAGTATATTGGTTTCGGGTACTTCAATCTCCTCTCTGATCAATAAAAACACAAACTATTCCATCTTTTGGGAAATGGATTACACCACGCCAGTTTTACAACTTGGCAACAAACGATATATTTACTACGAATTTACAATCAATGGATTAGATATCTTTGAAGGTGTGCTTAACATAGAAGCCGATGGATTTGAGTGGGTGGTTAAGGGTCGTTTTCGTTATCATTTGTACAAGCAAGACGTGGATAATATTGTGCCGGGTCACTGGCCGGAGGCTTCCACTATGATTCTCACACGAGGATATTTGGATCCCTACCCCTCAGCAGTTCTTCGATATATGCGAAATGAGATTTACGCACGAAAAGGATATAAATATGAAAATGAGAGTCTTGCATCGTTCTTCTGCCAAAATGGGAATTGGTATCATCCTTCCGATAGTCAGGAAAAAGTCCCGCTATCCCTTGTTGAGGAGTTGAACATCCAATTGATCCAATCCATTGAAAGGGAGAGGAAAAACAAAAAGACTTCGCAAAATTGAGAATATTTTGAAAAAAGTTGTATTTTTGCCGCCGTTATGATAGTAACGTTTGAAAAAGAATATCTACAGGAATTATATGTTAAAGGAAAGGCATCGGATAAGAAGCACCGTTTTCAACCAGATGTGATTTCACGGTACATAAAAGTGGTGAACATAATGAAAAATGTGGCCGATGTGTTGGAATTAGTACGATTTAACGGCTTACATTATGAGCATTTACAAGGAGATAAAAGCGGATATTCTTCAGTAAGAGTGAATGACAAGTATAGAATAGAATTTGTGGAAAGAATTGTCAACGACGAAACAATTGCAACGGTATGCAATATTACAGAATTAACGAACCACTATAAGTAAATGATTATGATGCATATAGAAGGAATTAAGGACAATATGATAGCAAACAATCTTACGCCTTTTTTCCCCACCCATCCCGGTGAGGTAATTAAAGACGAGATCATAGCGCGTGGCATAACCCAACGACAACTGTCTGAGGTTACAGGCATTGCCTATTCCGTTGTGAATGAAGTTCTAAATGGCAAGAGACCTGTCACTGTTGAATATGCATTGTTGATAGCCAAGGCCCTAGACATTGAAGCGGCCACGTTCATTCGGATGCAGGCAGAATACGACTTGCAAACGACTAAGAGTGATAATTCTTTTATCCGCCGACTCACCGCCGTCCGCAAGATTGCTTCAGTTCTATAGTTTTTACTCAAAAAATCCCTTATAAAACCCTCCCTTTTTACAGTCCTCTTTTTCCTTCTGCTAACCTTCCATGCGGCAGGGCAGCAGACGGTTGATGCGAGAGATTTCGCTGTGGCGGAAGGACTGGGACTTTGTCAAGGCATTCCCGCATGGGCGATACAAGGGGACACCAATCTTTCGTGGATAAGCGATAAGATGCTGTTAGACAGTAAGGCGCGACGTACGTGTACGGGTGGATGCCATTGTGAGGAATGAAGGCTAGGTCTTCACGCACTGCATGATGCTGTGGCCAAGGCCGAGGTTGTCGTGGATGATTTCGATTTTCAAACCTGATGTTTCCACGCAGCGAGCCATGTCCTCCGAATAGTACATCTTGCTGTTTCCGTTGGCTAACGCCGTGAAATAGAGGCTGATCTGTGCCAGACAATAGGAGGCCGTCTCGAAACGCTGGCGGTCCCAGAAGGTTTCCATGATGTACAGTTTGCTGCCGGCCTTCATCGATTTGGCGGCGCGGCGCAGGATGCTGCACACCTGCTCTTCCGAGAAGCAGTCGAGGAACTGGCTCATCCAGATGGCGTCGAAGCCTTCGGGGAAGGCCGTGGCCTCGTCCAGCAAGTTGCAGCCGTGCCCGTGAATGCGGTCGGAGCCCTCAAGACCGGCGGTGGCGTGGCGCATCATCTCCAGCTGCTGCGGCAGGTCCATGATGGTGACCTCCACTTCCTGATTGTACGATACGCACCGTGTGGCCCAGCGACCGGTGTTGCCGCCCACGTCCAACAGCGTCTTCGGCCCGTTCTTGAAGACAATCTCCAGCGCCTGGTCGAACGAGTTGTCGGAATAGAAGTGGTCGAAACCGAACCAGCTTTTCTGCACCTGCGGCGGCAGCTGCGAAAGCCCCTCGTAAATGGTGGGCCAGCTGCCGAACACCTTCAACCCTTCGGGTTTCCCGTTGAGGATGGCCTCCTCCAGGTTGAAAAGTCCGAGGTAGTTGACGTCGTGGTTGAAGTCCATGTTCACCCGCGCCATCTGGTCGTTAAGCAGGAACCAGCCGGCTTTGGCCAAGTGGAACTTGCCGTCTTTCAACAAGATAGTGCCGATGGTGAGCGACGATTCCAGCAGCACCTGCGCCCCATAGTGCGACAAATGTGCCTTTTCCGCCACCTCGTCTATCGTCAGACCCTCCTTGTGGTCGCCCAGCATTTGGAAGATGCCCCACTTCACCATCAGGCGCGACACCTGAAAGACCACGGGTCCGAATGCGATTTCCTGTGCCAGACGTTGCGCCTGCAACGCCGTAAAACGCTCTTTTGAATATATCTCGTGCATAGTCGTATGTTTTTTCAATTTGGGTTCACTTCGTGAACATTTTTTGATTCTGGTTCGCTATCGCGAACATTTGGGCTCGCTGGCGCGAGCATTCCATAACTCTATAACTCCATAACTCAAACCCCATCCCAAAAGTCAAAATAGTTGAACCATTGTTCGGGGTGCTTCCGCAAGACGGATTCAAGAGACTTCGCGTAGGCAGCAGCAATCTGCTCGCTTTGCTTGCGGATGGGAAGCGACGGGTCGGGCGAGGGGAGGAGTTGCACGGTGCTGTGGTAGTGCCGTCCGCGCACCTTGGTGTTGACGATGGAAACGACCGGCACCTGCATCTGCGCCGCCAGAAGGAAGGTGCCCAGCGGGAACTTCGCCTCTTTCCCGAGGAAGTTGACCGTCAGGGTTTTGTTGCTGCCCCAGATGCGGTCGCACAGGATGGTGACGATTTCGCCGTGTTCCAAAGCATCCTTGATGATGAACAGGTGGGAAAGGTCCTCCTCCACGGGAACCAATCGTATGTTGTTTTGTGTGAACGAGTTGCTGCGCCGTTGCTTGATGACTGCTGCTTCTCCGCCGTAGATGACGGCATTGATCCGTTTCTTGCTTTGGCGGATACAGTGCCCCGTCAACTCGAAGTGGCCGATGTGCGACCCCGCGATGATGAAGCCGCCGGGCTGGTCCAACAGCTGCCGGATGACCTCCTCGTTCTCAATATCGAGTTGAAACTGTTCTGTGTTGCCCGCCAGCACCGCGAACCGGTCCAGCACCACCTGTCCGAAAATCAGATGGTTCTGGATGGTCTTCCAGAAGGATTTCCATCCTGAATAATGGTGTATTTCTTTGAAATAACGGTAGATGCAGCCGAAAGCCTTGTGGTTGACCACACAATAGACGGGCACGACCAACGGCAGGACGGGGTATAGCACCGTCACTTTCACGGATTTCAGACAGCCTAAAACGAAACGCTGCCCGAAATTGCCGCCGCCGGTTTTCCCGGTCCACTGCACTTCCGTCTGCTGCGCCATTAGGCCATCTTGTTTTCAACGTAATCGTAGAACTGCGCCAGCGTCTTCACACCCTTCATGTCCTCGGGCTTGATCTTGATCTTGAAATGCTTCTCCACAATCACGGCAATGTCCACAAAATCAAGGCTGTCGATTTTGAGGTCTTCCTTCAAAAGCGCATCGTCCTTCAGCTTGTCGGCATCAATTTCCAATTCCTCAATCAAAAAGTCGTTGACAATTTTAATGATTTCTGTTCTTTCCATAAATTAGTTATAAGGTTTATAAAGTTTATCAGGTTTATCAAGTTAAGAAGTTATGCGTGAATAGAGAGTTCGTCTATTTTTAGTTTCTTCGTTTCTTAATTTCTTCGTTTTCAATTTTCAGTTTTCAATTTTCCATTTTCCGAATGACCAGCGCGCTGTTCGTCCCGCCGAAGCCGAAGGAGTTGGACAGGTACGTCTTGATGGTTTTGGTCATGGTTTTGGGTACGATGTTGAGGTTCTGTGAATGTTCATCGGGATTTTCGAAGTTGATGTTTGGGGCGATGAAGTCGTTGAGCATCATGAGGTTGGAATAGACGATTTCGCTGCCGCCCGCCATCCAGCACTCGTGGCCGGTCATCGACTTGGTGGAGGAAATCGGGGTTTTCAGTTCCCCGAAGAGGTGGTTGAGCGCGTCGGCTTCGAACGCATCGCCCTGCAGCGTGGAGGTGGCGTGGGCGTTGATGTAGTCGATGTCAGTCGGTTGCACGCCCGCGTCCTTCATGGCCCGCTCCATGGCGATGCAGGAGCCGAGGTCGCTGGGCTGCGAAATGTTGGCGCCGTTGGACGAGAACCCGTAGCCGATCACCTCGGCAATGATGGGAGCGCCGCGTTTCACGGCGTGTTCGTACTCTTCCAGAATCACCGTTGCTGCGCCGCCGCTCGGCACCAAGCCGTCGCGGTCGCGATCGAACGGGCGGGAGGCCTTGGTGGGGTCGTCCACGCGGGTGGAAAAGGCGCTGATGGCATCGAAGCTGCTCATCGACAGGTAGTTGACCTCCTGTGCGCCGCCGCAAATCACCATGTCCTGCAGCCCCTGACGGATGAACATCAGTCCCAGTCCGATGGCGTGCGAGCCACTGGCGCAGGCGGCGCTGATGGTCATGTTGATGCCTTTCAGTTTGAAGATGGTGGAGAGGTTCATCGTCACGGTGGAGTTCATCGACTGGAAGATGGCGCCGGAGCCCTGCAGGGTGGTGTCCTTCGTCTCCAGCGTGTGCATGTGGGCCTCAATCACCGACTTCGCCGACGAGTCGTTGCCGTAGAGGACACCGACTTCGTTCTGCTCGAGGTAGTCGAGGTCGATGCCGGCGTTGCGGAGTGCCTCCGCGGTGGCCATATAGGCGTACTCACCCTCTTCGGCAAGGCAGATGCGGGCGCGGCGGTCGAGCAGTCCCTTCAGTGCCGGGCGTTCCACGATTCCCGTGAGCGGCGAGCGGTAACCGTACGCAATACGCTCCGGATCAATGCCGATGCCCGACTTCCCGTCATATAACGATTGCCGCACCTCCTCCAGGTTCTTCCCGAGGCACGACCATATTCCCATTCCTGTGATGACAACTCTTCGCATGTTCTGTAATTCTACATTTGGGCTCACTGCGTGAGCATTCAATGATTATTTATTTGGGTTCACTTCGTGAACATTTTTCTTTTTTATGAGACGGTGCACGCACCGTCTCTACTAATTTAATCGCGGATGCAACGCACCGATTTACCAATTACCTTTGGATAGTAATCTATGTGAATGGTAGCAGCATCCTGGGTGATATAGCGGGCGTATGCATTTTCATCATCGTATTCAGTAGCGGTCCAAAGGGCGGCAGAGTCGTGGAAATTGATGGTTGTGTTGACACTGTACGTTCCGGCGGGCATGGCACCGAAGCCAGTGGCATTATTGGCCTCAGGGTTGTTGCCGACGGCACAATTGTGGTTGTCGCTGTTCCATCCTGTGGTAGAGGCCAGTGCTTTGCTAATGTTTGCTGGGGCGTTTCCGCAGACATAGGTGCTTTGACTGCTCACATAGTCAGCGAGTTGTATCCATTCTTCATGACTGGGCATGTGCCATCCTAAAGGACAGATGCCCTGTAGCCCATCGGTAGGGTTGGGAGCAAATGTTCCGCCACGCATCGCTGCCGCCCAGTTGTACAAAAGCCCGTATGTAGGCTTGGTTGTGGCATCTCCATCGGCATAAAACCAAAACGGAGTGTTGTAAAAGCCGGAGCTTCCCTGCTCGATGACGGTATTGTCGGCATACCTGGTAGTGCGCAGGTTCTCCGCCATCCAGCATTGATTGCCGATTTGGACAGTGGAATAGCTGTTGCCTTCAATGTCAGTGAGCATTGAAGTTCCGCAATTAAATTGCGGTGGTGTTACCGAAAACTGCAGTACAAAAGTTTGTGAAGTCCCCTGCTCCTGCGTTATACGCTGACTTTCATATTCATTGCCGTCAATGATGGCATACCCCACATACTCCATTCTGTCACCGAAGGTGAACGGGTTGGAAGTGCCTCCGCGGGATTTTTGGGTGCTATTATGTAAAGCTGCTATTTCAATAAGACCCATATATTCAATTCTATTGGCTTCACCGATCCCGTTGCACGCCATTTTAACAGACGACACATTGCCATTCTGCTTGGCCGTCATCACATAAAGACCTGTTTGGGAAAGGGTGACACGGAATTGATGATTGCCCACTTGCAAGGATGTGGCATACAGCGTCTCAACACAACGTCCGGTTACATCCGAAATTTCCAATGTCACCGTACCTGCATCCGCCACCATAAGGTTCACATCTGTAGCACCCTCAAAAGGATTCGGGTTATTCTGAAACAATTGTAGGGATGCCTGATTCTCCATTTCTGCAATGCCTGTGCCGTTCTGCATCGTCAAAACAGTGTCGGGCCAATATAGGGTCTCACTCCATCCTTTTGTCAGGTTGGTAATGGTTATTCTGTCCAACTGAATATATTGGTCGGCACTGCCCCTCCCTGAGAAGGTCAAAGAAACCGTTTGGGCCATAAGCACTAACGGCAAAAAAATAATTAATATGGATGTCAATATCTTTTGTCTCATAACAATAAAAATTTTTTCTACTATAACCCTGTCCTCCGATCCCTACGTGTACAAGCCTCCATTAATCGACACCACCTCGCCGTTGATGTAGGCGGCGTTTTCGGAGGCGAGGAAACCCACGAGGGCGGCCACCTCCTCCGGTTTTCCGAACCGGCCGCACGGAATCTGTTTCTTGAGGGTGTCCTCGTCGAGGTCTTTGGTCATGTCGGTGGCAATGAACCCCGGCGCCACGGCGTTGACCGTCACCTTGCGGGGAGCCACCTCCTGCGCCAGCGCTTTCGTCGCCCCGATGAGGGCCGCCTTCGCCGTCGAGTAGTTCACCTGCCCGGGCAGTCCCTTGATGCCCGACAGCGACACCACGTTGACGATACGTCCGTAACGCTTGGTGAGCATGTTTTTCAGCAGCCGCCTCGTGATGTAGAAGAATCCGTTAAGGGTGGTGTCCAACACATTGTGCCACTGCTCGTTCGACATAAAGACCATCATCGTGTCCTCGCGGATGCCGGCGTTGTTGACCAACACGGAGATGTAGTCGTCGGGATGGGCGTTCTGCCATGCTTCAATGGCGGCTTCGGCAGCGGCGCCGTCGGCAACGTCAAACGGCATCAGCTCCGCTTGCACGCCTTTCTCTTCCACCAGCTTCTTGGTCTCTTCGGCAGCCTCGGCGTTGCGGGCGTAGTTGATGACTACGTTGTAGCCCATTTCGGCCAATTGCAGGCATACGGCTCTCCCGATGCCCCGCGAACCGCCGGTTACAAGTGCATATTTTGTCATTTCAATTAATTGTTTTTCAAATAGTTGATAATATTTTCAATCTCCTCGTACTTGGTCGTGTCCTCCACGAAAACCGGCACGATGGCGCGCACCTCGTCGTAAATCTTGCGGGTGGTGGCCGACAGCTTATTCTTGAGTTTCAGGCAGTCAACCGCCTGCACCAGACTGATGTAGTGGATGGCCATCACTTGGAAGGCGTTGTCGATGACGCGTTTGGCAAGGATGGCGGAGTTGGTGCCCATGCTCACCACGTCCTGATTGTCGTTGTTGTTGGGGATGCTGTGGACGTACATCGGGTTCGACAGTGTCTGGCATTCGGCGGTGGTGGAGGTGGCGGTGAACTGCATCGCCTGCACGCCGTAGTTGAGACCGAGTTTGCCGAGGTTGAGGAACGGCGGCAGCGTCTCGTTGATCTTGTCGTGGCACAGGTAGTTGAGCTGGCGTTCCATCAGCATCGTCAGTTTGGTGACGGCGATTTTCAGCTTGTCCATCTCGAAACTGACGTAGTCGCCGTGGAAGTTGCCGCCGTGATAGACGGTCTGGGTGTCGATATCCACGATCGGGTTGTCGTCGGCGGCGTTGAGTTCCTCCTGGAGGATTTTCTCGGTGAAGTTCAACGTATCGAGCACGGGACCAAGGATTTGCGGGGTGCAGCGGAGCGAGTAGAACGGCTGTACCTTATGTTTGAAGACGGTCTCTTTGTGCTTGTGGTACATCTCCACCTCGCGTTTCAGGAGGCATTTGGAACTCTTGGCGATTTCCGTCATCTGGCGGGCGATTTCGCTCTGGCCGTTGTGGTTTTTCAGGTCGTTGAGTTCGGGGGCGAGGAAGTCGTCGTAGGAGGCGACCACCTCATTGGCGAGGACGGAGGCGACGATGGCGTGGCGCAGCAGCACCTTGGCGTAGTGCAGGTTCACGATGCCGACGCCGGTCATCATGGCGGTGCCGTTGGTGAGGGCGAGCCCTTCGCGGAGGTGCGGGCGGATGGGGGTGAGTTTCAGTTCTTTCAGGACGTCGGCGGTGGGACGGAGTTCGCCTTTGTAGAACACCTGCCCCTCTCCGATGAGGGTGAGGGCGAGGTGGGCGAGCTGCACGAGGTCGCCGCTGGAGCCGACGCTGCCGTGCTGCGGGATGTACGGCGTGATGCCGTAGTTGATGAAGTCGCGGAGCAGTTCCATCGAGTCGATGTGGACACCGGACTTGCCGTTGGCGAAGGTCAGGTAGCGGGAAAGCATGGCCGCCTTCACATAGACGGGGGCGAACGGTTCACCGGCACCGGTGGAGTGGCTGCGGATGATGTTGTACTGCAAAGCCAGCAGGTCCTCGTCGCTCACACGGTACTGCGCCATCGGGCCGAAACCTGTGTTGATGCCGTATATGACTTTATCTTTGGAAAATTCCTTTAAAAACTGGTAACTGTTTTCGATGCGCTGGCGTTGGCTTGCCGTAATCTTCAGCTTCTCGCCGCCAAAAATGATTTTTTCAGCATCCTGAATTTTCATATCGGATTGTAGTTTGTTTATTCTCAATACATTGCATTTTTCATAAAATAATATGAAAAACGGGCAAAGTTAAGAAAAAAAGTCACTTATCCAATTATGGAACGACTCAACAAAAGAAGTATAAGGTTTTTACAAGCCGCCAGTTACCGTGCTTGGACTATTTCAACAGATTCTTTAAGGTTTCTTCATCTATTATTTCAAAAACCTTCTTTCCGGAAGGGGAAATAGTGGGCATAAGGCAGCTGAAAAGCTGCTGCAAGAGACTGTCGGCTTCTTCCATGGTGGTGATGGGCTTGAGGAAGGAACGCCGCTGCCGCGCCATGCACAAGGCCAGGTTTTTCTCCGTTTCCAATGTGTGGTTCATGCGGTTGGAGCGGTAGTCATCGATGAGGTTTTCCACCAGTGTCTGTATGTCGGACACCTCCTCATTGACAGGTGTGCCGTTGACCGCAAAGTTGCCGCCGGACATCGGCTCGATGTCGTACCCGAGCCGGAACAGGTCGCCCTTTAGCTCGTTCAGGATTTCGGCCTGCGCCGCCGTCAGGGTGACGGTTTCCGGGAACAGCGACTGCTGTACCACGACGGGCGTTTCCTTCAATGCCGCGATGTAGCTCTCGTAGATAATGCGTTCGTGGGCACGATATAGGTTGATGAGTAGGAGTTGCCCCTTCGCCTTGACAATCAGATATTTCTTGTATATCGGGAGGAAGACTTCGGCGGAAATCGGCTCCTCGGCCGGTTCTTCGTCCGCAATTTTCATCTGCGAGGGCTGCGGTGCGGGTGAAGGGGCCACCTCTGTTTCCTTGATGTCCCTGAGGAAGCTGTCCCAGTCCTGGCTCATCCCGGAGGGCTGTTTCGGGGCGCTGTAGCCACTGCCTCCGCCAAACGTAACCTTGTGCGTGCTTCCGGTACTGCGGAACGGGTTGTAGTTCGGATCCAGTGTCACCGTCGGCGGCTTGATGGGCATTCCGTCAGGCACATTGCCCGGATCCAGGTCCTTGTCGTAGTCGAAGTCCAGCTGCGGCACCAGCGAGAACTCGCCGATGGCCTTCTTGACGGCGGCGTTGAGGAAGCCAAAAACGAGCCGGTCGTCCTGCAGCTTCACCTCCACTTTCGTGGGGCTGATGTTGACATCCACTGTGGCGGGGTTGATCTCGATGTAGACGAAATAGGGGGGATGGTGCCCCTCCGGAACTAACTGTGTATAGGCGCTTTCTATGGCGAAATTGAGGGAACTGCTCTTCACGAAGCGGTGGTTGATGAATAGGTACTGTTCGCTCCGCTTCTTCTTGGCGTGTTCGGGTTTGCCGAGAAATCCGCCGATTTTCATAAAGTCGGTTTCCTGCTCAATGGGGAAGATGCGGTCGTTGAAGGCGGTGCCGAAAATGCCGGTAATCCGTTGCTTGAGGTTGCCTGCCGTCAGTTGGAGCACCATCTTTCCGTTATGGTACAGCGTGAAGGCGATGTCGGGGTGGACGAGCACCACACGGTTGAATTCCTCCTCGATATTGGCGAACTCGGTCGCGTCGGATTTGAGGAAGTTGCGGCGGGCGGGCACATTGAAAAAGAGGTTGTTGACCGCGATGGAGGTGCCGGCCGGTGCAACGGTAAGGCCATGTTCCTTGATTTGGGAACCCTCGATCACGACGCGGGTGGCGGTTTCGTCTTCCGCACGGCGGGTCTTGAGTTCCACCTGTGCAATGGCGGCGATGGAGGCCAATGCTTCGCCGCGGAAGCCCTTCGTCCGGATGGCGAAAAGGTCGTCGGCGCAGGAGATCTTGGAGGTGGCGTGCCGCTCGAAACAGAGCCGCGCGTCGTTGAACGACATTCCCTTGCCGTCGTCCACCACCTGGATGAGCGTACGGCCCGCATCCTTGATGATCAGCTGGATGTGGCGTGCACCGGCATCCACCGCATTCTCAAGGAGCTCCTTGACGGCAGAGGCAGGACGCTGCACCACCTCGCCCGCCGCGATTTGGTTCGCGACAGCATCGGGTAACAGATGGATAATGTCGTTCATGATATTACGGTTAATAATTCCCCTTCTATGTAGAGGGGGTGGCCGTAGGCCGGGGTAGTAGAAAATTTTATTTTACAAGGTATTCTATATTTTTATACATCTACCCCGCACTTCGTGCACCCCTTCTTCAAAAAGAAGGGGAAATAAGGCCGGGCAATAGAAACGGCCTACGCCAGTCCGCCGTCGCCTCCGATGGGCAGACGGGCCGTGGTGTTTGCGTTGATGGCCCCGTGGGTTTCCTCGAATTTGCGGATGTTGTCGGAAAGGGCAGCCAGCAGACGTTTGGCGTTCTGCGGGGTCATGATCACGCGGGAGCGGACGTTGCTTTTCTGCAAGCCGGGCAGCATGGCCACGAAGTCAAGGATGAATTCGTTGTCGGAGTGGGTGATGACGGCGAGGTTGGAGTAGATGCCCTGCGCCACTTCTTCGGTCAGGTTAAGGTCTAATTTTTGTTCTGGCATGGATTCTTGTTTTAAAAAATGGGTGAAAAAAAAAGGGGATGTTTTCGCATCCCCTTCATTTGTTATTGTTCGTACTTGGATGCCATCAGGCTTTCGTACTCTTCCATGGAGCTTACCTCCATATTTTGGTATCGTTTCAAACCGGTACCGGCGGGGATAAGGTGACCGACGATGACGTTCTCCTTCAAGCCGAGCAGGCTGTCGGATTGGGCATTGACGGCGGCGTTGGTGAGTACTTTCGTCGTTTCCTGGAAGGAGGCGGCGGAGATGAAGCTGCGGATCTGGAGGGCGGCGCGGGTGATACCCTGCAGCACTTGCTTACCGGTGGCGGGACGTGCGTCACGCACCTGAAGGAGCGGCATGTCACGGCGTTTGAGCAGCGAGTTCTCGTCACGCAGCTGTTTCATCGTGATGATCTGGCCGGGCACATAGGTCTCGGAACCGCCGGCATCCTCCACATATTTCATTTCCCAGATATAGTCGTTCTCTTCCTGGAAGTCGATCTTGTTGATCAGGTCGCCGGGCAGGAACTTGGTGTCACCGGGCTCGATGATCTCCACCTTGCGCATCATCTGGCGGATGATGACCTCAAAGTGCTTGTCGTTGATGGCCACACCCTGCAGACGGTAAACGTCCTGAATCTCGTTGATGAGGTATTCCTGAACCTCGCGGGCACCCTTGATGTTGAGGATGTCGGCGGGGGTGACGGCACCGTCGGACAGCATGGTACCGGCCTTGACGAAGTCGTTGCGGTCCACAAGGATCTGCTTGGAGGTGGGGATGAGGTAGGTCTTGGCCTCGCCGGAATCGCCCGAACGCGGGGTGATGGTGAGCACCTTGTTGCCACGTTTCATCTTTTCCTCGATGGAAACCACACCGTCGATTTCGGCAAGGATAGCGGGGTCGGAGGGATTACGGGCCTCAAACAGCTCCGTGACACGCGGCAGACCACCGGTGATATCGCCCGACTTACCCACGGCACGCGGGGTCTTGGCGAAGACCGTACCGGCCTCGATCTTGTCGCCCTCGTTCACAGAGATACGGGCACCGACCGGCAGCGCGTAGGCTTCCAGAACGGCGTCGTTCTCGTTGACGATGGTGATGGTCGGGATCTTGTTCTTCAAACGGCTCTCGATGATGACCTTTTCCTGCGTACCGGCCTGTTCGTTGGTCTCGGTGAAGCAGGTCACGCCTTCCACAATGTCGGTGAACTTGATGGTACCGGCAAATTCGGAAATGGTGGGGGAGTTGTACTGGTCCCAAGTGGCGATGATGTCGTTCTCCTTCACCTTGTCGCCCGTCTTGAAATAGAGGGCGGAACCGTAACGGACGGGTTCGGAGTAAAGGGTGATGCCGCTCTTCTCGTCCACAATCTTCATTTCAGCCATACGGCCGATGACCAACTGGTACGGGTTGCCCATGTTGTCGATCTTGTCGAGGGACTTGAGGTCGTCGATGACGAAAGTACCGCCGAGCGGGGCGCTGATACTGTTTTCAGCGTTGATACCACCGGCCACACCACCGACGTGGAAGGTACGGAGGGTCAGCTGTGTACCAGGCTCACCGATGGACTGGGCGGCGATGACACCGACCGCCTCACCGATCTGGACCAGACGGCCCGTGGCGAGGTTGCGGCCATAGCACTTCTGGCAGACGCCGTGCTTCGATTCGCACGTCAGCACCGAACGGACTTCCACCTCCTTGATGCCGGCATCCTCGATCTTCTTGCAGAAGTCTTCGGTAAGCTCTTCGCCGGCGGCGATGATCAGTTCGTTGGTTTCCGGATGATAGACATCGTGCAGGGTGACACGGCCGAGCAGGCGGTTGGCCAGCTTCTCGACCACTTTACCCTTCTTCTTCAGGTCGGTGACGGAAATGCCGCGGAGGGTGCCGCAGTCGGCCTCGGTGATGATCACGTCGTGGGCCACATCGACCAGACGACGGGTCAGATAACCAGCGTCAGCGGTCTTCAAAGCGGTATCGGCCAAACCCTTACGGGCACCGTGGGTGGAGATGAAGTACTCCAGCACGGACAAACCTTCCTTGAAGTTGGACAAAATAGGTGTTTCAATGGTGTTGGCACCGGCAGAACCTGACTTGGTGGGCTTGGCCATCAAACCACGCATACCGGCGAGCTGACGGATCTGGGTCTCAGATCCACGAGCTCCGGAATCCAACATCATATAAACAGAATTGAAGCCTTTCTTGTCGGCAGCAATCTTCTTGATCAAAATCTTACTCAACTGGGCGTTGGTGTTGGTCCAGATGTCGATGATCTGGTTGGAACGCTCGGTGTTGGTGATGAAACCCATCTCGAACTGTCCCTGAATCTCTTCCACCGCAGCATTTGACTTGGCGATGAGGTCCTTCTTCTCTTCAGGAATGAGCACATCGCCCAAGTTGAAGGACAGACCGCCGACGAAAGCCATGCGATAGCCCATGTTCTTGATATCGTCGAGGAAGTTGACGGTGGCGACGTTGCCGCACTTGTAGAGAACGCCGCTGATGATGTTGCGCAGCGCCTTCTTGGTCAGCAGCTGGTTGACGTAACCGTAACCCTTCGGAACAACCTGGTTGAACAGCACGCGGCCAACGGTGGTTTCCGTCAGCACCATCTTGCCGTCGCCTTCCAGATCCACCTTGCAGTAGATGCAGGCGTTGAGATGGACTTTGCCCTCGTTGTATGCGATGATGACCTCTTCGGGGGAATAGAACTTCATTCCTTCACCCATCACTTTTTGGTTCTCATCCGACTTCAACGGTTTGGTGATGTAGTAAAGACCGAGGACCATATCCTGTGACGGAACGGTGATCGGGGAGCCGTTGGCGGGGGAGAGGATGTTGTGGGAGGAGAGCATCAGCATCTGTGCCTCGAGGATGGCGGCGTTGCCCAGCGGTACGTGGACAGCCATCTGGTCACCGTCGAAGTCAGCGTTGAAAGCGGCGCAGCAGAGGGGGTGCAGGCGGATGGCCTTGCCCTCGACGAGGCGCGGCTGGAACGCCTGGATACCCAGACGGTGCAAGGTAGGAGCACGGTTCAACAGAATCGGGTGCCCCTTGAGGATATTTTCAAGGATATCCCAGATGATGGGATCCTTGCGATCGACAATCTTCTTGGCGGACTTCACGGTCTTGACGATGCCTCTTTCCAAAATCTTGCGGATGACGAAGGGTTTGAAAAGCTCGGCGGCCATGTCTTTCGGCAGACCGCATTCGTTCATGCGGAGGTCGGGACCGACCACGATGACCGAACGGCCGGAGTAGTCCACACGTTTACCGAGCAAGTTCTGACGGAAACGTCCCTGCTTGCCTTTCAAGCTGTCGGAAAGGGACTTGAGGGCGCGGTTGGACTCGGTCTTCACGGAGTTCGTCTTCTTGGAGTTGTCGAAGAGGGAATCGACGGCTTCCTGCAACATACGTTTTTCGTTACGCATGATGACGTCGGGAGCCTTGATTTCGATGAGTCGGTTCAGACGGTTGTTGCGGATGATGACACGACGGTAGAGGTCGTTGAGGTCGGAGGTGGCGAAACGTCCGCCGTCGAGCGGCACCAACGGGCGCAGGTCGGGGGGCGTGACGGGGATGATCTTCACGATCATCCACTCCGGCTTGTTCTCGGCGCGTTTGCGGGAGTCGCGGAAGGCCTCGAACACCTGAAGGCGTTTCAGGATTTCCTGTTTTCTCTGCTGGGAGTGTTCCGAAGCTGCCTTCTCGCGGAGTTCGGCGGCCTCCTTGTCGAGGTCGATTTTCACCAGAAGGTCATAGAGCGCCTCGGCACCCATCTTGGCGATGAACTTGTTGGGGTCGTTGTCGTCAAGCAGCTTGTTCTCCGCCGGAATCTGGTCGAGAATCTCGAAGTACTGCTCCTCGTTGAGGAAGGTCAGGCGCTGCACGCCTTCCTTGTCCTTCTCATCCAACTTGATGCCTTCGGCGGCGCCGGGCTGGATGACGATGAAATTCTCGTAATAGACAATCTTGTTGATGGCATTGGCGGGGATGCCGATCAGGGCGGCAATCTTCTTGAAGAACCAGATGTGGGCGACGGGGACGACGAGTTTGATGTGCCCCATGCGTTCGCGACGCACCTTGCGTTCGGTCACTTCCACACCGCAACGGTCGCAAACGATGCCTTTGTACCGGATTCTCTTGTATTTACCGCAATGGCATTCCCAGTCCTTGGTGGGACCGAAAATTCTTTCGCAGAAAAGACCATCGCGCTCAGGTTTGTAGGTTCTGTAATTGATGGTTTCCGGCTTGATCACCTCGCCGTGCGACTGGTCGAGGATGTCTTCCGGAGAAGTGAGGCTGATGGTGATGGTCGAAAATTCTTTCCGAGTATTCGTTTCTTTTCTAAAAGCCATAGTTCTATATCAAAAAATGTTACTAATCAAATTTAACGTTCAGGGAGAGGCCGCGCAACTCGTTGACTAACACGTTGAACGATTCGGGCAGGTTGGGAATCGGCATCACGTCGCCCTTGACGATGGCTTCGTAGGCCTTGGAACGGCCCACCACGTCGTCGGACTTCACCGTGAGGATTTCCTGAAGCACGTTGGCCGCACCGAAGGCTTCGATGGCCCACACCTCCATTTCACCGAAACGCTGGCCACCAAATTGCGCCTTACCGCCGAGCGGCTGCTGCGTAATCATGGAGTAGGGTCCGATGGAACGGGCGTGCATCTTGTCGTCCACCATGTGGTGCAGCTTGATCATATAGATGTAGCCGACCGTTACTTTCTGGTGGAACTTCTCGCCGGTGCCGCCGTCATAGACGTCCACGCTTCCGTTTTCGGGAAGACCGGCCTTGCGCATCAGTTCGTTAATTTGATCAATACTTGCACCGTCGAAGATCGGGGTGGCAAACCTCATTCCGAGTTCCTTGCCGGCCCAGCCGAGGACGGTTTCATAAATCTGTCCCAAGTTCATACGGGAAGGCACGCCCAGCGGGTTGAGCACGATGTCAACCGGCGTACCGTCCGCGAGGAACGGCATATCCTCCTCCTTGACGATCTTGGCGACGATACCCTTGTTGCCGTGACGACCTGCCATCTTGTCGCCCACACGCAGTTTGCGCTTGTTGGCGATATAGACCTTGGCCATCTGCACGATGCCGTTGGGGAGCTCGTTGCCGATGGTGGCATCGAACTTCTCGCGCATCATCTTGGCGAAGAGGGCGCGCTCCTCGATCAGGTAGTTGCGGATGATTTCCGTCACCAACGCATTCAGCTTGGCGTCGTTCGTCCATTTCGAGACCGCCACGTTGGAGTAGTTGATCTCGCCCAGGAGCTTCTTGGAGAACTTGGCACCCTTGGCCACCACCACGTTCTTCGCGTTGTCGTAGATGTTGTGGGAAATCTTGCCGTTGAGCAGCTCGTACAGCTTGTTGACAATGCGCTCGCGCAGGGCGGACATATCCTTTTCGAAGGCGGCGTCAATCTCTTTCAGCACGTCTTTGTCCTTGGCTTTGCCCTTGCGGTCCTTCACCATGCGGGAGAGGGACTTGGCGTCGATGACCACACCCTTCATTGACGGCGGTGCCTTCAGGGAGGCGTCTTTCACATCGCCGGCCTTGTCGCCGAAGATGGCGCGGAGCAGCTTCTCCTCGGGAGTCGGGTAGGACTCGCCCTTCGGGGTCGTCTTACCGATGAGGATGTCGCCCTCGTTCACTTCGGCGCCGATACGGATCAGACCGTCCTCGCCGAGGTCCTTGGTGGCTTCCGTGGAAACGTTGGGAATATCGTTGGTCAGTTCCTCGACGCCGCGCTTGGTATCGCGCACCTCGAGGGTGAACTCTTCAATGTGGATGGAGGTGAAGATGTCTTCCTTCACCACTCTTTCGGAGATGACGATGGCATCCTCGAAGTTGTACCCCTTCCACGGCATGAAGGCGACCTTCATGTTGCGGCCGAGTGCCAGCTCGCCGTCCTTGGTGGCGTAGCCTTCGGTGAGCACCTGCCCCTTCACCACCTTGTCGCCCTTGCGTACGATGGGCTTGATGTTGATGCAGGAGTTCTGGTTGGTTCTTCTGAACTTCTGGAGGTTGTATGTCTTCTCGGCAGAGTCGAAGCGCACGAGGTTCTCGGCCTCGGTGCGGTCGTACTTGATGACGATCTTGGTGGCGTCGGAATAGAGGACGACGCCGCTGTTCTCGGCGCGCAGCAGGGCGCGGGAGTCGATGGCGACCTGACGCTCGAGGCCGGTGCCCACGATGGGGGCTTCCGGGTTCAGCAGCGGCACGGCCTGACGCATCATGTTCGAGCCCATCAGGGCACGGTTAGCATCGTCGTTCTCCAAGAAAGGAATCAGGGAGGCCGCGATGGAGGCGATCTGGTTCGGAGCCACGTCGATCAGGTCGATTTTCTCTTTCTGCACGATCGGGAAGTCGGCCAGGTTACGGGCCTTCACCATTCCCTGGAGCTCGCCGTTCTCGTCCATGGGCGTGCGGGCCTGGGCGATGGTCTTGTTCTCTTCCTCTTCGGCGCTGAGGTAGATGGGGGGCTCGTTGAACTGGACGACGCCGTTCACCACCTTGCGGTAGGGGGTCTCGATGAAACCGAGGTTGTTGATCTTTGCAAAGACGCAGAGCGAGGAGATAAGACCGATGTTCGGACCTTCCGGGGTCTCGATGGTGCAGAGACGTCCATAGTGCGTGTAGTGCACGTCACGCACCTCGAAGCCTGCTCTTTCGCGGGACAGACCTCCGGGACCGAGGGCGGAGATACGGCGCTTGTGCGTCAGCTCCGACAACGGGTTGGTCTGGTCCATGAACTGCGACAGCTGGTTGGTGCCGAAGAAGCTGTTGATGACCGACGAAAGGGTCTTGGCGTTGATGAGGTCGATCGGGGTGAAGACCTCGTTGTCGCGCACGTTCATCTTGTCGCGGATGGTGCGGGACATGCGGGCGAGGCCCACGCCGAACTGGTTGTATAATTGCTCACCCACGGTGCGGATGCGACGGTTGCTGAGGTGGTCGATATCATCGACTTCCGTCTTGGAGTTGATCAGCTCGATCAGGTGTTTGATGATTTCGATGATGTCCTCCTTGGTCAGCACGCAGACATCCATCGGCGTGGTGAGGTTCAGTTTCTTGTTGATGCGGTAGCGGCCCACTTCGCCGAGGTCGTACCGTTTGTCGGAGAAGAAGAGCTTCTCGAAGGTGGAGCGGGCGGTTTCTTCATCCGGCGGGGCTGCGGAGCGCAGCTGGAGATAGATATATTCGATGGCCTGCTTTTCGGTGTTGGTCGGGTCCTTCTGCAGGGTGTTGGTGATGATCGAATAGTCCTGCGTGTCGTCTTCCTTGTGGAAAAGGACGGTTTTGATGCCGGCGTCGGCGATCATGTTGATGTGCCGTTCCTCAAGGCAGGTTTCGCGTTCGACGATCAGCTCGGTTCTTTCGATGTTGACCACTTCGCCGGTGGCGGGGTCAACGAAGTCCTCATACCAGTTGTGGACAACGCGGGCGGCGAGCTTGCGGCCCACGCATTTTTTCAGGTTCACCTTGGTGGCCTTCACTTCCTCGGCGATTTCGAAGATGTCAAGGATGTCCTTGTCCGACTCGTAGCCGATGGCGCGGAGCAGGGTGGTGACCGGCAGTTTCTTCTTGCGGTCGATGAGGGCGTACATCACGTTGTTGATGTCGGTGGTGAACTCCATCCACGAGCCCTTGAGGGGGATGATGCGGGCGGAGTAGAGCTGCGTGCCGTTGGTGTGGAACGAGGTTCCGAAGAACACGCCCGGCGAGCGGTGCAGCTGGGAGACGACCACGCGTTCCGCACCGTTGATGATGAAGGTGCCGCGGGGGGTCATGTACGGGATGGTGCCCAAATAAACGTCTTGGATCACGGTCTCGAAATCCTCATGCTCGACGTCGTTGCAGGAGAGTTTCATCTTGGCTTTCAGCGGCACGCTGTAGGTGAGGCCGCGCTCGATGCACTCGTCCATCGTGTAGCGGGGACCGTCGATGTAGTAGTCGAGGAACTCGAGGACGAAGCTGTTCCGCTGGTCGGTGATGGGGAAGTTCTCGGAGAAGACCTTGTAGAGGCCCTCGTCGCGGCGTTTTTC
Organism: Bacteroidales bacterium; assembly: GCA_016285085.1. Taxonomy (GTDB): domain Bacteria; phylum Bacteroidota; class Bacteroidia; order Bacteroidales; family WCHB1-69; genus UBA1756. The sequence goes on from JAEEQA010000005.1 coordinate 56,082, forward strand.
CGCATCGGTGTCGATCTGGAAGAATTCCTGGAACGACTTCAGCTGGATGTCCAGCAGGTCGGGATACTCGATCGGCCGTGTGGTCGCAAAACTGTGTCTGGTGGGGACGGTATTACTTTTTGTTGCCAATGTCATTAACTTTTTAAGGGTTGTTAAAAAAGCGTTTCGGTAAGTAGTGGAGTCACCGGAGGCATGTAATAAGTAAAAAGGATAGGGGAGTTGGGGGAAGGTTAGGAGTGGATTAGAAAAAAATAGCAATAAGCACAAGGGTCCCGGCGGGACACCTTGCGCTTATTGCTTGACGCAAAATGAATTATTTCACTTCGATTTCGGCGCCGGCTTCTTCGAGGGATTTCTTCAAGCCCTCAGCCTCATCTTTGGTAACGCCTTCCTTGACCGGTTTCGGGCAGGAGTCAACGAGTTCCTTAGCCTCTTTCAGTCCGAGGCCGGTGAGTTCCTTCACCAGTTTCACGACGGCCAGTTTGCTGGCGCCGGCGGATTTCAGGATAACGTCGAAGGAGGTCTTCTCTTCGGCGGCTTCGGCGGCACCACCAGCGGCGGGACCAGCGGCGACGGCCACTGCTGCGGCTGCGGGTTCGATACCGTACTCTTCCTTCAAAATTTGAGCCAGTTCGTTAACTTCCTTAACGGTCAAATTCACTAATTGTTCTGCGAATGCTTTCAGATCTGCCATGATTCTATTTTTTTAAATGGTTTTTACTAAATTGATTTTGTTTTTTTGATTTTTTTTATTCTCTCTCGGAGAGAGTTTTCACGATGCCGGCTAACTTGCCGCCGCCAGACTGAAGGGCGGAGATGACGTTCTTGGCCGGTGATTGCAACAGACCGACGATGTCGCCGATAAGTTCCTCTCTGGACTTGATGTTGCAAAGTGCATCTAATTGATCATCGCCGAAGTAGGTGGCACTCTCGATGAATGCGGCCTTGATGAGGGGCTTCTTGTTCTTCGCACGGAAATCCTTGATCAGTTTCGCCGGTGCGTTGCCCGTCGTGGACAGCATGATGGAGGTGACGCCTTTCAGGGCGGGATAGATCTCGGAATAGTCAACTTCGGACTGCTCCATGGCGCGTTTCAGCAGGGTGTTCTTCACAACCTTGAGCTTGATGTTGCGTTTGAAGCACTGTCTTCTCAGCTGGTTCACAGTCTCGACCGTGAATCCGGAGATATCCGTCACATACACATTCGGGTAATCAGCTAAATCCTTCGCAATCGCGTCAATAATAACACTTTTCTGTTCTTGTTTCATAGTAATTTAGCTTTTTAAAATTAGATGGTTACCGATTTCACATCGACTTGCACGCCGGGGCTCATCGTCGAGGAGATGTAGATGCTCTTGATGTAGGTACCCTTGGCGGCGGTCGGTTTCAGCTTGATGATGGTGGCCATCATTTCGCGGGCGTTGTCCACGAGCTTTTCGGCGGGGAAGTTAATCTTGCCGATGCCGGTGTGGATGATACCGTACTTGTCCACCTTGAAGTCGATCTTACCGGCCTTCACTTCAGCGACGGCCTTGCCGATCTCCATGGTGACGGTGCCAGCTTTCGGGTTCGGCATCAGTCCGCGGGGACCGAGGATCTTACCCAGGGCACCAATCTTCGGCATCACGCTCGGCATGGTGATGATGACGTCGACGTCGGTCCAGCCTTTCTTGATCTTGTCGACGTATTCCTCCAAGCCTACATAATCAGCGCCGGCTGCCTTTGCCTCTTCCTCCTTGTCGGGGGTGCAGAGGACCAGGACGCGCACTACCTTACCTGTGCCGTGCGGGAGGGTCACAATACCTCTCACCATCTGGTTGGCCTTGCGGGGGTCAACACCCAGACGGACGTCAATATCGAAGGATGCATCGAACTTGGTGTAGGTGATGCCTTTTACGATATTTACGGCTTCAGCGAGCGGGTAGGCCTGGTTCTTATCAAACTTGGCAAGCGCTTCTTTGCGTTTCTTTGATATTTTAGCCATGGTTCTGTTTTTTTAATTGATTAATTGTTTTCAAACGGGTTGGTGCCGCCTTTGACGACGATACCCATGCTGCGTGCCGTACCGGCCACCATGGACATGGCGGACTCGGTGGTGAAGCAGTTGAGGTCGGGCATCTTCACTTCGGCGATTTCCCTCACCTGGTCCCACGAGATGGTGGCAACCTTGTCGCGGTTCGGTTCCTTCGAACCCTTTTGAACTTTCGTCGCTTCCAGCAACTGTACGGCGACCGGAGGAGTCTTGATGATGAAGTCGAACGACTTGTCCTTGTAAACAGTGATGATGACGGGCACAACCTTGCCAGCCTTGTCCTGCGTACGGGCGTTGAACTGCTTACAGAACTCCATGATGTTGACGCCCTTCGAACCCAGTGCGGGGCCTACCGGCGGCGATGGATTAGCGGCACCTCCTTTGATTTGTAACTTAATAAGTCCAGCTACTTCTTTTGCCATTTTCTGTGTAGATTAATAAATTGATTGATAATTGTTTGCGCTGCACATTATACCTTTTCAACCTGCATGAAACCCAGCTCAAGCGGGGTCTTCCGCCCGAAGATTTTCACCGTAACCTTCAGTTTCTTCTTCTCCGCGTTGATCTCCTCGATCACCCCGGTGAAGGAGTTGAAAGGCCCGTCAGTCACCTTGATTTCCTCGCCGACGATGAAGGGGATCACGAGCGACTCGTCTTGACTCATCCTCGTATCCTCGTCACCGAGCATGCGCTGAACCTCGTCAGCATGGAGCGGAGGCGGCGTGTCGGTCTTGTGCTTGCAGCCAACGAACCCCAGCACGCCCGGAATGCTCAGCAGCAGGTGCATCACCTTGTCCAGCCCGGCCGCCTCCACGAAGAGGTAGCCCGGATAGAGGGTGTTCTCCTTGCTCACTTTCTTTCCGTTGCGGATCTGGTAAACCTTCTCGGTCGGGATCAGGATGCGTGTCACAAACTCGCCAAGATGGGAAGCCTCAACCTCGTTCTCGATGTTCTGCTTCACCTTCTTCTCGGTGCTCGACGCAACCCTGAGCGCATACCATTTCTTTTCAATCTCTGCCATACTGCGATAGGTTTTGACTAATGTACAACTGATTACTCAAGAAACTACTAAAGTTTCGGCATCGGGAACAATGAGGTCATCCCCAAGTTGAAGATCCAGTCCATCAAACACACCACTAACGCGATGATAAGGGAAGCAATGGACACGACCACAACACTACTTTGCAGATCCTTTGCCGACGGCCAGGTCACCTTGTTCGCCAGCTCGTCGTACGTCTCCTTAAAATAATTGACTATCTTTTTCATTTCTGAATAATTTTCGGTGTTATATACTTTTCTCTTTTACTTCAACACTTTCGTTTTGGAAATTTTCGGAGTTTTTTCTGCCATTCTCACGCAAATAATTATAAACAACAAGAATGTTGATTACTTTTAAAACGTATTGTAACTCAACACATTATTGCCTATAAAAAATCATACCCCCCGCCGCTTTCTCCTATTATCCAATAAGCCTGCAAATATACAACTATTTTTATTCCACCGACAATGTTGAAAATTTTATTGAAAAATTTTTTTCGGAGCGGATTTTGGCACGGTTTGGGTCATTTTCCTTGACTTTTATGCAACAAAGTACATGCAAAGTATTCTCTCGTGTGGGAAAAGGCAACAAGTGCAAAAATAGAAGGACTCTTCATTTTACTCCCCGCAGTAATTTTTGACACATCGGATGCTCAACCCGTAGTTTTTCTGCTGCGGGTCGGTTTCCATATCGCAGAACGCGGGCATGACGACGGACGTGGATGCGGGGTTGCGGGTGATGTCCACAGCCCAGAAGGCGGCGCTGGTCATCAGGCTCTCGTAGCGGCCAAGGGCGGCATTATAGATGCCTCCGCCCCGGGCGTTGAACCCGGAGTTGGGAGTCGCGCCTTCTGTGTCCGGAACCCAGAAGCGGGTGTCGGCCTCCTTGACTAGGGCCAGCCTTTCGCCGGCGTTGAAATAGAGTATCTCGAAGTCTTCAACGGTGGGCACGCCCCAACCCTCGGGGCAGATGCCCTGCACGAAAGTCCGTGCACCGTCGGTCGAGAGCAGCGGCACGGCAAGGTCGTCGTTCTCAGGCACGCGGGCGGCGGAATACCAGCTGTAGAGGTATCCGTACAGGTCGCGGAGCGAGTCGCTGCCGTTGTAGGAGCTGTAACTGGCGACGGGGGTTCCGTCGGAGTAGAAGGCACTGCGGATGTTGGTCTGCGTCCAGCACTGGCATCCGATGCGGATGGCGGGATAGACGTTGCCTTCAAAATCGACGGCGTCGTTGCAAGGGGGCAGCACTCTCACGCACTGCGTGCAGGTGACGGTGTCGCCGCACTCGTTGACGGCCGACCACGTGACGGTGTGGTCGCCGAGCGGGTACCTGCCGTCCGAAGGGGCGTTGTTGAAGAGGGTGTCCGGCGTGAACGAGGTTGTCGGTATGCCGAGTTCGGAGGCGGTGATGAGGACGTGGGTTTCGCCGTCCGCCAGCCCGCGCACCACGGTGTCGGGGCAGGAAAGCCCGGTGGAGGGGGCGGTAACGGTGAGCAGCAGGCGGACGACGCTGTCGCAGCCGTTGGCAGCGGTGAACACGGAGTCGATTACATACTCTCCGGGCACGGAAATGTCGATGTTGTTGAACCCTTCGTAGGAGAGGAGGACGGTGTCGGGGCAGGTGCTGTACACGAACAGCGTGGTGTCCAAAGCAGGCTGTACGTACACGGAGGCTTTCGCCGGTGTGAGGTTGGCTTCAACATCGGTCGTAATGCTTCCGCTCCATCCGTCCCTTCGATAGTAAGTTCCAGAATTGAAATACACATGCAATTTACCCGATGTGGAGGTGAATGTACGGGGCGCGGTGAAACCTTGGCTAAAGTAACCCAGCGAACGAGCACGCCAACTATCACCGTCATAGACAGCGAATGTGCCAATCCCGGTGTAGACATTGAGATAATCCATGGTCAGCACCACCTGCGCTCCCTCTTCTGCCACAAAAGTGTGATGATAGGTTTTATAGGCGGTATACACACCGTCAGGTCCGCCGTCGTCATAAAACGGAATGGAGTCCATATACGCCACGATGGTGGTTTGGTCGTTTTTTGAGTCGTTGAGAAGGAAATCTCCGGTCACGTTCTTGCGGAAAGCCTCCTTCCGGTAGGGGCAGGTCGTCCGGTTTGAAACGGAAACATAGAGTGTGGTGTCCGTTGTCAGGCTGGCAAAATTCAGAAGGGATATGTTTCCCGAGGATACGGTGTCGCAAAGAAGCACGCTGTCAAGCGAGGCGTTCCACCACTCGTAATACTGCGGGAGTTCAATGTCCGAAGAGGCAGAGATGGTGGCAGATTTCCCGAAGCAGATGGAGTCGTTGGTGGTGGTCACAAGAGGCAGATACGGCATCGTATATACCACTTTGACGGGTGTGGTCTCAGGAAGGCAGTTGCTGTCATTGTCCACCTTCACATAATAAGTGAAGGTGTTCAAAACATTAGGCAGGGAGAGCCGTGCCATCTCCGCTGCTGTATGAAGTGTGTCCGACTGAATGAGATGGTTGTGGGTGTCGTCGTACCAATTGAAATATTGTGGGAAGGATATTCCTGCGATGGGGTTTGCCGACAGGGTTGCCGTCTGCATATAGCAGACGGTGTCGGGAATAACGGTCGGTTGCGCGTAGGAGTAAGGGAAAGAGAAGAATTGTGCCGTGTCCTCGTCTGCCTGCCGTGGGTTTCCGTTCCAGTCCCAGTCGCCATAGACCACATCCGTTGCGGCATCCCCATACAGGCACGACCAGATCTGTGCTTTGGGAATGTAGGTGGTGTATGATGTAGGTAGCGAGGAAAGTTTCATATTGAAGGGGAAGGTGACGCTGTCGCCGGGAGCGATATTGCTGATGTTGTATATGCCGCGATAGGTGTCATTGAAGGCACAGTTCTGCGGAAGCCGCAATCGGACAGACACTTCGCTTGCGGCTCCGGTGCCAGCGTTGCGGACAGTGAGCTTGCCAGTATAGATTTCGCTGCAGTGTTGGGGCGGATCCATTTCAAGTGTCAGCGAGAGACGTATGTCGGAAACGGGAATGTAGTAGTATGCGGTATCTTTCTCATTGCAAGCGTCGGGCGAACGGTCGGCAACGGCCACGCGTACATACAAGCTTTCTGTGAGAGGATCGAGCCGGAGTTCGGAGGTGTCGGTGGCTTCCGTGAGTGCAGGAATCCAGTTCGTTTCATCGGTGGATGTTTCCCATGTGTATTGATAGAGGACACCCCGCCCGCCCGAAGCGGCGGCCTGCAGGGTGACATCCCCGTTGTAGCGGAAAGGTGCAGGAGTGAGGGAAGTAATTGCCACTTTAACACTGTCCAATGCCTTTGCTATCGCATTGACTGTTTCAAAGTCACTTCCGATTTGCGCGTCCCATCCCGCTGAAGTACTATATAGATTGGAGAGGAACCACAGGGTCATGCTGCTCCCGTTGGATACGATGGGCGCGGGCAGACGGGTGTTCAGATTTCCCGTCAGTTCGGCAATCAGTGAGTCGGGATGAGTGGTGTCGCCTGAATAGACCAGCAGCTTGTCAGGAGATTCTACTGAAAAACTACTGAATATCAATGTAATAGGAGTGTTATCTGTGGAAAAGAAGGTATGTTTGACACTCTCATTGTTGCGATATTCACCCTCGTTGCCGCCAGAGTCGCGGAACAATATCGATTTGCCGCATTCAATCGAAGTGTTTCCGGCTGCCATGTTCATTTGCGAGAAAATGGTCTGGGGATGGGATTCGCAGTATTCACTGTTCTCGGCGGTGACATAAACTGCAGTGTCTTCTGTAAGGCCGAAGAAATGGAAGTCTGCATAATCGGTGGCTGACGAGATGATATCCGACCGCAATAACTGTTGGTGATTATTGTCTCTGTACCAGTGCAATGTATAAGGAGGTGTCAGGGAGGAGCGGGCATGGACGGTCGCGTCATCCCCTTGGCAGACAGTGTCGTGAAGGGCGGAAACCATACAAGAGGAGGCATACCTTGTGCGCAGTGTAATATGCACCGTGTCTTCCGGGATGGTATAGGTGCAGTTGTCGTCCTGCACACTATGGACCCAGAAGATTCCTTCAGAGTAGGGAACGTAGGAGTGTCCGCTGCTGTTGGTATAGTTCTGGAAGGTGGTTCCCGAAGGCTGCTGGTGTCCGATGGTGTAGTGTACATCCCCGACCCCGCTGGACGTGTAGGTGAGCGATACTGTGTCGCCGGGGCATATTATGGCATCATCGGCGATATGCACGGACGGAGCGGGTTTGACTTGGATCGAAATGCTGTCTTCGACGATACCGCACCCTGTGCCTGAAAACTGCACCTTGTAGGTGCCGCCGGATGCGCCCCTCTGCAAAAACAAGGAGGTGTCGCGTGCCGCGCTGGCAAAGCCGTCAGGCCCTTCCCACCGATAGATCACGTCATCCCCGAAATTCAGGGAATTCAGGTGGACAAGAGTGCCTTCACATTCTTCAGATGCATACACCCCTCCACCAAGCCAGCACTTGTGTAGGTTCTCCAAGTCATGGACAGTAGTGTTGACATGGAAACTGGCGAGGCACTGGTCAATGCTCTCCACGCTTACCACCTGGCCGCTGCGGACGGGCACGTTGTCGAACCGTCCGGTCTGGTTGGAAGCGAGCAGGGTGCCTGTCTTGTCGGGACCGGAATAGAGGTTGTAGGTGTAGGGGGCGGTTCCGTTGATACTCTTGACACGCACGAAACCCTCGGTCGATGCTGCATTGCAGGTATAGGCGATGTCGTATTCGTGTTCAACGGTTCCGCCGGAAAAGTAGATAGTATCGTCTATGTGGTAAGAGTCACTCGACGGGCACTCATCGGCATACATCCTTACCACATAGGTTCCAGGACGAGTCAAGGTAACAATATTATGCGCAAAAAAGCGACCTGAAGGATATCCTCCTGGAGGTCCTGAAACGATTTTGTACAGTGCCCCATACCGACTAATATAGTCAACAGAGTCCCTGTGTACGTTTTCGGTGCCATTAAACAGGACGGGCTCGCGGATGATGAATTCACCCGAAAGGGGGCGGAGAATCAGTTCACTGCATTGGTTAGTCAGTTCATAGCTGGGCATTTCCGACGGGATTATACGGATACCATAATCGTTAAGATAACGGAATGTGTCCACTACAGACTCTGTGCAGCCAGGGAAGGAGCTGCGGAACACATAGAAGCCTGAAGGAAGTCCGTAGTCTCTGAGTATAATTGTACGGTTTGAAAGGTTGGTTATAATCTCGGAAAGGCACTCCGGATGCTCCTTTGCAATGGTCCAGCTTCGTGCAGCGTGGCTGTATTGTGCCGTGAAATTGTAAAAATTGTCATACGGACTCTCAATCAGTTCTAACATATAACCGTCGTTATATTGCATAGGAACTGTAATTATGGGATCTATCGTCATAGCTTTGATGGAATTATAGCAAGAATATCGCATCCCTGCATAAACAGGACTGAATTTCATAGCTCCCCTCGCCGACATCTCTCCTCCGGTTGTCGTAATCCTTTGGTTGAAATCAAAACGAATGCTGTCGCGTGCCACGGGGCAGTTCTTGCTATCCACAAGCTGAAAGTAGAGGTACGGGGTCATATTCTCTGCAGTATCAAGGAATGCCAGTGCTTCTTCGCGGGTGACTATCAAAGGATAATATTCACGGGTACTGATCCTTTTATCATAGTAGGTCCCCGTTTTAACGGTGTCCCCGTCAGCGGTTGTACATAGCCAGCTGAGGGCGCCTGTGTAATATTCTCTGCGGTAAGAACTGGCACCAGCGGTGCAACTGTTGGACGGTGCAACGATATGTGTCAAACCATTGGTTGTACCGGCACGTACCGCCTGCATGCTCACATAGGATACCGTTCCCGCAGCTTTTTCAATAAAGCAGTCTTGATAACTGTCAACAGCAATGGTGGAATCTGTTCCGTAAACATCTTCTTTCATTTGGCGCAGAGACTCTATGTTGTTCTGGAATGAATGGGTCATCTGGTGGGTGTATCCATTGCATCCGACCGTTCTTGTCTCTAATGTTATTGTACCTCTGAGGTCGCAATAGCTGCGCGCACGCCATACGGTGTCGTACACATCACACGACACAGTTTGAATGTGTTGGCTGTATGTGTAGCGATCTCTATAACGATATGGCCCGCCGGGGTGCTTCCATTCCGTGGTGTCGACAACACCGTCGATTTCAGGATAGATGAAGCGGTATTCTATATTTTGCGGAATACGGGTTGAATAAAACCCGGGGTCAGCATAGATTTCCAGATATATCCTGATCACGTTTGAATCTGCACTGTTGCCCGTATAGTTGTACCAGCACACTTTTTCCACATAGGGATAATCAACGGTAGTGATACGCCCATTGACTATAGGCATTACATAACCGCAGCCGTCCGACACAATGAAAGAGTACTGGCCTGCACCTAACCCGTCAATGGAATAGTAGTCCTTATAGTCATATCTCTGTTCATTACTTCCTGTGTACATCCTTTCTGTGAATACCACCGTGTCGATGGGATTCAACCCCGCATCGCAGATGACTACCTGATAGGGGAGTGCACCGTTTCTGATGAGCAATTGTACACGCCCTGTGTTTTCGCATGCGAACGTGGGTACAGTGCCAAAGGCTGTTTCATTCTTCGGAATGTTGGTTAAGAATGACGCAGAGGGTGTCACGTAAGTGGTGGTGGTGGTCACGGTGGTGGCGGTGTCGATACGGGTGTAAATCGTGTCTCCTACCCCCTGGACATACTTGCAGACGGCCTGTACACCCGCCTTATAGGTGCTTGCTCTCACGAAAAATTCATTTGAGAAGGAAAGGCTGGTGTCCGAAGAGTGCTCTTCAATGACGTAGTATTTCACGTCTTCCAAATCCGTGCTGGAGATGTCCAGTGGCTGTCCCGCGCTGTCCACAAGATTGATTTGGATTTTGCAGTTGTTGTAGCAAGTACCCTGTTCGGTAATCGCATTGATACGAAACTGACAATTGTTCTGTGCATTCAGTGTAAGAATGCACAGAACAAAAAGAAAGAAAAGCGAATACTTTTTCATCAATAATTCATTTTAGTATGGAAGTATCTTGCCTCTTAGAATTTATTGCTTCTAATTTGTATATAATTCATAGTGTCTCCACATAGCTCCTCCACTTCTATGTCCGCAACCCGTCCTCACAATCCCTATCTATACCCATTCACAAAATTCCGGTTTCTCGCTGGTAGGAGGCTCTGCAAAACCTATTATGACGAGAATACCGGAATATTTATAGCTGTTGGCCATGGTTGTTGCAGATGCGTTATGCGAACGTATCTGCAACATTTTCATATCTGATTTTCCCCCATCCCGCTAATCTCGCACACAACGGACGGATAACCCGAAGTCCTTGGGGTTGGAGTTCCGGGCCATGCCTGCGTTGTTGTAGTTCAAGCCCCGCATCCACACGCTGCCACTGGTGTTGGTGTACTGCGAGGAAGACCAGAAGTAGGCGCCGTTGCCCGCGTAGCCGAAGAAGGTGGTGAAGATGCCAGCAGGCACGGCGGAAAAACCGGATTCATTGCGTTCCGCATTGGCATAGTTGCCGGCAGCATTCTCCGTGCTGCTGCTTGACCAGTCACAGCCCGTGGAGAGCTTGCCCGCATGACTGCCGCGATAGGTAACACTTGCTGTTTCATAGCTTGCCTGCCAATCCGAACCGCTCACTTGACTCTCCATCGCGTTCCACTCCACATCGGTGGGCACATGCCAACCAATAGGACAGACACCTTGATGGTTGCCGGAAGGATTGAAGTTAAAAGAATTGTTGTTGTATGAACCATAGGCCACTTCCACATAGGCTCCCGGGTTGGCCGTGTCCATGGCCGCACACCAGTTGTAGAAGAGACCGTAACGTTTGGCCTCGTAGGTGGACTGGTCGTTACTGTACCACGCGGCCATCTTGCTGCCGTAGGAATTAACAGCAGTGACCACAAGGTTGCTCCCTGTCTTGGGCGAGTGCGACACCCGCAGGTTCTCGGCCAGCCAGCACTGGCTGCCAATCTGAACAACGGGATAAGCGTTTCCGTCGTAGTCCGTCACCGAGGTGATTTTGCCGGAACCGTTGACGGTCTCCAAGCCGTGGTTTGCGCCGCTATGGCCGTTGCCCGTGTAGGCACTGCCGGTTTGTGCCGCGTGGCTGCCGACATCGCAGGGCTTCACCGTGCGGTCGGCCGCCGTGGAGCCGGGAACGTTCACCGGCATCGTCACTTTGGCCCTGCAGCCGGAAGAGTTGGTGGCGACAATGTCGTAGATGCCGCTGGCGGTGTAAGTGTTGCTGGTGCTGTTTGCGGTCACCGTGCCGCTGTATGGCATGCTTCCGTCACCCCAGTCAATGCTGTTGGGGCTGCCGCCCACGGTCCTCACGGTCACAACACCGTCCTTCTCGCACAGGCCGAGAGACACGGCCGTGCCGCCGCTGGCTATGGTTACGGAAGCCGTGCCCGTCACCGTATAGCCTTCGGTGGTGTGCGTGGCAGTAACGGTAATGGTATGGGTGCCCGCCGCAAGTGCCACAGTGTCCTTGCTGGTGGTGCTGGTGCCGTTGCTCCACGCATAGGTGAAGTCGCTGGCGTTGTCGCCAGTAATTGTGGCGGTGAAAGTCACATCCGCCGTGGAGTCTCCGCAGAGGCTCACCGTAGCGGTGGAGGGGTCTCTCGTGACCGTCATCGTGACATCCGCGCCGGTGGTCACGGTATAGGGTCCATAGATGGTGGTGCTGTCGCCGTTGCTCACCTTCACAATGGCGCAATATTCGGTGGAGGGGGTAAGGCCAGAGATAGTCTGTATATTCTCGGTTTCAGTAGGTGTTGCCACAACTTGCGGAGCGGCGCAGGTGTAGCTGGAGGATTCCTTGTCGGGGCACTCGCCCGAACCTTTCGCCACGTAGCACACCTGTACGGTGGTGTTGTCCGTCTTCTCTTTCGGGTCGATGTTGGTCACATCCACTTTGAAACCGGCGGGCTTGGTGGGAGTGAGGGGAGCCACATCGGCGGTGGGAGCGTGCGCGGGCGTGCGCTGCTGGACTGACGGGGAGGTAGCGGTACCCGCCACGTTGGTGGCCTTGTACTGCACATAGTAGATGGTATTGCCCGTGAGACCCGTGAAGGTGTAGTTGTCGGCATCAGAGGCCGGCACAGTCTGGCAGGTGCTACCGCTCATATCACTGTTGGTGGAAATGCAGAACTCATAGGAGGTGATGGGTGCACCTTCGGAAGTGGCATTGGCTTTCACGTTCATAGAGGTGGCTGTTACATTGCTCACCGTAGGTGCGTTGGCCGTGGGCGGTACGGCGGACTTGAGGGCTGTGACTTCGTTGAAAAGTTCCTGTATGCTGCGACTCAGGCTGTCGAACACGACGAAGAGGTCACACAGGCTTACAGCATTCTGTGTGCAGCTGTCAGCCAATGCCGTGGCGAGGTCGGACGAGATGGCGTTGGGTACGGTGATGGAGCCTCCCGTGAAATTATTGGCGCCCGTAAAATCATTGTCGCCATTCTTCAGTACCACATTGGTGCAGTTGGTCTCAATAGTAGTGCAAAGATCGGTGGTGGATACATAGTTGGCATCGTTATTGAAATCGCTCACATTCGTCGGAATGTTGTTGAGCACCACGGTGTCGATGGCGCGGTTGATTTCAGAGTTGCCGTCTGCAATGGCCGTGGCCACACAGTCGTTCACATCGTCGCAGTTCTGGATTTCCAAGCCACTCAGCGCATTCGCAAGGCTGTCGTGGATCTGCTCGCTGATATTGTTATTGATGATGTAAACGATGCTGTCGTGGACGATGTTCGCCACCACGGTATCTATGGCGCGGTTGATGCCGGAGTTGCCGTCTGCTATGGCATCGCCGATGTTGTTGAGCACCACCGTGTCGATGGCGCGGTTGATCTCGGAGTTGCCGTCCGCGATGGCCGTGGCCACACAGTCGTTCACATCGTCGCAGTTCTGGATTTCCAAATCA
>JAEEQA010000125.1 GCA_016285085.1 Bacteroidales bacterium
ACCGACCACCAGCGCGATGTGGTAGATCTTGGTGCGTGGCAGCTCGAAGGGTTCGTACTTGGGATTGTCGCTGAAGATGGTGAGCGTTTCATCGGTGGTGCCCTTCTTCACGCGCTTGATGAGCGGCCCCTGCTCGGTGTCGAGCACATATACTTTGTTCCACTGGAAGAAGGTGTCCAAAGGCATACGCTTGCAGGCCACGATGTCGCCGCTGTTGTACTTGGGTATCATCGAGGATCCTTTGACGGTGATGAGGAACTCGGCTTCTTTGAATACGGGCACCACATAGCGTTCGCACTCCAACTCCAGCACTACCTGGCTGTCTGTAAATGCGCCAGCCATCGCGTTGATGGGGATGAGCGGGATGCCTGTGCCCGGCTCCGTGGCGGGGTGCGCCACAGGAAGGTCGCTACGATACATCGGTCCCTTGCCGGTTATCAACCAATCTGCAGAAAGTTCGGGAAAAAACTTGAGAATCGTTTCTAAATTTGCCGATGTAACACTGCCTTTCTTATCCAAAAAGCCATTTGAAAGCCCCGTTATTCTGTAAAAATCCGTCTTTGAAAGATTTTTTTCTTTTATGAAAATCAACAAGTTATCCTTTGTATCCATAGAAAAGTAGATTTTTTTCTCAAAAATTGTTTTATATTTAGATTTTTTTCTAATTTTGCAGCGCAGTTTAATAATAAAACTGGCTTCAAAAATACGAAAAAATCAAATACAAGTTACGATGGGAAAATCACCGAAAAAAGTTTGGACGAAAAAAGGCACCGGAGTGATGCTGGCACGGAGGTTTGGCGTGACTCCCGTGTGGGTGAGCAACGTGCTGAATGGAAAGGGCGACAGTGACACGGCACGCAATATCAGAGCAGTGGCCGTGAAGGAGTACGGCGGTGTGGCCATATATGAATAAGTAAATTGAGACGGATGATGAATACATTGGTATCATATAGCGGCCGGATGGGTTTTGAGGCTTCGTTCCTTTGGGACAACGGGCTGATGAGCCGCAGCGCATACGACAAGAGCGTGACACGCAAGCGTATTGAGGTGCTGCACAGATCTGCGCCGGGCATTCCGGCGGTGGTTGCCTACGACAGTCTGCCGGTGAACCTGAAGACCAAGGTGGACAGGGTATTGACGGATCGTGGCGAAAGCAGCCGCGATAATGATGGCACAGCTAAGGTTTCCGTGTTTGAGAGTCTGATACGCGAGGATGCCGCCGCTCGCAGCTTCTATGCCGACTACCAACTGGCCGATGGCAGACCATTGCCCGCCGCTGTGCAAACTGAATACTACAACAACGCCATCGTGCTGAACGCGGTGCGCGAAATGCTGGTCATGCGCAAAGGGCGTCGTGACGCCTGCAACGTTAGCGGTAACCGCAAATCGGGACTTTTCGCCAGCGTTTGTGCCGATGTGAACGGTGTGAGCAAGGAGCGTTTCCCCCACACCCTCCCCTCCAACGAGCGCAGACTGCGAGAGCGTTACAACGCCTATTTCAACGGCGGCACTCCGGACTACGAAAGCCTGATACATAAGAACTACTGCAACCAACATTCGCGAAAGGTGACCGAAGAGGTGAAGTGGATGATCCTTTCGCTCTACTGCCAGAAAAACAACCCATACGCCGACTGGGTACACGCACAGTACATGCAGTTCCTTGCCGGATCCATCGACGTGGTGGACGGACGCACCGGATTGGTGTTCGACCGCCGCGACTTCACCGACGCACAGGGTGCGCCCCTCGCCATCAGCGAGAGCACAGTGTGGAACATTGTGAATGCACCCGAAAACAAGATGCTGATTGACAGCATACGGATGAGCTACCACAAGTTCGGTGCTTTGAGCCGTCCGCATTATCACCGCCACAACGCAATGTTCAGCCTCAGCAAGGTGAGTCTCGATGACCGTGACCTGCCTCGCAAGATGCACGACGGCAACCGCGTGAAGGCCTACTACGCTTACGACGTGTGCAGTGGCGTGCTGATCGGCGCAGCCTACAGCCGGAAAAAGAACACCGACCTGTACATCAACTGCCTGCGCGACATGTTCCGCTTCCTCGACAGGCGCGGTCTGGGACTGCCTTTGGAAATGGAGGTGGAAAACCACTTGGTGAACCAATTCGAGAATGACTTGATGCGGGCGGGCAACGTGTTCCCGTTTGTTCGCTGGTGTGCCCCTACGAACTCGCAGGAGAAACATGCCGAGCAGTTCAACCGGCAGAAGAAATATGGTTACGAGAAACGCTATCAGGACGGCATTGGCCGCTGGTATTCACGTCTTGCCGTCAACCAGACGGAGGGCGAGCGTTTCTACAACGAGCAGACCGACCGCTACGAAATCAAGGAGAGGACTTACAGCTACGAGCAGCTGGTGGCCGACGATCTGAAGATGATCGAGGCATACAACAACGGCCTGCACCGCGACCAGAAACGCTATCCCGGAAAGACCCGGATGGAGGTGTTCATGGAGAATCTCAATCCGGATCTGTCGCCGATGAACCGTGCCGTGCTGCTCCGCTACATTGGACACCGTACCGACACCACCGTGCAGCGCAACCAATATGTGCAGGTGCAGTATGCTGACTACCAGTTGGAAGACCTTACGGCACTGAAACGGCTGAAACCGGGCAACTACGGTGTGGAGGCCTACTGGCTTGAGGATGAAAGCGGCTGCATCGGCGAGCTGTTCCTTTACCAGAACGGCCAGTATGTGGGCAGGGCGGCTCAGATTGCCACCTTCACCACGGCAAAGGCCGAGTGGACGGAGGCCGACACCGCCGCCATGACCGCACAGAGCAAGTATATCAGCCAATTTGACAGTTTCGTAAAGAAAGGCAAAAGCAACATATCAGCCATCAACATACTTCCGGCAGAACTGCCGGAGGCGGCCTCGCAAATGCCAAACACGGGAAGCCTCGGAGAAACCCTGCAAGGCCCTGCTGACAACGGGGAGGATGCCCACAGCGCCTCCCCCGCGCCGGCGGGTGACGACATCGAGGCGCTGATGGAGCGGTACGCAGTGGCCGACTATGCCGAGTACGCCATTGAAAGCCTGTAGAAACGACAATTCAAAACACTTAAAACACCAATAAAATGAACATCAGTAAGGAAATCAAAGAGAAAGTGGTGGAGGCGATGAAGGAACGCCGTCCGCACTACGCCAGCGACGCGAAATTCGCCGTGGCATTGGGAATCAGCAGCAGCCAGTACAGCCGTGTGATGCGCGGTGACTTGGAGCGGGTGCTGAGCGACAGCAACTGGATCAGTATCGCCCGCAAGCTGGAGGTGACGCTGAATGCGCTTCCGGAGTGGAAGACTGCCAAGACTCCCATGTATGAGTTTGTGACGGGCCAGCTCCAGTTCTGCCAGGAAAACGGCAGCAGCCGGATGCTGTGCGACGTGGCCGACATCGGCAAGACCTATACCGCCCGCTGCTACGTGCGCAACCACACCAACGCGGTGTATATCGACTGTTCGCAAGTGAAGACCAAACAGAGACTTATTCGCCAAATCGCCAGAGAGTTCGGGGTGGGCAGCGTCGGAACCTATAACGACGTGTACGCGGATTTGGTGTTTTATCTGCGGAGCCTGCCCCGTCCGCTGGTGATACTGGACGAAGCCGGAGACCTCGACTATGCCGCCTTCCTGGAACTGAAAGCCCTGTGGAATGCCACCGAGCGTTGCTGCGGCTGGTACATGATGGGCGCTGACGGTCTGAAGGAAAAGATCCGCCGGAGCATTGAGTACAAGAAGGTGGGTTACGAGGAGATTTTCTCACGCTACGGCAGCCGCTACCAGCGTGCTACTCCGGAGAGCGAACAGGAGACGAAAGAGTTCAAACGGCTGCACGCCGCCCTCATCGCCAAGGCCAACGCCGGCGACGGGGTGAACATCCAGCAGCTGATTGCACAGTGCGACTGCTCGCCGCGCCGCATCTATGACGAACTGATGAAGGCCAACCGCAACGCATAAGGACTATGAGAAAGGCATTATCAGTGACGGACATCTGCCGGAAGAGTTACGAGACACTCCCCTTCGAGGGGGCGTGGCTGGAGG
>JAEEQA010000006.1 GCA_016285085.1 Bacteroidales bacterium
ACTGAATGTCAACTTCTTCCAGATTTTCCTAGCCTCCCAGCTCGGCGGCTTCCTCGGTATCCTCTTCCTCATCCCATTCCGCAAGTATTTTGTTTCCGACATGCACGGCAAGTACCCCTTCCCCGAAGCGACGGCAACCACCGAAATTCTCGTCTCCGGCGCGAAAGGCGGCAGCCAGCTCAAACTTTTGCTCATCAGCGGTTTGATTGGCGGTCTTTACGATTTCTTTATGACCACCTTCCATTTCTGGGCTGAAAACATCTCCACCCGCATGACCGGCTGGGGCGAGCGTCTGGCAATGGACCACAAGTTCGTCTTCAATATGAGCGGCACCGGCATCCTGCTGGGAACAGGCTATCTTATTGGTTTGAAGTATGCTACGATCATCTGTGCCGGTTCGTTCCTGTCGTGGTGGGTGATTGTGCCGCTGCTCGGCAGCTACGGCGTCGCCGCTGACGGCACCATGATGAGCACGATGGATCCCGACCTCATCTACAAGGGATATGCCCGCCTGATCGGTATCGGCGGCATCGCCATGGCCGGTATCCTCGGCGTAATCAAGTCCGCCGGTGTCATCAAAACCTCGATGGGCACGATCTTCAAGGGCAACAAAGCCTCTGCCGACAACCCGCAGCAGCAGGTGCTCCGTACCCAACGCGACATCTCCATGAAGATCATCCTCTTCGGTTTTATCGGACTGCTGGTGCTGATGGGCATCTTCTTCGCCTTCGGCGGTTTGCAGATGAACATCACTCAAGTAATTGTGGGACTGCTGATTGTCTTCATCTTCGCCTTCCTGTTCACCACGGTGGCGGCCACGGCTATTGCCACGGTGGGCAGCAACCCCGTGTCGGGCATGACGATGATGACGCTGATCCTCTCCTCCTTCATTCTGGCCGCCGTCGGTCTGAAAGGCACCGCCGGTATGGTCACCGCGCTGATTGTCGGCGGTATCGTCTGCTCGGCGCTGGCAATGGCGGGCGGCTTCATCACCGACCTGAAAATCGGTTACTGGATCGGTTCCTCTCCGTACAAACAGCAGGCTTTCAAGTTTGTGGGCACGTTGGTTTCCGCCCTCACGGTGGGTGCCGTCATCATCCTGTTGTCAAAGACTTACGGCTACGATGCCAACAACGGCGGCTTGGTGGCCCCGCAGGCCAACGCCATGGCGGCCATCGTCGAGCCGTTGATGTCGGGACAGGGTGCGCCGTGGATTTTGTACATTGTCGGTGCAGTTATCGCACTTCTGTTGGATCGAATCGGCATCCCGGCACTGGCCTTCTCGCTCGGTATGTTCATTCCGTTGCAGCTGAATATCCCCTTACTGGTGGGCGGTGCCATCGCATGGTATGTCGGCAGCCGCAGCAAGGACGAGGAAATCAACAAACTGCGTAAGGACAAGGGCACGTTGCTGGCATCCGGTTTGCTGGCAGGTGCGGCCATATTCGGTGTCATCAGCGCCATTCTGGCCTCCACCGGAACTGATCTCTCCATGCCCGAAGTGTACGTAAAGTCACCGTGGGCAGGCATTGCCGCCATCGTGATGTACGTGGCCCTTTGTGCCTACCTGATTTTGCATTCCATGTCGGTGAAGAAGGAATAAAACCGTTATTGGTGACGAAATATTTTGTAGAGACGATGTGCACATCGTCTCTACGTTGTTTATACCCTATGCCAAACCGGGAGAATTATACGATTGTATTAGGTTGTTGATTTATATCATATTGATTTTCAACAAATTACCCTCAATTTAACAATATTTTGCAACGTATGTTTTGAAAATTACAAAAAAATATGTACGTTTGCAGCATTGTTTTTTCAAACATTGCTATTATGAAAAAGAGCATACTGCTTTTTGTTCTGATTGGGTGGTTTTGTTGCTTTCGGGCGGAGGCCCAACAGAATATAATTCTGACGGGGTGCGACAATTTTGGCGGTTATGTGCAGTTGCACCATGCCATCATTGAGGATCTCACCCAAGGTTGGATCGACACGATATTTTATCCTGATACTATCTTTATTTTGCCGGAAGCAGGGGGCGAAGAAGAGGAAGAAGGTGTGGAAGATTATTATCGGGCGAAGGGACTTTTTTTGTCGCAGAACACGCCAAACCCTTTTGACGGGACGACGGATTTCATAATCACCATCCCTTACGAGGATAATACCGTCGTTGAGGTGTTCGATATGGCGGGACGGCGGGTGACGCACAAGTCGCTTCGCCTTCAGCCGGGCGCCCATGCTTTCCGGGTTTGGCTGAGCCCGCCGCAACAGTATGTATTGAAGGTTTGGACATCCCATGAAGAAGCTGCCATCAAGATGGTGAACAATGGTATGGGTGGAGATTGTCGCATCGCTTACGACGGGGCAATCGCATGGAACAATGCTTTAAAATCCGTCCGCAGCGGCGGATACGAAGAGGGTGACCTTTTGCACATCGTTGGATTCCGCCGGTCGGGCGATGTTTTTCAAACAAGTGACACTGTGGAAATCAACACTTTGCCGAACGGGCCCGTGTCTTTGACGTTTGACAATTGCGCGTGGGTGTCCTCCGCCGACAGTCCATACGTGGTGACGGGAGATGTGGCTTCCATCACGCGCACCTCGGCCGTATGCAGCGGTGAGATCGTATGGGAGGGATTTTCTCCTGTGGTGGAACGTGGCATTTGTTGGGACACGCTTCCGGCCCCCACTCTCATCGAGGGATACATCCCATCAGGGGAGGGAGCGGGTGTCTTCAGTGTCACGTTGTCGGACCTAACTCCGGAAACGGACTACTACTATCGTGCCTACGCCACCACGCCTTGCGGCACAGTATACGGCGAGTCCGTACACTTCACTTCTGGGGCATATCAGGCCCCGACCGTTGTAACCGACTCAGTCACAGCCATCACCGACACATCCGCTCTATTAGGGGGCTTTGTCGTGGACGATGGCGGCCTGCCCATTTTGGAGAGGGGCTTTTGCTGGGGAGCGCCGACACTACTTGCCGATAGTTGTTTCGTAACTCCTTCAGTCATTGATACCTTTAGTTCTTCATTGACGGGGCTTGCGTTCGCCACCCAATACTATGTGATAGCATACGCCACGAACGAGCGAGGCACCAGTTACGGAGCGCTGCTTGAATTTACTACAGCGGCTGTTTTGCCGGAAGTGGCTTTGGACACCATCACCGACATAGGCTCTTCGTACGCTACCTGTCGTGGCACGCTACTGTCCGACGGCGGCGACACTGCCACGGTGGTCGGACTTTGCTGGGCCGCTTCCATTCATCCCACAATTACGGACAGCCATGTCGAATGGGACGGGGCTGCAGGCACATTCAGCCGGATTATCGGCGGTATCCACGACTCTGTCTGTTATGTGCGTCCTTACGCCACAAATTCGGTAGGGACTGTTTACGGCAACACCCTCTCGTTTGAGCCGGACACGATGCCCACCTCCGTACACGTTTCGTTAGTGCATCTTGACCACGATTACGCCACCATAAGAGTCACCATTGTCTGCGACAGCACTGCGGCCATTGATAGTCGCGGGCTTTGTATGGACACCCTTCCGCAGCCGGATTTGTCAGACCTGGAGTTCCCCGCGGTGAATGCCGTAAATACATTTGATACCCATATCGGTGACCTTGAGCGTGCCTCCACCTACTATTTGCGCGGGCATTGCATTTCAAATGGAACTCTTATGTACAGCGATGACTATGTGCTGCTGACCGTGGCTGAAGACGGGCAGCCCTGCGTAGGCACTCCCACACTGACCGACTGGGATGGACATGTCTATAACACCGTACAGGTGGGAGCACAATGTTGGATGCGGTCAAACCTATACACTTCGCACTTCCCGGACGGTTCTGCCATCCCTAATGGGCAACCGGGCGCGAGCCTGTCTTCCAAGTATGATCCTTACTATTACCGTCTTACATACGATGCTAATTTGACTCCCTTATACGGATATGGCTACAACTGGAAAGCCCTGACCAAAAGATCCTCTACCACGGAGATTGACCCGCAAGGTGTCTGCCCCGACGGCTGGCATATTCCTGATGATGCCGAGTGGATGACGTTGAAAAGTTATACGGGCACCCATTATGCCTGTGGAGGCGACAGCACCTATGTGGGCAAGGCCCTTGCGGATATTTCGCAGTGGAACTCTTCAACAGTGAACTGTTCCCCCGGAGCCTATCCATCCAACAACAATCTCACTGGATTTTCTGCGATTGCAGCCGGAGGATATATTAGCAATCCCTTCCATGCGAACCAAATAGCCTACCTGTGGAGTCGGAGCTGTCATTACACGTTCAACTCCACCCCATACTATAGCTATGCTCATGTTTTCAAGATTTCATATAACAGCCCAACTCTGGATTATGACACTTATTACTACGATCGTGCTTTTCCTGTACGATGTGTGAGAAATGATTTATAATAGAAATACATCTAAAATATTCAATATGAAAAAAATAGCTTTGTTTCTTGCTATTATTGGATTATATTCCTTTTATAGCGTTGATGCCCAAGATATTACTGTAGCTGACGGAACGACCCAACTCCCCTATTTCCCGTTATCAGGTTACCATTGGAATCAATCACAACATTCGCAATCCATATATCCATCTTCGATGCTTACCGAATTGCAAGGCAAGTATATCACCACTCTGACATGGTATATGGTGGCTGCCCAAGGCACATGGCTGGATTCTCGGGTACAGACCATCCGATTAGGAATTACCACGGACGAAAACCTTAATAACGGGATGATAGACGCCAATACTTCTGTTGTGTGGTCCGGCCCATTTTCAGCATATTTTGTAAGCGATATTATACGCATACCCTTGGATACTCCTTTTCTATATAATGGCGGTAATCTTTTGGTCGAAGTCATCAAGGCGGGGAGTTCCGATACGTATCGGGGTGAGTCTTATTATGGGCAAACCCAATCCGACATTATGTCTCTTAACCAAGTGGGTACATACTATGCACCCTATACAGCGGACTTCCTTCCCAAGCTGACCTTCACCTGTCAGGATGGGCTCTGTTCCTATCCCGAATTTTTGGAGGTTTCCGACATAGCCGTCGAATCGGCAACACTTTCATGGAAACCTGGCATTCTCGGTAGTGCCGACCAGTACGTGGTGGCCTATCGCAGCAATACCGAAACGGAATACACGGAGGTTGCCGTCAACGACACCTTCCTCACGCTGACGGATCTTCATCCTATCACGACCTATTTATGGAAAGTACAGGCCGTCTGTTCCGACACGTTGTCCAGCGACTGGAGTTTGGAGAGCTCCTTCACCACGCATCGGCGACTGGCGACCATCCCTTATTACTGCAATTTTGAGGATTCCACAGAGAATGTGAACTGGTGCCTGCCTATCAATCCCGATGCGGAAGCAAACAGATGGTACACAGGAACGTACATCTCCTGTAGCGAATCCCATTCTTTGTATGTGTCAAGTAACGGCGGTGCCACAAACCTCACCTACGGCTTTGGCACCAATTATCCGGCCTGGGCTTATCGGGAATTTTTAATAGATACATTGTATCCCCAATACCATATCACCTTTAAACACCGTGGTTATGAGCATTATACAGCATATTGGGGGGCTCCTGCCACCCTCTTCAATGCCGTTCCGCCCGTACTCCAACCCGATGGTTCTGTACGCTTGAGTGACAACCAATCTTTGCCTCAAGACAGTGTCTGGATGACACATAGCTACTCCTTCAGCGTGGCGACACCGGGAACCTATCGTCTCTATTTCGACTGGCGAACAGCTTTCTATCCCAACAGCGGCAAGCCTGCTGCCTCCATTGACGACATTTCCATCGAGGGCGTCCCTTGTCTGGTGGCGCACACGCTGACTACCACGGACATCACAGACACCTCCGCCACTATTTCTTGGCAGTACAACTGTGTGGATTCCCCAATGGGCTACGAGGTGGGTTACAAGACTGCGGGGGACTACGATTACACGGTGTTCACTGTGTATGATACAACCGCTGTCACACTTACGGGACTGACGCCGAACACCACCTACTATTGGCGTGTGAAAACGCTCTATGACGACTCTTTCGCCACAGACTGGTGCACTGCGGTCTCTTTTCAGACGGATGTGATTTGGGTTCATCCCATCCCTTATACCTGTGATTTTGAAGATGCCACCGAGAACCTGGCATGGAACGTTCCGGTGATTTCAGGGAACAACAAGAACCGTTGGTATATCGGGCATACCACCTACAACAGTAGCAGTACATCGTTGTATATTACCACGGCGGCAAACGGTTCGAACAATTCCTATATCAATTCAGAGGGATCCCCGTTGTGGACCTACAGGGACCTCTATCTCGACCCGCAATACTCCGGCTATGAGCTCTCATTTGACGCCAAAGTGTGCGGTATCCCGGGCTATGCTTTCGCCCAAGTGTTCATGGGTGCGCCTGTCAATCCGACCGACAGTGCGGCTGCCGACTCCATGGTGCTAATAGACGACGCCATAGACCCCACCGGAGGCTACAACACCACGGCATGGAGACATTTCGAATATTATCTTGACAGTACGTTTGCTGGACACAAGCGACTATTCTTCGTATGGCAGAACCATTACAACGCCAACCTCCGGCCACCCGCCATTGCCATAGACAACATCGCCGTTTCAGGCACGCAATGCTCACGCCCATTGCAGCTGGCCTATACGGTGGCTGACACTACGGTGCAGCTTACGTGGCAAGATGCTGCTATCGGTTCGCCCGAGAGTTACACCGTCGCATACAAAACCATTACAGATTCCGTCTATACATTCGTGGAAGCTCCGGGCACAGAACTGACACTCACAGGCTTGCAGCCGCTGACCGAATACATGTGGCAAGTGAGGTTAAATTGCTCCAACGATGAACACAGCGTATGGAGCTCCGGACAGAATTTTACGACCTACCAACTGCTGACCACGATGCCCTACACCTGCGATTTTGAGGATTCACTGGTGAATGTCCGATGGGCCACTTCCCCCATCTCATCAAACCATAAATGGTGCATCGGGAGCGCGGTACAGCACAACGGCCAGTATGCCAGCTACATTTCCAATGATAATGGAGAAACCTACCAGACCACTAATCCCGGCACCGCCACTGCCTATCTGTACCAGGATTTCCTATTCGACACGACCTATTCTGAATATCTGTTAACCTTTGATTTCAAGACGTTTGACACCACAACACAGACGGATATTTCGGTCTATGTGACCACCCCTGCCACACCCGCTTTTGCAGCTCCGTCAGCAGGGAATCGAGTGGGACAAGTTACGTTCACCGACACGCTGTGGCATCCCATCAGCATGGCGGTCAACCGGACACACAGCGGCATACAGCGCCTCATTCTCGAATGGAAGAAACCCAGTAACGATGTGGCAAAAGGCTCCTGTGCCGTGGACGACCTTACGTTTACGGGGGTGATGGTCGGGCGTCCGTACGCTTTGACATCATCGAATATCAGACATAATTCTGCCGTGCTCGCATGGAACTCGGGCAATCGCCACACGCCGGCCTCCTACCAGCTGGCTTACCGAAAGGCGGAAGAAGCCACCTATACCATCATCACATTTACAGATAGCGTGGGCCAGATTACAATGCTTACACCACAAACCGTTTATTACTGGAAAGTGCGAGCCGTGGCCGCCAATGATGAAATGAGTGCATGGAGCGACGAGGCGACGTTCTACACCGCTGTCAGCACCCCCTTCTACACTGGCTTTGAGGACGAATCGGATTGGATAGGGTGGCATGTCTCTTCCGTTTCGCAGGAGTCGGACAAATGGGTGATTGGCAATGCTGTGAGTTGCGACAGCACCTACTCGCTCTACGTTTCCAACGACAATGGTGTCACCAACGCCAGTGCAACCACATATGCCAATGACGTTATCGGTATCTATAGGGACATCTACATCGCACCGGGTGAAACGGAATATCAGATCACATTTGATTATCTTGGCATGGGCTCTTCCGTACAATTACAGTCGCTGGAGAATCCGGCATCCCACCCCGTGCTTACTGCTACCGTTCCCACTTCCGACTATTGGCAGCACCAACGCATTGCGGTCGATTCTTCCTATACGGGCTTTAACCGCCTCTTCTTCAAGAGGTCGCGTGGCGCATTTCCTAACAACGCCGGTGCGGTGGACAACCTTGCCGTGGAGGCATCCGTGTGTCCGCCTCCAACTTCCCTTGCCTCCATACTGGTACTCCCGAATGCTGCACAGATATCATGGAATGGCGTAGGTAGCCCCTCTTATCAAGTGGCCTATAAGATGCAGAGCGACTCTTCCTATAGTGAAATTGAGCTTCAGGACACTTCCGTTGTGATTTCAAATCTCCATCCCGATGTGCCTTACTTCTGGAAAGTCCGCGCCCAATGCAACGGGGTTTACGGTGAATGGAGTTCGGAACATTCATTCAATACGATGCCGTTGTTGCCCTATTCTTGTGACTTTGAGGACGCGGATGAAATAGCACATTGGACGTATGATGTTTCCAGTGAGTGGAATTACTGGGCGATTGGTGCGGCACCCATGGACAACGGGAATTCCACACTGCATGTTGCATCTGCGTGGTTAGGTCATGGAAATTACAATTACTATGCTTCAGCCTATTTGTGGGCTTACCGCGACATTTGTCTGGCTGGCAATACGTCCAAGTATCAGATTTCGTTCGACTATAGAGGATTGGGACAGTCCGGGGCTGACTTTGCACGATTCTATATCGGGCCACCAACCACGCCCTCTGGCGTCAACGCACCCGCCGATGCCGAACAGATTAGCGGAGACCTCTGTATGGTCCCGACATGGACCCACTTCAGTTTTGAAGTGGATTCCACTCATACAGGACTGCAACGGATATACTTCCAATGGCGTTGCAACGATTTGTACGGATTGAACCCGGGGGCGGCATTCGACAACATCACCGCGCAAGTGTCCGATTGTGCCATTCCGACCCATCCTGTGACGGTCGTTACTACCGCCACCACAGCCACACTGGGATGGACACCGGGCGATGCGAACGCGCTGCCGGCGAGCTATACCGTTGCCTACAGACTCCTGAACGACACCGTTTTCACCGAAGTAAACAGTGACGATACGACTGTCCAAATCACTGGTTTGCAACCCGACACTTACTACTATTGGCGGGTACGGGCCAACTGCTCTGACATTGAACACAGCCTATGGAGCAACAGTGTCTGCTTCGCCACCACACAGACAACGTATGCCGACCTCCCTTATGAATGTGGTTTCGAGGAAGCCGCGGAGAACAGCGCATGGTCTCATTTGCACTTGGGCGGAGACAATGAATGGGTGGTAGGAACAGCGGCCGTCCTTGACGGCGATTCGGCACTATATGTCTCCTCCGACAATGGCGAGACCAATACCTACACCAATACAACGGTCTCAACGGACTGGCTTTACAGGGATCTCTATTTCCCGTCCGGCAACGATGAATACGAAATCTCGTTTGACTTCCGGGGGAGCGGAAGCGCCTATCATTACGCCAGAGTATATCTCGGCCGACCAGAAGTGATGTTCGAAAGTTTCACGCCCGCGGATGCCGAATTGTTAAGCGGCAGTCTGTACAATATCCCCGATTGGCAGCATTTCTCCTTCCATCTGGATTCCACACATAGCGGGCTGCAAAGGTTGTACCTCCTGTGGCAGAACAACACCTATAGCGCCACCCAGCCGCCTGCGGCTATTGACAATATTGCCATCACAGCCCAGCCTTGCCGGGAACCCATCAACCTGATTTCGGAAGCAGACAACTATGGTGCGACACTCTCTTGGACGATGAGGTTCGGCGGCGCAGGTGCGGACTACACCGTAGCCTACCGCTCTTTTGATGACAGCACCGAAACGTACGTCAATGTTTCAGACACCTTCTTGATTCTGCAAAATCTCGACAGCAATACCCACTACTCCTGGAAAGTACGGCAGAATTGCGACACATCGTGCAGTATCTGGAGTGAGAGCAACATATTCTACACCAACAACCAGATCCTTTACATCTGCGATTTCGACACTCCCGAGACCATCTCCTCATGGATAATTCCACAGAATAGAGACATGACCCATTGGTATGCCGGCCGCCATAGCGAAAGTCCCTACAACGGTACCTTATATGTCTCATCTGACGGCGGGCTCAGTAATGTTTACGACATCTCTGTCGCTTCAAATGTGTGGGCTTATACTGATGTTTACATCCCACCTGGAAGCACATCCACCTACCTCTCCTTCGATTTCAAAGGTATAGGTGAGAACAATCCTGACTATTCGACGACATATTATGACTATTTGATGACATACGTCGGACCGCCGGCCATACCCTCTGGCTCCGCCGTGCCGACAGATGCCACATCGCTTGAAAGAATTGCGATGAATGAGCAATGGACCCATTACAATTATGTCTTGGATGCCACCCATACAGGGACTCAACGTATCTATTTCCTCTGGCACAATGACAATTCCTACGGTACAAATCCGCCCGCATCCATTGACAATGTCTGCCTTTCCCGTGAAATGCTGCCATTGACGGGAACTGTGACTGCAACACCATACGACACATTGGCACATTTAACATGGCACATAGATGGCACAGAACAACCCGTTTCTTACACGGTTTCCTACTGCAAAATGGCCACTGATTCAACATTGATGGAAATCATAGTGCCGGATACGGTTTTCGATTTGGGCGACCTGCTCACAAACACGGACTATTTCTGTAGAGTACGGGCCAACTATGCAGGCGGCAACTTCAGCTCTTGGAGTATGACACAGTTCCGTACACTAAGCCGTTTTGCCATCGCACCCTATTTTTGTGGCTTTGAGGATGAAACGGAAAACGGAAATTGGCAGTTTGTGAGCAATGAATCAGTGAACCAATGGGTGATAGACACAGCTGTAGCTAATGAAGGCGACAAATCCTTGTATATCAGTAATGATGGCGGTATCACCAACGAATACACAATCACTTCCGCAACCAATGCATGGGCCTATCGTCACATCTATCTTGACCCGGCAGACGCTCCCTACATGCTATCTTTTGACTACAGAGGAGAAGGGGAAATGACAACCAGCAATTTATTTGATTATGCGAAAGTCTTTATCGGACCGCCCATTGTCCCGTCCGCCGGCGCCCCCGCTTCAGAACTGACACAACTTGGTGAGACACTTTATAACCAAAGTGACTGGAATACTCATTATATTGTAATTGACCCAACACATACTGGTTATGTGGGATTGTTCCTGTATTGGAAAAACGACACCTACTGGGGCAACAACCCAGCGGCCGCCTTCGACAACATCAGCATCGTGCCGTATGAATGCGTACCGCCTGCCGACATCGCTGTGGATAACGTCACCACCACGGAAGTTTCGTTCCACTTTACAGATGACATTCCCTTTCACCATGACTGGGATGTGGCAATAGCACCTGAAAACGCAACACTTGACGAGACGAATGTGGTGACTCTTCATGATGAATTGTCGCATTCGTTTACAGGCCTCGTCAGCGGCACCTCGTACACGCTCTATGTACGCACCCGCTGTGACGAAACGGATTTCAGCGAATGGATTTTTCTTACAGTCACCACATTGACCGACACAGTAGATATCACTAACTACCAGTTAGATCATGCAGTGACCATCTATCCGAATCCTTCCACCCAATATGTGGATATTCTTTGTCAGGACGGAATCGCTATTTCACAAATCGAAGTTTACGATATGTATGGAAGATTGCTTATGCACTCAAAAGCGAGCGAAGGTGAAAATCCGAAACGAGTAAGTGTCACTGGACTGGCATCCGGTGTGTATTTGATGCATGTCATCACTGACCGCGGCGTGGTGACGAAACCTTTCATCAAGCGATGAGGGGTGGGAAATAGAATCGTTATTAATGACAATTATTCTGTAGAGACGATGTGTACATCGTCTCTACGTTATTTTTCCGCGTTATTTTTCCGCCACATACATCCGGCACACCCCGAACGTGAGTCTCTTTTCGGTGACATGCCCGAATCCCGCCGCCCGCAGCAGCGCCATGAACTCCGCTCCTTTCGGGAACCGCAGGATCGACTCGGGCAGGTAGGTGTAGGCGGCACGGTCGCCGCTGATGAGGCCGCCGAGCCAGGGCAGCACCTTCAGCGCGTACAGCTTGTAACACCAAAGCAGCAGCCGGTTGTCGGGGTACGACAGTTCCAGCACCACCAGCTTGCCGCCGCTCCGCAGCACACGGCACGCTTCCGAAAGCCCTTGGTTGAGGTCTTCGTAGTTGCGTACCCCGAAGGCCACGCTCACACGGTCGAAACTGTTGTCGGCGAACGGGAGCTGTTCGGCATTGCCCCGCAACAACGTCACCCGCCCCGAAAGCCCTTCCACAATCACCTTGCCCCGGCCGAGTTCCAACATCTTCTCCGACAGGTCAATGCCTGTGACGTACCCGCCGGCAGTCAGTTTCTGTGCGATGGCGATGGCGAAGTCGCCCGTACCCGTGGCGAGGTCAAGGACCTGCAGCGGTTCGGACGTGTCGGCGATGCGGTGCACAGCCACCCTGCGCCAGCGGCGGTCGGCGTTGAACGACATCAGGTGGTTCATCCGGTCGTAGTCCAGCGCGATGCCGTCAAAAAGCTGTTCGATAGTCTGATTGTCAGGCATACTATATAATATATGTAAGACTTAAGATGCAGGAGAGGAGGAAGGTAGTCATCACCAGCAGGGGCAGCATCTTGTCAAGCTGGCGGCCAGTGTATCGCCACACCCCTCGCAGATGCAAGGCATACAGGGGAAGCGTGACGAGGACAAGCCAATGCCACCAGTCGAAGTCACATAACAAGAACAAGACGAGAAACACCCAGCCACCACCGATGAGGGCTGTTTGGTAGATGCGGGCGTTGCGCAGTCCGATTTTCAGCGGGATGGTGACGCGGGTGCCCGCATCGGTCTCCATGTCGCGGATGTTGTTGGTGTTGAGCACGCCAATGCTGAAGAGTCCGATGGCAGCGGCCGCCAGCAGCACGGGCCAAATGATGCAGTGGGCGGCCACGAAGTAGGCGCCGCCCACGGAGGCAAGGCCGAAAAAGAGGAAGACGAACAGGTCACCGAAGCCGCGGTACCCGTATGGGTTGCGACCGAGCGTATAGCGGATGGCGGCCCAGACGGCGGCGGCACCGAGCATCAGCAGCACAACGGCTTCGGTGCACAGGAGGGTACCGAAGGAGAGCCATATCATTGCGGTGCCCGAAAGGCAGCACAGGACGGCGGTGACGGCGATGGTGGTGCGGAGGTCGGCGGGCGAGAGGGTGCCGGCCTGGAGGCTGTAGGCGGGGCCGGTGCGTTCATCGGTGTCGGTGCCGCTGAGGTAGTCGCCCAGCTCGTTCGACAGGTTGGACAAAATCTGGAGGAGGGTGGCGGTGAGGAGGGTTGTAACGATGACGGCGATCGGGGTGGTATGGTAGCGGGCGGCGAGGCCGAGCCCAAGGATGACACCCGCGAGGGAGAGGGGCAGGGTGCGCAGCCGCATCGAGCGAAGCATGGGCATCAGTTTTTCTGACATAAGGCAGTTATTTTCGAGGCCGCAAAATTAGACAAAAAAGAGGATGTGGGGAAAAAACGCCCATATTGTTTTTAGCTCATTGATAATATGTTACGATTTCTTTCAAAAAAAATTTCAACATATAGTTTTTTATTAAAAAAAGTTGTATTTTTGCCGCCAATTTGAGTAGTAAATCAGGGTGAAGGGTTTTGAAGACAATAAAACATTGAAAATCAAGCCATAAGCCCACAAAAAGCAACAAAAAAACAATGGGTTCAAGAAAAAGATTAGCAGCAGAAAAGCGGAAAGAAGCCAACAAAAACTTATATGTTGCCCGTTTGAAGGACAACCCGACTTCGCCGCGGAAAATGAGAATTATGGCTGATGTGATCAGAGGAAAGGACGTGGACTATGCGCTGAACGTCCTGAAGTACAGCCGCCGTGAGGCCGCTGAGAAGCTTTTGAAGCTTTTAAAGTCAGCCGTTGCCAACTGGCAGGTGAAGAACGAAGGTGTCCGCATTGAGGACGCGCAGCTTTACGTGAAGTCCGTCGTAGTGGACGGCGGCACGATGCTGAAGAGACTCCGCACCGCTCCCCGCGGCATGGGTCACCGCATCCGCAAGCGTTCCAACCACGTCACCATCATCATTGATGACAAAAACATAGTAAATAACAATATTGAAGAAAATCAAAACAACGAGTAAGTATGGGTCAAAAAGTTAGTCCGGTAGGCCTCAGGTTAGGCATTATCAGAGGATGGGATTCTAATTGGTATGGCGGCAAACAATTCGCCAGTAAGATAGTCGAGGACGACAAAATTAGAAAGTATTTGAACGCACACGAACGTCTGTCCAAAGCCGGAATCGCAAAAATCTACATTGAAAGAACGCTTAAGTTGGTGACAGTCACCCTGTTCACCGCACGTCCGGGCCTTATCATCGGCAAGGGCGGCAAGGATGTCGAGAGTTTGAAGGAAGAGCTCAAGAAGATCACCGACAAGGACATCCAGATCAACATTGCAGAGGTGAAACGCCCCGACATGAACGCGGAGCTGGTCGCACAGAACATCGCCCGCCAGATCGAGGGCCGTATCTCCTACAGAAAGGCTGTGAAGACCGCCATCGGCAACACGATGCGTTCCAACGCCGAGGGTATCAAGGTGTCCGTTTCCGGCCGTCTCGGCGGTGCGGAAATCGCCCGTACGGAGCACTTCAAGGAGGGCAGAACCCCTCTCCACACGCTCCGTGCCGACATCGACTACGCCAGAGCGGAGGCTCATACCACCTACGGCGGCATCGGCGTCAAGGTGTGGATCTGCTGCGGCATCGTTTACGGTAAGAGAGACCTCTTCCAGCTTCCCACCGACGGGAAGGAGCAGCGCGGCGGCGGCGCACGTCGCCCCCAAGGCGGCCGTCCGAGAAGAGGCGAGAAAAAGAATTAGTAACCAATAAAAAGCACGATAGCCATGTTACAACCGAAAAAAACAAAATACAGAAGACCACAAAAGGGCAGAATGAAGGACATCACCAAACGTGGTGCTGAAATCTCCTTCGGCTCGTTCGCCCTCAAGTCCCTCGACCAGCACTGGGTCACCGCCCGCCAGATCGAGGCAGCCCGTCAGGCCATCACCCGTTACATGAAACGTGAAGGACAGCTCTGGATCCGCATCTTCCCCGACAAGCCCGTCACCCTCAAAGGTCTCGGTGTCCGTATGGGTAAAGGTAAAGGTACCCCCGAGTACTTCGCCGCCCGTGTCAGCCCCGGCCGCATCATGTTCGAAGCCGACGGTGTTCCGCTTGCCGTCGCCAAGGAGGCCCTCCGCCTCGGCGCCCAGAAGCTCCCCGTCGCCACCAAGTTCGTGGTAAGAAGAGATTATTCAGAAGAAAATTAATAAGTAAGAGCAATGAAACAGCAAGTTATCAAGGAACTCTCCACCTCCGATATGATTGAGAGACTGGCCGAGGAAAAAGAACGCCTCACCAAACTGAGACTGTCCCATGCCGTCTCCCCCCTCGAGAACCCGCAGGTGATCAAGGAGACCAGACGCACCATCGCCAGATTAAACACAGAACTTCGCAGACGCGAATTAGAAGCAAAATAAAAGAAACCGAATCATGGAAGAAAGAAACAGCAGAAAAGTAAGAGAAGGCCTCGTTACCAGCAACAAGATGGACAAGTCCATCGTCGTCAGCGTCGAGCGTAAGCTGAAACACCCCAAGTACGGGAAGTTCCTCAAGAGAACCACCAAGTTGATGGCCCACGACGAGAAGAACGAGTGCGGAATCGGCGACAAAGTTCGCGTTATGGAAACCAGACCGCTCAGCAAGAACAAATGCTGGCGCTTAGTCGAAATCATTGAAAAAGCAAAATAAGTTATGGTACAGCAAGAAACAAGATTAGCCGTTGCAGACAACAGCGGGGCAAAAGAAGTATTGTGCATGCGTGTCCTCGGCGGCACCAAGAAGAGATACGCCGGCGTAGGCGACAAGATCGTTGTGGCCATCAAGAGCGCCATCCCCTCCGGGAACGTGAAGAAGGGCACCGTCTCCAAGGCCGTGGTCGTGCGCACCAAGAAGCATGTCCGCCGTCCGGACGGATCCTACATCCGCTTCGACGACAACGCGTGTGTCCTCCTTACCGGCGCCGACGAACTTCGCGGCACCCGTATCTTCGGACCCGTCGCCCGTGAGCTCCGTGAGAAACAATACCTCAAGATTGTCTCCCTCGCACCGGAAGTCCTCTAATAGAGTTAGGAACAATTGACAAAGACCAATTGAATATTAATCAAAAAAAACAAACAGCGATGAAATTTCACATTAAGAAAGGCGACACCGTCAAAGTGCTGTCCGGCAACTCCAAAGGGAAGCAGGGCAAGGTCTTGATGGTCGACCGCGAGAACTACCGCGCCATCGTTGAGGGGTTGAACATGGTTTCGAAACACACGAAACCCAATGCCAAGAACCCCCAGGGCGGTATTGTAAAACAGGAAGCCCCCATCCACATCTCCAACCTGATGCTTGTGGATGCCAAAGGTGTGGCAAGCCGCATCGGCCGCCGCATCGGCGAAGACGGGAAGTTAGTAAGATATTCTAAAAAAACAGGGGAGGAGATTAAGTAATGTACGTACCAAGATATAAAGAAAAATACGACAAGGAAGTCGTCCCCGCTCTCAGAGAGCAATTCGGTTTCAAATCCATTATGCGCATCCCGCGCCTGCAGAAGATCTGCCTCAACCAGGGCCTCGGCAAGTTCGGCATCGCAGATAAAAAATTAATTGACCTCGGTGTTCAGGAAATGACCCTCATCGCCGGACAGAAGGCAGTCGCCACCAAGTCCAAGAAGGACATCTCCAACTTCAAACTGAGAAAAGGAATGCCCATCGGCGTGCGCGTCACCCTCCGCGGCGAACGCATGTACGAGTTCCTCGACCGCCTCATCTCCGTGTCCATCCCGCGTATCAGAGACTTCCGCGGCATCAGCGACAAGGGCTTCGACGGCAGAGGCAACTACACCCTCGGTATTCCGGAACAGATCATCTTCCCTGAAATCGACCTTGACAAGGTGGCCAAGATCAACGGTATGGACATCACGTTCGTGACCACGGCCCGCAACGACAAGGAGTGTCTCGCATTATTAAAAGAATTTGGTTTACCCTTTAAAAATCAGAAATAGGATATGGCAAAAGAATCATTAAAAGCGAAAGAAGTTAAGAGAGCGAAAATGGTCGCAAAGTACGCCGCCAAACGTGCAGAGCTGAAGAAGATCATCAACACGGGCAGCGAGTACACCGACGAGAAGGAAGCCGCAGTGAAGGCTTTGCAACAGCTCCCCCCGAATTCCAATCCTATCAGAATGCACAACCGCTGCCAGCTCACCGGCCGCCCGAAGGGATACATCCGCCAGTTCGGTCTGTCCCGTATCAATTTCCGTGAAATGGCCCTCGCAGGTCTCATCCCCGGTGTCAAAAAAGCAAGTTGGTAATATAATAATTTAAGAGACAAAGAGTTATGAATACAGATCCGATTTCAGATTATTTGACCCGATTGAGAAACGCCATCATGGCCAATCATAAAATCGTGGAGATCCCCACTTCCAAGATGAAGCGCGAGATCACCAAGATCCTTTTCGAGAAGGGGTACATTTTGAATTATAAATTTGAGGATGACGTGCATCCGGGAATCATCAAGATCGCCCTCAAGTACCATCCCGTAACCAAACAGTCTGCCATCGTCAGCCTCCAGCGCGTGAGCCGTCCCGGCCTTCGTCGCTACTGCGGCGTGGAGGACATGCCCTCTGTCATGAACGGACTCGGCATCGCCATCATCTCCACTTCCAACGGCCTCATGACGGACAAGGAAGCCCGTGCCCAGCACGTCGGCGGCGAAGTTTTGTGTTACATTAGCTAATAGGAGGAAAGAATTATGTCAAGAATAGGAAAATTGCCCATCGCGCTTCCCAAAGGCGTGGAAATCAAAGTGGACGAGAAAAGCAACCTCGTCACCGTCAAAGGTCCCCTCGGCGAACTCCAGCAGAAAGTTGACCCCGAAATCAAGGTTTCGGTGGAAGACGGACAGATCCATGTGCAGCGCCCGACCGACCAGAAACGTCACCGTTCCCTTCACGGACTTTACAGAGCCCTCATCAACAACATGGTGAAAGGCGTTTCCGAAGGATTCACCGTGCAGCAGCAGCTTGTCGGCGTCGCCTACAAGGCCGAATCCGCAGGCCAGCTCCTCACCCTCAGCCTCGGCTACTCCCACAACCTCGTTTTCGAGCTGCCGAAGGAAATCTCCGTGGAAACCGTTTCCGAAAAAGGTAAGGACCCTGTCATCACCCTCAAATGCATCGACAAGCAGCTTCTCGGTCAAGTGGCCAACAAGATCCGCTCGTACCGCAAGCCCGAACCGTATAAGGGCAAGGGTATCCGCTTCGTCGGCGAGGTGGTGAGAAAGAAAGCCGGTAAGTCCGCTGATAAATAACCGTAAAATCAAGATGAAATGAAAAATAAGAAAGTTTTCAGAAGAAATAGGATCAAGCAGAGAGTCCGCAAATCCATCAGCGGCACCCCCGAACGTCCGAGAATGTCCGTTTTCAGAAGCAACCGCGACATCTATGTACAGCTGATTGACGACCTTGCGGGACATACCCTGGCATCAGCCTCCTCCGCAGTGGCCGACATCCGCGACCAGAAGATTACCAAGAGCGCCAAAGCCGCCATCGTTGGTAAGAATATCGCAGAGAAAGCCCTCGCCGCCGGCATCACCAAAGTGGTGTTCGACCGTAATGGCTACCTCTATCACGGCAGAATTAAATCTTTGGCCGACGCAGCCAGAGAAGGTGGTTTAACGTTCTAAAAATTAGGTAACTATGTCAAACGTAAATATCAAAAGAGTTAAGTCAGCCGACATCGAATTCAAAGATAGATTGGTTGCAGTCAACAGAGTAACGAAAGTTACCAAGGGTGGTAGAACCTTCAGCTTCTCGGCTATCGTGGTCGTGGGCGACGAGAAAGGTATCGTGGGCTTCGGTCTGGGTAAGGCCAAGGAAGTCTCCGCCGCCATCGCCAAAGGCATCGACGACGCCAAGAAGAACCTCATCCGCGTTCCCGTCCTCAACGGTACAATTCCGCACCCGATGGAAGCCAAATACAGCGGCTCCCTCGTGTTCATGAAACCCGCTGCCCCTGGTACCGGTGTCATCGCAGGTGGTGCTATGCGTGCCGTCCTCGAAACCGTCGGCGTGAAGAACGTGTTGGCTAAGTCCAAAGGTTCATCCAACCCCCACAGCGTTGTGAAGGCCACCATCAAGGCCCTCTCACAGCTCCGTGACCCCTACACCGTTGCACAAGTCAGAGGCGTGGGTCTGGAACAGGTCTTCAACGGCTAATCCACTCCCCTACCCTCTATATTTTCTTGTTTTAAAGGGTTTTAATGTTGAAAAAATCCCCGCCTCTAAAGCGGGGATTTTTTTTGAAATGCGAATCACGATATCCCTTTGAAAATCACCTCTTTTATCGCCTCCTTCCTGTGGTTGAGGTAGGTGGCGATTTCCGTTTCGTCTTTCTCAAAGAAATCGCTATACAGCGGCAACGAGATAAAGGTGAAAACAATCAGCGAAACGATGTGGAGTGTCAAGTCCGACAGTTCAATCGGACGGACACGCCCTTCCGCTATCTCCTTCTGTAACATGGTGTTCCATACGCCATAATATTTCAAGTACTCGGGTGATTCAATTACCTTTTTGCGGAAATATTGCCGACGGTCATCCCGCATGATCAGTTCATTGATGATGAAGAACGGGAGTTTCCGGTTTTTCATCAAAAGCTCGAAATAGGCGTCGATGAAGTCGTTGAGCGCGGTTTGGAAATCGCTCTCTTCCTTCAGTTTCAGACAACTGAACACCATCTCCTGCTTTTTTGCAAAAATCTGCATGAACAGGTTTTCCTTCGTGCGAAAATAGTAGTGTACCAGCGCCTGGTTGCAGCCGGCTTTCTTGGCGATATCGGTGGTGGAAGTGGCATCAAAGCCCTTTTCCAAAAACAGTTCTTCGGCGGTTTGCAGTATTTGTTCTTCTAAGGATGTCTTTTTCATGGTTGTATTTTAAAGGGTTTCGGATTTTTGTTGGTTTTCCATCTGTTTCTTGCAATTTTCCACCATAAAATGGAGGCGGTTGAAGACGTTGGCTTCGGACGTGCCGCTGTCGAAATCGAGGAACAGCAGGCTCAGTTGCGGATAGAGTTGTTTCAGCTTTTTCTCTACCCCTTTGGAGATGATATGGTTGGCGATGCAGCCGAAGGGTTGGAGGCTCACCACATTCTGCACACCCGTTTCGGCCAAGTGGCAGATTTCGCCCGGCAGGAACCACCCCTCGCCGAAGTCGCCCGCCATGTTGACCACCTTTTCGGCTAATTTGGCATCTTCAAAGATGCTGGTCAGCGGACGGAAGAACGGGAACGGGGCGCAGATGTCGTTGAACGTCTGCATCTTTTTCCATAAGATATTGTAAACAAAATCGTTGAGCCATTCGGGGAATTTCACCTCCTTGATGTTCAGCTGGCGGTTGATGTGGTTGTTGGCGAAACCGGTGGTGAGGAAGCCGATGAGTGCGGGTGGCACCACTTCCACGCCGTGTTCTTCCAACCAGTTGATAACGAACTTGTTGCTGAAACCGTTGTACTTGACGTAAATCTCGCCCACCAGCCCGATGACCGGCACCTGCTTCCGGGTGTCGATGGCTTCGGTGAATTCCGCCACCGCCGCCCGCAGCAGCTTCTGGAGACCTTTGCTGTCGTTGGCTTCGATGATGGGCAATGCCTCTTCGGTGTACTTTTGCCGGAGTGCCGCGGCCCGTCCTTTCTCCCGCTCGCGCACGACGGCGGCGTGGTACAGCTTGGCGAGGCAGTCGGCATAAAGGACCGTGCTGGCGGTGATGTTGATAATCCGACGGAAGGGAACGGTAAACCCCGGCTGTGTGGCGCTGACAGATGCGCTGAGCGCCAAGGATATAACGGGAACATCCTGAAAACCAGCGGATACCATCGCATTCTTGATGAGGGCGTAGTAGTTGGAGGCGCGGCACTGTCCGCCCGTCTGCGTCATGATGACGGCCACGTCCATCGGGTCATAGTCGCCGCTTTGCAGAGCGTTCATGATGGAGCCTATGACGAGCGTGGCGGGGTAGCAGACCTCGTTGTTGGCGTACTTCAGTCCTGTTTCGGCGGCCTCGGGCGTGCCGGTCGGCAGGGTGACGAGGCGGTAACCCGCCAGTTTGAAGAGGGAGGGGAAGAACTCGGAGTATCCTTCGGCGAAGTAGGGGCCGAGCAGGGTGCGGCGGCGTTCCTGTTTGGTGAACGTGCGTGTGGTGACGTACGGGGCGGGTGCGGCGGAACCGTTGCTGCGTCCGCCCGCCGTGGTGACGGACTCGACCAGCGACCGCACGCGCAGCCGCAACGAGCCGATGTTGTTCACGTCGTCGATTTTCAGCACAGTGTGGTTTTTGTGGTACCGTTTCAGGATGGCGCCGACCTCGTCGAGGATGAAAGCGTCGGGGCCGCAGCCGAAGGAGGTGAGCTGCACCAGATGGAGGTTGGGGTAGGTGCTGTTGCCGACGAAGTAGGCGGCCTTGAAGATGCGGTTGGGGTAGCTCCACTGGGTGACGGCGTTCAGTTCGTCGTAAACGCCTGCGCCCGCCGTGGCCGCCACATTCTCGGTGATGACGTCGATGCCCATGTCGGCGATGGCGTGCGAGATCTTGTGCTCGATGAGCGGGTCAATATGGTAGGGACGGGCGGCGAGCAGAATCACCATGCGGTTCTCGTGGATGGCGGCGGTAAGGATCTCGTTGGCGCGGCGGGTGAGCTCCGCCAGGTAGTCGTCCTGCGCCTGTATCGCCGCCTCCACCGCCGCTGTCGCCGTGGCCGTGGAAATGCCCAACGTCTTTAGGTAGGCAAGGCAGGATTTAAAAGTCAGCTTTTTGCTGCTGAAGGTGATGACGGGTGTATCAAACGGAATGCCCGTCTTGA
This sequence comes from Bacteroidales bacterium, assembly GCA_016285085.1. GTDB lineage: Bacteria > Bacteroidota > Bacteroidia > Bacteroidales > WCHB1-69 > UBA1756. Next base: position 22,090 of record JAEEQA010000006.1, read on the forward strand.
TGGACGGATTCATCGAACTCTTGATGACATCCGAATAGCCCGCCACAATGGGGCAGTTGTAGCTGTTGCGCGACTTCTCGTCCTCCTTCCGCTCGTACACGACGTAGGGGTAGAAAATACGGTCCACCTTCTTCTGGATGAGGTCGTTGATGTGGCCGTGCATCAGTTTGGCGGGGAAGCAGATGTTGTCGGCCATGATGGAACGCAACCCGCTTTCGTACAGCTTGTTGCTTGACGGGCTGGAGAGCACGACGCGGAAACCGCATTGGGCGAAAAGCGTCTTCCAGAACGGGAAGTTCTCGTACATGCCCAAGCCGCGCGGGATGCCAATGACGGGCGCGTTGTCGGCGATGGGCAGGTCGTTTCTGCGGAACAGCAGCCGGTACTTTTCGGTGAATAGATTGATGCCTTTCCGGGCACCCTCGGCGCTGTTGGAATAGACCTTCTCGCAGTTGTTGCCCGAAAAGAAGGTGTTGCCGTTCTGGAAATGGAACAGCCGGACGGTGCAGTGGTTCTCGCAGCCCGGACACACCTCAATCTCCGACTGGTACTCGTTGGCCTGAATTAATTCCGACAGGTTCGGTCTGTTATTGTCTTGGTTCATTGTTTGTTTTCTATATTTTTCTACTACCCCGGCCTACGGCCACCCCTTCTACATAGAAGGGGAATTCTTACCTTTTGCCGCGTGCAGCGCTGCCCCATACGCGCCCATCAGTTCGGGAATGTCGGAGAAGGAGACGTTGCAGCCGGTCATCTTCTCGAGGGCGCGGACGATGCTGTGGTTGCGGAAGGTGCCGCCTTGCACCACAATTTTCTTTCCGAGTTCCGATATATTTTTGAGTTTCAACACTTTGAAAAGACAGTTTTTGATGACGGAGTAACTGAAGCCGGCGGCGATGTCGGCAACGGCCGCCCCTTCCTGCATGGCCTGCTTCACCTTGGAGTTCATGAAGACGGTGCAGCGGGTGCCGAGGTCGCAGGGGTGCTGGGCGAAGCACGACATTTCGGCAAATTCAGCCACAGGGTAGCCCATCATGTTGGCGAAGGTCTCGATGAAGGAGCCGCAGCCGGAGGAGCACGCCTCGTTGATTTCCATGCGGCGGATGGAGCCGTTGTCCACGAAGATGGCCTTCATGTCCTGGCCGCCGATGTCGAGCACGAAACTCACGTCGGGTTCCACCTGCCGTGCCGCCGAGAAGTGGGCCATCGTCTCCACGATGCCATAGTCGAAGTTGAAGGCGGTTTTGATGAGGTTCTCGCCGTAGCCGGTGACGCAGCTGCCGCCGATGATGAAATTGTCGGCATTGTCCACATGGTCGTACAGCGTTTTCAGCATGTTGCAGAAGGTGCGGAAACTGTCGCCGTTGTTGCGCTGGTAGTCGGTATAGACCACGTGGCGGTCGCTGTCGAGGACGACCAGTTTGGTGGTGGTGCTTCCCGAGTCCACACCGAGGTAGTAGGGGGTTGGGACGTCGGTTTTCAGTTCGCCGCGGGGCACGTAGTAGAGGTTCTTGTTGGCAATCCAGCGGTCGTATTCGGTTTTGGAGGCGAACAGGCCGTTGAGGCGGTTGCTGTAGTCGCTGGTGTTGGCCGGGGCGCTGTGTATCAGTTGGAGGAGTTCGGAAACGGTGATTTCGCCGGTGGAGCAGGTGTCGGCCAGCAGGGCGCAGCCGGTGGCGGGGATCAGTTGGGCGTTTTCCGGCAGGAGGCAGTCGGCTTCGTTGAGGTTGAGGACGTTGCGGAAGTGTTTCTGGAGTTCCGGAAGGAAGGCGAAGGGGCCGCCGCAGAAGAACACCTTAGGGATGATTTCCATGCCGCGGGCCAGGGAGGCGACCACCTGCATGGCGACGGCGTTGAAGACGGAGGCGGCGATGTCGGCGCGGCTGATGTTGCGGCTGATGAGGTTCTGGATGTCGGTTTTGGAGAAAACGCCGCAGCGGGAGGCGATGGGGTGGATGGTGCGGGCCTGGGCGGCGAGGGTGTTGAGCTCGGCGGTAGGCACATTGAGGAGGGTGGCGGTCTGGTCGATGAAGGCGCCGGTGCCGCCGGCGCAGCTGCCGTTCATGCGGATGTCGGGCACCTTGCCCTTTTCGAAGAAGATCATCTTGCTGTCCTCGCCGCCCATGTCGATAAAGGTGCCCACGTCGGGGTAGCGCCGCTTGACGGTTTCGGCGGCGGCCACGACCTCCTGCACGAAGCCGAAGCCGTGGCGTTGGGCGTACCCCATGCCCACGGAACCGGTGATGACGATGCGTGCGCGGCAGTCGCCCATCTTCGCCAGGAACTCCCCGATGATGGTCTCGGCGGTGACGGGGATGTTGGCATTATGGCGCCGGTAGGCCGAAAAAACGAGCGTGCCCGAAGCATCCAGTGCCGCAATCTTCATCGTTGTTGAACCGATATCAACCCCTACGGAATATAGCGTTTTCGTATCCTCTGCCATGATTTAATTGCTGTGTTTAATAGGTCTATTAAATTTGGCGGCAAAGGTACAATAATATTTTTGATTTTGGCGCACTGCGGTTGCGGCGGAATGGTGGGGCAAAAAAAAGTTACCAACAAAATATTAACATATTTATAAAATATTTTCCGATGTTTTTCTTCAAAATCATACCACAAAAAGGTTAAAATGTGTATCTTTTAATAGTGTGTAAACGAATATTTTGTAGAGACGCGATTCATCGCATCTCCAATATTCAATTATGTTGTTTTGTTGTATCTTTGCAAAAATTTAATTGTTTTATGAATACAGGGGAAATTGTTTTGTACCAGCCAGATAGCACCATTCAATTAGAGGTACTGGTTGAGGATGAGACTGTTTGGCTGAATCAGGCACAAATGGTGATTCTTTTTCAGCGTGATGTCTCTGTCATTTCACGGCATGTTCGCAATGTTTTCAAAGAAAAGGAATTGCCTATGGAAGGCAATTTGCATTTTTTGCAAATTGCAAATTCGGACAGGCCCGTTGCTTTTTATAACCTTGATGTTATTATTTCAGTTGGTTATCGGGTGAAAAGCAAACGTGGGACAGAATTTCGGAAATGGGCCACGCAAACGCTAAAAGGATACCTGCTGCGAGGTTATGCGGTGAGTCAGCGGATTGACCGACTGGAGCAGAAAGTGGAAAAACACGACAAGCAAATTGATTTTTTCGTACGCACGGCACTTCCGCCAAAGGAGGGTGTCTTCTATGACGGACAGATTTTCGATGCCTACCAATTCGTGTCCGACTTGATCCGCAGTGCCAAGGAATCCATTGTCCTCATCGACAACTACGCTGACGACAGTGTGCTGACCCAGTTGACGAAGCGTGCGCCGGGCGTTTCTGTTATTCTCGGAGTAAGCCATATTACCGATGCGTTCCGTTTGGACATAGAACGGCACAACAGACAATATCCGCCCGTACAGGTGATGGAAATTTCTGGCGTCCACGACCGTTTCCTGCTGCTTGATAACAGCCGACTATACACCTTCGGAGCCTCATTCAAGGATTTGGGAAAGAAGTTGTTTTGCTTCACCTTGATGGAGAATCCTGCGGTGGTGGCTGCGGTGCGGCAATTGGTGGAATAAGCGGCGGCTTCGACAGGCTCAGCCACCGCGGCACGGGTGCAGTCCGGTAGGACTGCTTGCCTCGTTAGGCGCGGGATTCGTGCGGTGGGAAATCGCAGACCGTTAGGCCTGCGGGCAAGAAAAATAGAATTTACAAAAATTATTGTATCTTTGCCACATTTTTCCAATTCATTATATGTTATGAAGAGACAGGCATATTTGATAGTCGTGGCAATCTTTTTTTTCGCTCTTTTTGAGGGTACGGTACAGGCGCAGACAGCCACCACGCGCACGTTCACGTTTACGGGACGTGATGCCGTCAGCAACTATGTGCGGCTGAATCGGGTTGTCGTCACCAACCACACAAGCGGATGGGAAGAGACCCTTGTATGGCCCGATACAGTGCTGACGCTGGAGAAAGAGACCGGCGTTGAAGAATCCGTTGCCTATGGCGGTTTCAACCTGGCGCAAAACAACCCGAACCCGTTCACCGGAACCACCGACGTAAACCTGACGGTTGCGGATGCGGGTACGTTGACATTGGAAATAATGGATGTGAATGGGCGTGCCGTGGTAGGGGCGAATGATTATTCGCCCCTACCCGGCATCCATCAATTCCACATTACCCTGTCAGCCGCCGGTACATACGTGATGACCGCTCGCCAAAACGGGGAATCGTCGTCCATCAAAATGGTGAACAACGGTGGCGGTAATGGGGACGGAATCGAATATGCGGGCGTTGTAAGGGCGAATAATCATTCGCCCTTACAGCCCAAATCCCACACCCGCGGCACCGTTGTCCGCCCGTTCAACATCGGGGACCAGATGGAATATGTGGGGTACGCCACCATCAACGGCGTTGAGGAGGAGAGCCAGCATATTACGCAGTCACTGGGGACATCGCAGACATTTGTGCTTCAGTTTCCGACCACCCAATTTTACCTTCCTGCCGTAACCACCTTGTCTGTCTCGAATATCGCCGGCACGTCCGCATCCTGCGGAGGCAATGTGACTTTCGACGGCCACGACAGTGTGACGGCCCGTGGCATTTGTTGGAGTACCACGCCTGCTCCGACGATTGCCGACAGCCATACTATCGACGGCAGCGGCATAGGTGCATTCACCAGCATCCTCACAGGACTGACCATCGGCAATACGTACTATGTGCGTGCTTATGCAACGAACAGCGTGGGCACGGTGTATGGCGATGAAGTGAGTTTCGCTTCCATCATCCTTCCTACGGTTATCACATTGGAGGCGAGCGATGTCGCCGCCATTACAGCAACCTGCGGCGGCGAAGTGACCTTTGACGGCGGCGGCAGTGTCACAACCCGCGGTGTCTGCTGGAGCATCGCGCACAACCCGACGGTTGCCGACAGCCACACTACCAACGGAAGCGGCATAGGATCCTTTGTTAGTGGCTTGACGGGACTGTATGCCGGAACCACCTTCTATGTTCGGGCATACGCTGCCAACAGTGTGGGTACGGCCTACGGCAATGAGGTGAGTTTCACCACGGAGAATTACATCCCGGAAGGCGATGCACAGCCCTGTCCGGGAGTCCCAACAGTGACCGATGTTGACGGCAATGTCTATAATACTGTGAAAATCGGAAACCAATGCTGGATGCGGGAGAATCTGAGAACTACTCGATATGAATATGGTGAAGAAATCCCTATAAGCACTGCCATCAGTGACCACGATCCCTATCGGGTGGCCCCAAACAACGATGAGGCCAATGTTACCGATTACGGATATTTGTATAATTGGAGTGCCGTAATGCATGGTTCTTATTCTACCTCATCTGCCAATCCTTCCGGAGTGCAAGGGGTTTGTCCCGCCGGGTGGCATGTGCCAAGTGACGCTGAGTGGAGCCAGCTTTCCAATTATGTAAGCAGCCAAATCCAGAGCACGTACGTATGTCACGGTGATCCTTCCAACATCGGAAGCGCATTGGCAGATACTATGGCATGGCTTTCATCTCAAAATCATGAATCCTGCAACGTCTGCTATAGTGCAAATAATGCTACAGGTTTTTCAGCCCGTCCTGCAGGCGAGAAGGCTTGTGTTAATAACGAATTATCCTTTTTTGGTTATTATACATTCTTTTGGAGTAGTACCTCGTTGGGAAGTGGGTATGAAAATTATGCATATTACCGTTGTATTTTTTATCAATATCCGGATTTTGGAAGAGACCGCCAAGGGAAATGCCGTTCATACTCGGTCCGTTGCATACTTGGGGAAGGGGCTGTCCCTCCCACCGTTACCACAGACAGCATTTCCAATTGCACTTTCTCCACTGCCACTTGCGGGGGTGAAGTGACTGCTACAGGCGGCTCTGCCGTCACTGACCGCGGCGTGTGCTGGAGCACGACCCCAAACCCCACGAGAAGCAATTCTTACGCCACTAGCGGTGGCGGTACAGGCAACTTCACCGCCAACCTATCGCTCCTTATTCCAAACACCACCTACTATGTGCGTGCATTCGCCATCTCTATGGGAGGTATAGCATACGGGAATGAGGTGGTCTTCACGACTCCCGCCGACCCCTTCCATGACGGCGAACCCTGCACCAGTGCGGCTACCGTCATTGACCGAGACAGCAATATATACAATACTGTTCAAGTGGGTAACCAGTGTTGGATGAAAGAGAACCTACGTACCACCCAATATGCCGATGGAACCCCTATCTTGCAGGGGAGTGTTGACTCTGACGCGGACGCATACTGGTTCTATCCGAATAACGATCCTTCCAACAAGCCCACATACGGACTTCTGTACAATTGGATTGCATTGATGCATGGTGCCAGCGGCAGCAATGCCAATCCCTCTGGCGTGCAGGGTATCTGCCCCGATGGCTGGCATGTGCCGAGTGACGCTGAATGGACACAGCTCACCAACTATGTAAGCTCCAGAGGTCAGTATGTATGCTATAACAACGTCAACTTTATTGCCAAGGTATTGGCAGCCACTACAGGTTGGAACAGCAGCTATGTCAATTGTGCCATAGGCAACAACTTGGCGAGTAATAATACCACGGGCTTCGGGGCGCTGCCAGCTGGACGCTATGGTTCTGGTTTTGGAAGTTATGGCTACTATTGGAGTACTACCTACAGCGGTAACGACGAGGCGTATTATCGTCATTTCCATTACGCTTCTCCCAGGATAGAGAGATACACCTATTATACGAGTTCTGGCCATTCTGTCCGCTGTATTCGTGATTAAAATTCTTTCTCCCATATCAAAAATAATCGTACATTTGCAACCGCTTTTTTTGAAAAATCAAAACAATTAATATAAAACAGTTACACTATGGACAAGAATGAAATTCGTCAAATCATTGCGAAACGTGCGGCCATGGAGCTGCACGATGGTGACATTGTGAACCTCGGTATCGGTATTCCCACCATGATTCCGAACTTTCTGCCGGAAGGCGTTACGGTCACATTGCAGACTGAGAACGGTATGATCGGTATGGGTCCCACCCCCGAAGAGGGCAAGGAAGACCCGAATATGATTAACGCCGGCGGCGGCTTCATCACCGCTGTCGATGGCGCCGCCTCCTTCAGCTCCGCCACCTCCTTCGGCATCATCCGCGGCGGCCACGTGGACGCCACCATCCTCGGCGCCATGCAGGTGGATGTGAACGGCGACCTCGCCAACTGGATGATCCCCGGCAAACTCACCCCCGGCATGGGCGGAGCCATGGACCTCATCGTCGGTGCCAAGCGCGTCATCCTCGCCATGGAGCACACCCAGAAGGGCAACCCCAAAATCCTCAAGAAATGCACCCTTCCCCTCACCGCCAAAGGCCAGGTGAACCTCATCATCACCGAGATGGGCGTCATGGAAATCACCCCCGAAGGCATCGTCCTCAAGGAAATCCATCCCGAATTCACGGTTGACGACGTGAAGGCCGCTACCGAAGCCGACCTCATCATCAGCCCTGACCTCAAACCGATGCAACTGTAATCAGGGTATAGGGAATAGGGAACAGGGTATAGTAGAAACGCGGTTATGTAGAGACGTGGCATGCCGCGTCTCTACAACAAATGATTTAAACGACAAAACAAATGGATTATACCTATCTGAAAATTAATACCGAATCCGGCATTTGTGTGCTGACGGTTTCGGCTCCGAAGTCGCTGAACGCGCTCAATTCCGCCCTTCTGAAAGAGATGGGTGACTTCCTCAGCCACATCGACAAGGAGGTGCGGGTTCTGATCATCACCGGCGACGGCGAGAAGTCGTTCGTGGCGGGCGCCGACATCTCAGAGATGCAGAACCTCAACGCTGCAGAAGGCGAAACTTTCGGCCGCCTCGGCGCACAGGTGTTCCGCAAGATTGAAACCCTTGACATTCCGGTGATTGCCGCAGTCAACGGGTTCGCCCTCGGCGGCGGCTGCGAGCTGGCGATGGCGTGCGACATCCGCATCTGCTCCGAAAACGCCAAATTCGGCCAGCCTGAAGTCGGCCTCGGCATCATCCCCGGTTTTTCCGGCACCTACCGCCTCGCCAAACTGGTGGGTATGGGGTACGCCAAGGAGATGATCTACACCGGCAAGGCCATCCGTGCCGACGAGGCGCTCCGCATCGGCTTGGTCAACGCCGTCTATCCGCAGGCGGAACTGATGGATCAGGCGATGGCGATGGCCGCCAAGATCTGCGCCATGGCCCCGATCGCCGTCCGCTACGCCAAGCAGTGCATCAACGCCGAGTACGACCTCGACGCCGATGCCGCCATTGCGTACGAGAACGAGATGTTCGGCAAGTGCTTCGCCACCCAGGACCAAAAAGAGGGCATGACCGCCTTCCTCACCAAGGCGAAACCTGCCTTCAAGAACGAATAATTTTAAAATCAACCAATTAAAAATAACTAACTATGAAAATTTGTGTTATTGGAACCGGAACCATGGCCAAAGGTATCGTGAAGGCGTTCGCCGCCAAGATGCCCGTGGTTATGAAAAGTAGAACCCAAGCCAGCTTGGACAAGGCATTGGCTTCTTTTGCAAAAGGTTATGGCAAATTAGTGGAAAAGGGCAAGATGACCCAGGAGGGTGTTGACGCCATCATGGCCAACATCACCACCACCACCGACTACGCCACTTTTGCCGATGCCGACCTCGTGATTGAGGCCGCCGTCGAGGATATGCAGCTGAAGAAAGAGGTTTTCGGGGAACTTGACAAGATCTGCAAGCCCGAAACCATCTTCGCCACCAACTCCTCCTCCCTCTCCATCACGGAGATCGCTGCCAGCACCAGCCGTCCCACGCAGTTCATCGGAATGCACTTCTTCAACCCCGCCGACCGCATGGCTCTGGTGGAGGTGATCAAGGGTCAGGTGACCTCCGAGGCGGTATGCAACCAGATTGTGGAACTCGCCACCTCCATCGGCAAGACGCCCGTGCTCGTGAACGAGGCTCCCGGCTTCGTGGTGAACCGCATCCTCATCCCGATGATTAACGAGGCAGTCGGCATCCTCGCCGACGGTATCGCCAGCGCCGAAGACATCGACAAGTGCATGATGCTGGGTGCCAACCACCCGATGGGCCCGCTCGCATTGGCCGACCTCATCGGCAACGATGTGAACCTCGCCATCATGGAAGTCCTCTACAACGAATTCGGTGATCCGAAGTACCGTCCTCACCCGCTGCTGCGGAAGATGGTCCGCGCCGGCCTGCTTGGCAGAAAAACCGGTGAAGGTTTCTACAAATATTAATAAATACGAATGTGAATAGATGAAAAAGCGGTGTCGGAAGATGCCGCTTTTTTTGTACTTTTGCACCCGTTTTTATTCACTTTAATATCATTTTTATGAAGAAAAGATTTTCCCTGTTAGCCGTTGCACTGACTGCACTGATTCTGTGTCTTTCCTGCAACAGCAAACCGAAGATTCAAGTGGCAGATGACGAATCCATTGTCTATTTCTGCAAAGATATCACGCCTGAAAACATCCTCAAGTTGTACGAGGCACTTGGCGTGAAACAGGAGGGCAATATCGGCCTGAAAGTGCATTTCGGCGAGGAGGGCAACCAGAACTTCCTCAACCCCGAGCTGCTCCGTCCGCTGGTGGAGAAGGTGCATCCCACCTTTGTGGAGACCAACGTGCTGTATGTTAGCAAGCGCCGTTTCACCGACTCCCACATCGCGCTGGCCAAGGAGCACGGTTTCACCTTCGCCCCCATCGACATCCTTGACTCGGAGGACGAACTGGTCTATCCCGCCGAAGGGTTGAAACATTTCGACAAGGTCAAGACGGGCAGCCACTTCGCCAATTACGATGCCTACATTATCTATTCCCACTTCAAGGGACACGGGTCGGCCGGTTTCGGCGGCGCCATCAAGAACATCGCCATGGGCTTTGCCTCCCCCGGCGGCAAGATGGCCCAGCACGCGGAAGCGTTCCCGTCGTGCCGCAATGCCAACTCCTGCGTAGGCTGCAACCGCTGTGTGCAGCAGTGCCCCGCCGGTGCCATCACCATCACCGACGAAGGCCCGGTCATCGATACCAGCAAGTGCATCGGCTGCGCCAAGTGCATCGCCGAGTGCCCGCTCAAAATCTTCAAGCCCGGTGAAAGCGCCTCTGAAGAGGTCTTCCTCGAACGCCTCGTGGAGTATGCCAAAGTGCTCAGCGAAAAGAAACCGATGGTTTATATCAACGTGATGGACAACATCTCCAAAAGCTGCGACTGCTCCGGTAAAGCACCCGCTCCGTTTATGGAGAAGGTGGGTGCCGTCGCTTCCACCGACATCGTCGCCATCGAGATGGCCTGCCACCAGCTCACCGCTTTGAAATGGGGCTCTGAAGATGCGTTCAAGGACGTGAACGGCATCAGCGGCCTCGGCCAAGTGGAGTACGCCCACAAGCTCGGCATGGGCAACAAGAAATTCGTCCTCGTGGACGTTGTCACCGGCGAACGCATCAGTCTCAAAGACGCTGTCAAGTAATTTTTTTCTACTACCCCGGCCTGCGGCCACCCCTTCTACATAGAAGGGGAATCCCATTCCGAACACTCACACCATCTACCTCTTACCTTATACTTCATACCTCCTACCTTCTACCCTAAATACTAATTACTAACTACTAACTACTAACCCCTATCCCCTAAAAATGTACCTCAAGTCGTTACAGTTGGTCAATTTCAAGAGTTATGCCGAAGGCAGTTTTGAGTTTTCGGACAAGGTGAATGCTGTGGTGGGGGCCAACGGGAGCGGAAAGACCAATCTGCTGGATGCCATCCACTATATGTCATTGTGCAAGAGTTACTTTCTCTCGCAGGATGGGTATGCGGTCCGTTTCGGGGAGGAGGCTTTCGCCATCCACGGGGAGTTCCACGGTTTTGACGACGACCGAAGCCGCAAGGTAAGCTGTGTCTATCGGCAGGGCGGACGGAAGACCGTGAAATTCAACGGCAAGGAGTACGAGCGACTGAGCGACCACATCGGGCAGTTCCCGCTGATCATGGTCGCGCCTTACGACAACGACATCATCCACGAAGGGTCGGAGGTGCGGCGCCGTTTCTTCGACATGATCATCTCGCAGTTCGACCGCGAGTATCTGCACGACCTGATTTCGTACCAGAAAGTGTTGGGACAACGGAACATCCTTTTGAAGCAGTCGTGGGAGAACGGGCACCTCGATGCGGCTCTGATGCAGATCTACAACGACCAGCTCGTGCCGTATGCGGAGGCGGTCTATGAAAAGCGGCGCCGGTTCGTCGAGACCATCATCCCCGTCTTCCAGAAGTATTACGACTACCTTTCGGAAAGCCGCGAGAAAGTGGCGGTCCATTACCTGTCCGCATTGGAAAACGGCGGTTTTGCCGAACTTCTGCTCCGGAATGCCGAGGCCGACTTCCGGGCCGGCCACACCACGGCGGGCATCCACAAGGACGACTACGACTTCCTGATGGACGGGCGGTCGGTAAAGCGGTTCAGTTCGCAGGGACAGCAGAAATCCTTCGCCCTCGCCCTCAAACTGTCGCAGTTCGACTACATATATAATATGAAACGGGTGAAACCCATCCTGCTGTTGGATGACATTTTCGACAAGCTGGACGAATCACGCATCTCACAGTTGCTGAATCTTGTTGGCAACGAGCACTTTGGACAGGTTTTCCTGTCGGATACGGACGAGGAACGGATCGTACGGATATTGAACCGGCACGGGATTTCGCACAAGATTTTCAGGGTGGAAAAAGAGTAGTTTTGCGGGTCGGAAGGCTGAAATCTTGCCAAAGAGGGCTGTTTTGCACAAGGAATCTCCTTTTCAGGCATCCCCCAAAGTTTGAAACCTTAAAAAAAATTAAAAAATAATTCGTTGTATATCAAAAGTATATGTGCAGAAATAGCATAAAAGGGAAAAGACGGGGTGTTTGAATGAAAAAATGTCGTATTTTTGCACGTTTTTTAAAATCAGAAATTATGGCAGAAATTATTGACGAAGTAAAAGAAATCATTGCTGAAAGATTAAGCTACGACAAGGACAAAATCAACGAACAGACCAGTTTTACTGAAGATCTTGGCGCCGATTCCTTGGATCTCGTTGAACTGATCATGGAACTTGAGAAGAAGTTTGACATCACGATACCCGAAGACGCTTCCGAGAACATCCACACCGTCGGCGACGTGGTGAAATACATCCAGGAGCACAAGAAATAAGGTATCACCAGAACTTTTCTGATGGAATTAAAACGAGTTGTCGTTACCGGTTTAGGTGCCTTAACTCCGCTTGGTAACAATGTCCCTGATTTTTGGCAGGGCCTGATTGCCGGAAAAAACGGGGTTGGTTTGATAACCCATTTTAATACAGAAAATTACAAAACGAAATTTGCCTGTGAGTTAAAGGATTTCAATATCCTTGACTATATGGAAGAAAAAGATGCGCGCAAGTTGGATCCTTGCGCGCATTATGCATACGCGGCAGGCGTTGAGGCCTTTCGTGATTCGGGCATCGACATGAGTGTCGAGAACCGTGACCGTGCCGGCGTGATTGTCGCTTCCGGTATTGGCGGCATCCAAAGTGCACAGGACGGCATTTCGGAATTCGCGGTGAGCGGGGGAAATCCCCGTTTCAGCCCTTTTTTTATCTTGAGGGCCCTTGTCAACATGCCTCCCGCCATTCTTTCCATCCGTATGGGCTTGCAGGGGCCGAACTACGCCCTATCTTCAGCGTGTGCCTCCGCTGCCAACGCCATCGTGGACGCCACCCATCTCATCCGTCTCGGCAAAGCCGATTTCATGCTCACGGGAGGAACAGAGGCAGCCATCTTGGAAAGCGGTATCGGCGGCTTTAATGCCATGCGCGCCCTCTCCACCCGCAACAACGATTTCCAGACCGCATCACGCCCGCTTTCTGCAGGACGCGACGGATTCGTGATGGGCGAAGGGGCCGGCATCCTCGTCCTGGAAGAGCTGGAACACGCCCTCGCACGCGGTGCAAAAATCTACGGTGAAATCACCGGTGACGGCCTTTCCGCAGATGCCTACCACATCACCTCGCCCCACCCCGACGGGCATGGCGCGGCCATTGCCATGCAGAATGCCATCGCTGACGCAGGCCTCCGTCCCGAAGACATCGACTACATCAACATGCACGCCACCTCCACCCAAATGGGCGACCGCGTGGAGTGCCTCGCCATCCAGAAGGTGTTCGGCAGCCACGCCGACAAGATGTCCTTCTCCTCCACAAAGTCGATGACAGGGCACCTGCTCGGTGCGTGCGGCGCCGTCGAATCCATTGCCGTCGTGCTTTCCCTGCAAAACGGCATCCTGCCCCCCACCATCAATTTCATTGAAAAAGACCCGGAAATCCCCGACTGGGACTTCTGTGCCAACAAGGCGGTCCGCCGCGACATCCGCTATGCGATCAACAACGCCTTCGGCTTCGGCGGACACAACGTATCCATCCTCTTTAAAAAGTTCGGAGATTAACAGCTTGTTACTGCGGCGCAAAAAAACGGAACCGTCAAGAGAACAGCAGGTGGCAAAATACCTGCGGTCCGTTTTGCATACGCGGATTAACAACATTTCCCTTTATATGACGGCCCTTATCCACCGCTCCGCCTCCGAAGCAATGGCCGATGGACATTCTCTCAACGACGAACGCCTTGAGTATCTGGGCGATGCTGTCCTTGACACCGTGGTTGCTGAATATCTGTTCAAGAAATTTCCCTTCAAAAGGGAGGGAGAGTTGACAGAGATGCGGTCAAAGTTGGTGAAGCGCGAACAGCTGGGCCAACTGGCACGGCGGATGCACCTCACCGACCTTATCGAGATACTCCCGACCGCCCACGCCAAATGCGCCGGCGGCGACGCTTTCGAAGCCCTCATCGGGGCACTGTTCCTTGACAAAGGGTACGAAAAGACCAAACAGATAGTCCTCCACCGCATCTTCACCGACTTCATGGACATTGAAACAGTGCTGAACGAGGAATCCAATTTCAAGAGCAAGATATTGAACTGGGCGCAACACCAGCATCGCAAGGTGGAGTTCCGGCACGACATCGCGGAACAGAACCGTCGGCAACGGCTCTACCGGGTACAGCTCCTGATTGACGGCGAAGTGTTTGCCGAAGGGCTGGAGTACACAGTGAAAAAGGCGGAGCAGATTGCCGCCGAACGCGCCGTTTCCAAAATTCCTGAATTCCATGAGAAAGAGAACGAGAAACAATAACCCATTATATCACAAAGCATTATGAAAAGACTGTTTTCCATGTTATTACTGGCGGCCGCAATATGCCTGTTTGCTGCCTGCACGCCCCAAAGCTCGCCCCGCCAGCTGGCCAAGACCTTCTGGACAGACGTGCAGCAGGAGAAGTACTCAGAAGCAGTAAGCCTCTATTACAACATTGACGAATTCATTTCGGAAGATGGAAAAGAGGCTCTGGTTGCCCTGATGAAGGTGGACGCAGCCCTCTACGGGAAAATTACAAAAGTGAAAGTCCTTTCGGTGGACAAGTCCGACGAACCGGACCGTGCGGTGGTCACCGTGGAACTCACGACGGAGAACCGGCCACAACCCCGTGTCGAAACCATGGATGTAGTGAAGTCGAACGGAAAATGGTACATTGATTTCAACATATAAAAAAAGAGGCATTTTTCAATGCCTCCTTTTTTTTCTGTGCTTCTACAGATTACTCATCCAGGGCGATAGCTTCGCAGGGGCATGCGCTGGCGCAAGCACCACACTCGATGCATTCATCGGGATTGATTTTGTAGATGTCGCCTTCGGAGATTGCTCCGACGGGGCACTGATCCATGCAAGTACCGCAAGCAGCACATTTGTCAGAAATTTTGTAAGCCATAGTTGATGTTTTTTGGTTGTTTATAAACTGGCGGCAAAAATACTACATTTTTTAGAATTGGCGCGCAACGGCAGAATATTTTTCTCCTCATCGCTTTCCCGATGATTCTCCCGCATTTGCACAGTCCCCTTCCCCACTACATCCTCAAAAGAACAGTTCCATCATCTCCTCCGCCGTCACATTGCGGAAATAATCGTTTATTTCCACCGACTGGAGAATCCGACGGATGTTTTCCGGCTCGTACTTTTGATTTAGGAAAAGTTCTTCAAAACCAGCGGGATCTTTTTGGGCGAAGAAATCACCGTAGAACTTGATGGCGGTAATCAGGCCCTTTTCCACATCGAGGTTCAACTCCACATTGCCGCCGCCGGTCCGCAGCTGCTTGGTGTAACCGAACTTGGGCGACGTGCCGAAGTTCCAGTCCCACGTGCTGTACTTCTCGTCCCGCAACCTGCTGATTTCCTGAATGTCGTGTTCGGAAAGCTCGTACGGGACCGCATTTTCGGAATAACTGCTGACATTCCTCATCACCACCTCAATGAAGTCGGTCACGCTCATCGGGGTCGGAAGATGCTCGCTGATGTTGGTCACGCGCTTGCGCACTGACTTGACAGCCTTGTCCTTGAACTTCAGCGGGTTCACCTTCAACGCCGCCGTGAGGTCGTCCATTTCGGAAGCAAACAGCAGCGTGCCGTGGTGCAGAATCCGGTCACGATAGACACACTGCGCCGTTCCCGAAAACTTCATTCCGTTGATGGTCAAGTCATTGCGCCCCTCGAATTTGGCCGGAACGCCCATCTCGTTCAGCACCCGCAGAATCGGTTCCGAAAAGGTGCGGAAATCGCCCGAACCTTTGGAGCCGATGAAGGTGTAGTTCACGTTCCCCAGGTCGTGGAAAACCGCTCCCCCACCCGTCTGCCGACGCACCACCTTGATGCCGTGCTCCTTCACATAGTCGATGTTGATTTCCGCCGCCGAGTTCTGGTACTTGCCCACAATCACCGCCTTGTCGTTGCGCCAAAGCATGAAAACATCATCGTCGAAATGCTTCAGCAAATACTCTTCGGAAGCCAAGTTAAAGTAAGCATCTGTAACGGGATTATAAATACATTTCATTGTTAATCAATACTTTTTAAAATATTAGCGCGAAGTGATTTCAGTCGGGCAAGGGTCAGGTTACCCGTCCGTTCGTAACGACGGAAGCGGCAGAGACTCAAGAACTTGATGAAGGCCCGTTTCCACCTGTACTGGAACGGCATCAGCAGGGCCGACAGCAGCACATAGATCAGCGCCACCCACCAGTTGGCCGCACACAACACAATGACAAACAGTGCGATATAGCACAGCGGGAACATCACCACAGAACTGAAAACGAAGCGGATGGAGGAACTGAAGAACGGGTCCTTCAAATTCCGCGTCAGCAGGTAGGAGGTGTTGAACGGGATGAAGTTGTTGATGAAGCCGAACAGGAACAGCGGCAGCGAGATCAGCAGCAGCAAACCGCGGAGCAGGATGTTGCTGAAGGCGACGGGGTTCTCGAGCTCCCAGTCGCGCAGCCGCAGCCGTTCGAGGCTGGTGCGGTATTCCGCCACATTCTCCATCAACTGGGCGAAACGGGGCGTGTCCGTCTCACGGAGGCGGTCCGCCGCGGCCACCACCTCCCTGTCGGACAGCAGTGCCGAATAGGGCCGTTTCGGGTTCCAGTCGGGCGTGTCCGTCGGGCTCTGGAAATGGCGGGCGATGGTGCGTGCGCGGGCCATCGTCATCAGCATATCGTACTGGGCGTAATGTTCGTGGTCGGTAACATCCACACCCATCGAGCGGACGGCCTCCCGCGCCTTCGCATTGAGGGAGAGGTAGGCATTGTTCGGCTCCGTTTTATACAGCTCGTAAAACTCGTTGAAGGCAAAGGGTTCACCGATGACAATCACCTGCTTGGCACCCATGTTGAAGTACTCCGTGTAGTAGATATACATCGGAAGTATCTTGAAATCAAGGCTGTAATCGGATATTTCGGCGGCGCGGAAGGCAATGCGGGGGAATCCTTTCTTGAACGTGGCGAAATATTTCCCCTGCTGGTGCCCCGCCTCCGGGAACATCGTGAGCGTGCCTCCCTCGTTGAGGATGCGGGCGGCGAGGTCGAAGGTGGAGAGGTTACTCTTCACATCCTCGCGGTCTCCGTCGCGGGTGCGGAACGTGGGCAGTATCTTCAAGAACCGCAACAATTTGGCAATAAAATCATTCTTCTTGAAAATATCCCCGCGGGCAATGAACACGGGCTGCCGGTGGTCGGGATACATGTAGAGCATCGCCAGCGGGTCCATCACCGCATTGTGGTGATTGGAGATGGCGAAGATGGGGTATTCCTTCGGCGGCAGGTTCTCCAGTCCAAGAACCTGTATTTCCTTGTAATACACCTTGTTGTGCATCCACCGGAAATAGTTGTTCAGGAATTGGTAGAGCCGGTCGTAGTCGTTGATATGGTCGAAACTGATCATTTCGGATTATTTTGTACGGATGTCCAATTCATTGATGATGTTCTGGGCATTTGCGAATTTGTCGATGATAAAGAGGAAGTAGCGGGCGTCGAGGGAGATGTTGCGGCAGCGGTTCACGTCGTAGTTGATGTCGCTCATCGTGCCTTCCCACACGCGGTCGAAGTTCACCCCGATCAGCTCGCCGTCGGCGTTGATGACGGGACTGCCGGAGTTGCCGCCCGTGGTGTGGTTGCTGGCGATGAAGCAGACCGGCAGCTGGCCCTTCTCGTTGGCGTAACGGCCGTAATCCTTGTTTTTGTAAAGTTCCTTCAGTTTGGGATCCACCTTGTAGTCGAAGATGTCGGGATTGTCCTTGGCAATGACGCCGTCCAACGTGGTGTAGTGGACATACTCCACACCGTCGGCGGGAGCGAAGCCGCGCACCTTGCCGTAAGTGACACGCATGGTGAGGTTTGCATCCGGATAGAAGGTGCGGTCTTTGTCTTTCTCCATCAATGCCTTGACATAGGTGCGGTAGTACAAATCCAACTTTGCACGCAGGTCGCTCATCTGATCATAGTTGGCAAAATACTGGTTGAAGGCGGGCAGAATCAGCTTGTAAAGTTCGTGGTCCTTCAGCTTGGTCCACTCTTTCCGCTTGGCATTCTTTGCAAAATTGACAAACTTGTCGCCATTGGCAAAATAGGGAGCCTTGTTTTTGGCACGGTCGAACATTGCCTGCCAATCGGCTTTGGTGTAGGTGGTATAGTGCTGTAACTCCGTGGGAATCAGTTTGGAGTCCTGCGTAGTGAAATAGTAGTGCATCAGTTCCACGAAACATTCGGCATCAATGTCGGAATTGTAGCTGGCGAAATAACTTTCGGCCTGGGCCACCAGTTTGTTGCGTGCTTCGTCAAACTGCGCGTCGGTGACGGTGCTGCTGGCGGCGGTGTTTATCACTTTCAGCACGTTGGAATAGAGGAATTTAACCATCTCCACTCCGATAAAGGTCTCGCTGAGGTAGGTATTCACCTTCACCTTGTCGCGGTAGTTGCCATAGACTTTCCGCATGTCGGAAAGCAGCTGTCCGTATTCGGCCTTGCGGTTGGCGTCGGCCTCCACCCATTTCTGGAATTCGGCCTCTTCCGCCTGCTTCTTTTCGATAACGTGGCACTCATTGATGCCCTTGCTCTCGCCCTGCCACTTCTTCCAGCCGTTGCTGATGCTGTTGGCCTTGGCGGAGTACATCAAGCGGATGGCGGTCGATTTCTCCATCTGCCGTTTCATGGCGGCAAGACGCAGGTCGCGGGAGTGGATGGCGACGGGGTTTTGGACATTCACGACTACATCCACCGCATCGGAGATGAGGAACTGCTGCGTGGTGCCGGGGTAGCCGAAGACGAGGGTGAAGTCGTTCTCGTTCACCCCTTTGATGGAGATCGGGAAGTACTTTTTCGACTTGAGCGGGATGTTTTCGGGACTGTAGTCGGCAGGGTTGCCGTCCTTGTCGGTGTAGATGCGCCACAGGGAGAAGTCGCCGGTGTGGCGGGGCCACATCCAGTTGTCGGTGTCGCCGCCGAACTTGCCGATGCTTTCCGGCGGAACACCCACCAGGCGCACGTCACGGAACACCTCGTTCACAAACAGGAAGTACTGGTTGCCGTAAAAGAAGGGCTTTACGATGGCGGTGTAATGAGTGCCGTCGGTGGCAGCTTTGGTGATCTCCTTGATGTTTTTCTCCACCTGCTTGGTGCGTTCCGACTCGGTCATCGAAGCAGTCACGTCTTTCAGAGCGGCGGAAGTCACATCCTCCATCCGCACGAGGAAGGTGACGGTAAGTCCTGAGGTGACCAACTCCTCTTCGCGGCTCTTCGACCAGAAACCGTTGTGCAAGTAGTTGTGCTCCACGCTGCTGTGGCGCTGTACGAAGCTGTAACCGCAGTGGTGGTTGGTAATAAGCAGGCCGTCGGGCGAAATCAGCTCGCCGGTGCAGCCGCCGCCGAACAGCACGATGCCGTCCTTCATGCTGTGGTGGTTGACGCTATATACGTCATCTGCGGTCAGACGAAAGCCCATCTGCTGCATTTCGGCTTCATTGTAGCCCAAGAAAAGCGGAATCCACATCCCTTCGTCGGCAAAAGCGACGAAGCGGAAGCAAACCAAAAGGGTAAGGAAAAAGATTTTTTTCATAGTTAACTATTTTTAAATGATTTATTTCGGAATTTATCTTTACAAATCTGGACAAACATCTGCCAATCGGAACGTGTAATGAGGAAGTCGTGAAGGGTGGCGTGCGTGCGCTTCACAAACACCGACGCACTCCATACCAAAGTGGCAAAATAGGCACCGCTGGTAATCCATCCGGCGGTTTGCAAGGCGCACACCATGCCGCATTCCATTGCCTTTGGGATGAGCGGAATACCAGCGGAAGCCGTCACCGCAAGACCGATGGCCGACCCCACCGCATTCACCCAATACTTTCCATATCCACTGAAATAGTGAGCGAGAATCGTATTGCACGACAGGAACACAATACCTGGCAGCAAACCGAATATCACGGACTTGGAAACGGCAAAATCCGGGCCGAAGATCATGGCCAGCAGCTGTGCCGGAATCAATGCCAGAACAGCGACCGCCACGACAGCAAACACGATGACTATCTTCAGAAAACCGAGTGTCAGATTCTTGGTATAGTCCAGATCCGGCTGGTTGGCGATGCGGGCATACTGCACCAGGCAGATGCTTTTGGGGAAAATCCATACAGCCTCCGATATGCGGGTGCCCAGTTCAAACACACCCAACGGTTTTCTACCCACAAAATGATCAATCAGGTAATAATTAAGACGATAGGTCAACAGCTGCGTAAGGTTTGCGATCTGTGTCCAGAAGCCCAGCTTCAGCATCTCCGCCAACAACGGGAAGACACCCTGGCCCGAGGGCTTTTCAAACTGTTTCGCCACATAAACGGAACTCACGACGGCGACCACAAGATAGGAGAAAATATAGGAGAACAGATACAACTCTATGCAATGGGTATTCATCACCAGCAGCAGAACCACAAGCACGGCCACCAACAGCAAAGCCTGCGTAACCTGCAACAAGTTGAACAAGCGTATGTTTTCTTTGCCCTGTATAACAGAAACGTTAATATTGTACACTGTGAAGACAAACGTCATGGCCAGCAGCCACCATGTGTATTCGGCCGGAAAGAGGTCCAGCGCCCGGAGCACGCACAGACCCGCGACATTGGCCACGCACGCCCAAGCAAACGAGAGAAACCAAAGCTGGAGGATATTTTTGCGCGGCACCAGATAGACCAAGGTGCCGCCCCCCACAAAATTGGCACACACCTGCAAGATGGTCAGTCCCAGCACCACCAAGGCGATGGTTCCTGTACCCGCAGCGCCGAACACATTGGTATTCACAATCACTACCACAATCATCAGAATTGTGGAAAGCAACCGGGTAAAGAATGTGCCTAAAACCTTGTCAACCATCTTGCTTCATCAATGGGGACACTAATACAGAAGTTCCACGTCCCCTTTGCCCTCACGCACAATCTCGATTTCGCCGGAGGTGCAGTCCACCACGGTGGAGGGCACATTGTCGCCGTAGCCGCCGTCGATGACCATATCGACGAGATTCTCGTACTTTTCGTAAATCAGTTCGGGGTCGGTGGTGTACTCCACCACTTCATCGTCATCTTTCACGGAAGTGGAGAGGATGGGGTGGCCCAGTTCGCGGACAATCTCGCGGATGATGTTGTTGTCGGGCACGCGGATGCCAACGGTTTTCTTGTTGCTCTGGACGATTTTGGGAACGTTGTTGTTAGCCTCCAAAATGAAGGTGAAAGGGCCGGGAAGGGCGCGCTTCATCACCTTGAAAATGTTGTTGGAGATGGGTTTGGTGTAATCGGACAGGTTGCTGAGGTCATGGCAGATGAAGGTCATCGCCGACTTTTTCTTGCTGTCGCCGAGGATTTCAGTGATGCGTTCCACGGCTTTCGGTTTGAAAATGTCGCAGCCGATTCCGTAAATTGTGTCAGTAGGATAGATGATAATGCCGCCATTCTGGAGGCAGTCAACGGCTTTACGTATCTCGCGGGGGTTGGGATTTTCTGGGTATATTTTGAGGAACATAGTTACCATAAATAAAAGAGGGTAAGCTACTTGCATCGCATCGCTACAACCAATGTACCCTTGCTGCATTCCTGCCCTGGGGGAGCTGAAAGGGAGCAGATCGTACAAGACTTACCCAGCGGCAAAAGTACAACTCTTTTCTTTTTCTGCAACATCGTTTTTGAACAATTCCGTGTCTTTTTTTGTCGTACCTTTGCAAATTCATTTTTCACCAATACTATAAAATAATATATGGCAAATTTTTTAACGAAACTATTTGGTACAAAGTCAGATAGAGATTTAAAACAATTAGTTCCCATCAAAGACCTCATTTTGGAGGCATACGAAACCATCAAGAATCTTTCCAACGACGAACTCCGCGCGAAAACGGACGAGTTCAAGCAGCTCATCCACGAAGCCGTGAAGGACGACGAGGCCCGCATCGCCGAGATCAAGCACACGCTGGATACGAACTACGGCATGGCTGTCGCCGAAAAGGAACAGCTGTACAAGGAGATGGAAAAACTGGAGAAGGAATCCTATGACAAGACCCAGAAGGTGTTGGACATGATCCTTCCCGAGGCCTTTGCCGTGATGAAGGAGACCGCCCGCCGTTTCAAGGACAACGAGACGGTGGTGGTGACCGCCAACCAGCACGACCGCGACCTCGCCGCACGCCGCGAGTGCGTCACCATCGAGGGCGACCAGGCCATCTACCAGCACACCTGGTCCGCCGGCGGCAACATGATCACGTGGGACATGTGCCACTACGACGTGCAGCTCATCGGCGGCACGGTGCTCCATCAGGGCAAGATAGCCGAGATGGCCACCGGTGAGGGTAAAACCCTCGTCGCCACCCTGCCCGTCTATCTCAACGCCCTGCCGGGCAAAGGGGTCCACGTGGTCACCGTGAACGACTACCTCGCCAAGCGTGACAGTGAGTGGATGGGCCTCCTGTACGAGTTCCACGGCCTCACCACCGACTGCATCGACAAGCACGAGCCCAACTCGGAGGATCGCCGCCGCGCCTACCTCGCCGACATCACCTACGGCACCAACAACGAGTTCGGCTTCGACTACCTCCGCGACAACATGGCCCGCAACGTGGATGAGCTGGTGCAGCGCCCCCACAACTACGCCATCGTGGATGAGGTGGACTCCGTCTTGATCGACGATGCCCGTACCCCCCTCATCATTTCCGGTCCCACCCCGCGCGGCGACCAGCAGGAGTTCGACAAGTACAAACCCAACGTGGAACGCCTCTACAAGGCACAGGAGGAACTGGTCAGCAAGATGCTCCCGATGGCCCGCGAACTGGTGAGCAAGGATCCCGAAATCAAACCGCAGGAGTTCGGCGCTCAGCTGCTGCTCCGCTGCCACCGAGGCCTTCCCAAGAACCAGCGCCTCATCAAGTTCCTCAGCGAACCCGGCATCAAGAACATCCTGCTGCGCACCGAAGCCTTCTACATGGCCGAGCAGAACCGCAACATGTTCATCATCGACAACGACCTGACCCCGTTCGATGACGAAATCAATGAGAAAATCCACCATTTCAGCAAAAAAACAGAAGACTTCAACGCCGCCCTTGACCGCATCGACACGATTGAGGAGGAGCGCAAGCCCAAGGAACAGGAGAACCTTCGCAAGGATGCGGCCAACGTCCGCAAAGAACTGCTTCCGCTCATCGAAAGCATCCAACAGCAAATCAGTGAAGAAGTGGTGGCCGAAGACAACATCAAGTTTGCCAAGTCGTTGGCCAACCTCATCATCAGCTACAAGGATTTGGCATACCTGAACAAGATGGCGGGCAACGAGCCCGAGCACGCACCCAAGCCGTTCGCCGACTACCGCGACATGATGGTCGCCACCCTCACCGACAAGGCCAACAACGCCAACGGAAGTGAGGCCAAAGGCATCTTCAACGCTATGTTGAAAAAGATACAGGAGGTTGCCGTCAACATCGACAACGACTTCCGTCTCACCGAGATGGTGGATGTCAACTACGGTAAGTACGGTCTCCATTTCGTCATCGAGGAGAAGCTCAACTCCGTGAATATCATGGAAAAAGGTATCGAGGCCGTTTCCGCCAACGCCGAGGAGGCCAAGTTGTTCATCATGCCCGAAATCGGCACTGAACTGAGCCTTCTCGAGCACGAGAACCTTGACCCGAAAGTGAAAGCCGAGCGAAAGGCCGAGATCTACCGCAACTTCTCCGTCGCCTCCGAGCGAATCCACACCGTACAGCAGCTGCTGCGCGCCTACACCATGTTCCGCAAGGATGACGAGTACGTCATCATCGACAACAAGGTCAAGATCGTGGATGAGCAGACGGGCCGTATCATGGAGGGCCGCCGCTATTCCGAAGGCCTCCACCAGGCTATCGAGGCGAAGGAGGGCGTGAAGGTGGAAGCCGCCACGCAGACCTACGCCACCATCACCTTGCAGAACTACTTCCGCATGTACAAGAAGCTGGCCGGTATGACCGGTACCGCTGAGACGGAAGCGGGCGAGTTCTGGAACATCTACAAGTTGGACGTGGTCGTCATCCCGACCAACCGTCCCATCGCCCGTATCGATGCAGAAGACATGGTTTACAAGACCAAGCGCGAAAAGCTGGCCGCCGTGGTCGATAAGATTCTGGAACTCCACGAGCAGGGCCGCCCCGTTCTGGTCGGTACCACCTCCGTGGAAGACTCCGAACTCCTTTCAACCATCCTCACCCGCCGCCACATCGTTCACAACGTGTTGAACGCCAAGCTGCACAAGAAGGAGGCCGACATCGTGGCCGCCGCCGGTCAGCCCGGAACCGTCACCATCTCCACCAACATGGCCGGTCGTGGTACCGATATCAAGCTCGGACCCGGCGTGAAGGAGATGGGCGGATTGGCCATCATCGGCACCGAACGCCACGACAGCCGCCGTGTGGACCGCCAGCTGCGCGGTCGTGCCGGCCGTCAGGGCGACCCCGGCAGCTCCCAGTTCTACGTCTCCCTCGAAGACAACCTGATGCGTCTGTTCGGCTCCGACCGTATCGCCAAGATCATGGACAGCATCGGCCTGAAAGAGGGTGAGGTCATCCAGCACAGCATGATCACCAAGTCGATCGAACGCGCCCAGAAGAAGGTGGAAGAAAACCACTTCGGTACCCGTAAGCACCTCCTCGAATACGACGACGTGATGAACTCGCAGCGTGACACCATCTACCGCAAACGCCGCAACGCCCTCTTCGGCGACCGCCTCTCCATCGACCTTTCCCAGATGATCGAGGATGTGTGCGCCGGCGTGGTGGAAGACAACTGGAACGCCCAGAGCTACGACGACTTCGTCACCGACCTCATCACCCTGTTCGGCTGCGACTCCCCCTTCACCGCCGACGAGTTCCTTGAAGGCCGCCCCGGCCCGCTCACCAACCAGCTGTACGAGTATGTGTACAACAATTATAGAATGAAGATGGAGCAGCTGGCGGAGAAAGCCTTCCCCGCCGTGGA
This sequence comes from Bacteroidales bacterium, assembly GCA_016285085.1. GTDB lineage: Bacteria > Bacteroidota > Bacteroidia > Bacteroidales > WCHB1-69 > UBA1756. The sequence goes on from JAEEQA010000006.1 coordinate 47,028, forward strand.
GACCATCTACATGGCCATCGGCGACCGCACCATGGGACTGCCCTTCATCTGCAAGAACCGCCAGCTCGGCGTGGCCATCCCGTTCAAGAAGTGCTACGAAAACAAGCAGGAGATCTCCCTTGCCGTTGAAAAAGGCATCACCATCGCCGTCATCGACAACGCGTGGAAAGAACACCTCCGCGAACTCGACGACTTGAAACAGTCGGTGCAGAACGCCTCCTACGAGCAGAAAGACCCGCTTTTGATCTACAAGTTGGAATCCTTCAACCTGTTCGACCAGTTGCTGGACCGCATCAACCGCGAAATCGTCTCCTTCCTGAGCAACTGCACGCTGCCCGAGCTCGACCTGTCGCACCTGCGCCCGATGCAGCTGCCCGAGTCGGATGCCAAGAAGCTGCAGACCAGCCGTACCGAAGGCGGCGCGAAACCCGGAACCAAGGGTGCCACGCCCGTCCATGTGGAGAAAAAGGTGGGCCGCAACGACCCCTGCCCCTGCGGAAGCGGCAAGAAATACAAGAACTGTCACGGACAAGGCGAATAAGCCCTTTCTTTCAAGATGTTCACTATTAGTGAAATAGCAAACTTTCTACCCTGTATCAGCCGGCAACTCCCCTACCCCGACGATGCGGTGAGTGAGTTGCTGTTCGACAGCCGGCGGCTGCTTTTGCCGGCGCGTACCCTCTTCTTTGCCATCAAAACCGAAAAGAATGACGGGCACGCCTACATCCCCGACCTCATCCGGAAAGGGGTGCGTAACTTCGTGGTCACCGAGAATTTCCGTCAGTGGGAAAGTTACGGCGCGTGCAACTTCGTGCGCGTGGACGACAGCGTGGCGGCTTTGCAGAAGGTGGCGGAACGTCACCGGCGGCAGTTCGACATCCCTGTGGTCGGCATTACCGGAAGCAATGGTAAAACCATTGTGAAAGAGTGGCTTACGCAGATGCTTTCCGAGGACTACAAGTTGGTGGTCAGTCCCAACAGCTACAATTCGCAAATCGGGGTGCCGATGTCCGTGTGGCAGATGGGGCCGCAACACGACCTCGCCATCTTTGAGGCCGGCATCTCCCGCCCCGACGAAATGCGCCGCCTCGCCGACATCATCCAGCCCACCATCGGCATCCTCACCAACATCGGCAGCGCCCACGCCCAGTTTTTCAAGGATGAGCAGGAAAAATTAGAGGAAAAAGTCCTGCTTTTCAAAGATTGTCCCGTGGTGCTCTATTGCAGCGACAATCCACTGATTGACAATATTTTCAGAAGAAAAGATTTTCAAAATAAGACCAGACTTTCGTGGGGTTTCCGTGAAGATTCCGCCTTCCGCATCACGGAGAAAAAAGTGGAGCGGAACCACACGATGGTCACGATGAACGGCAAAGAGTTCGACATTCCCTTCGCCGACGATGCCTCCGTGGAGAACGCCCTTCACACGGTGGTGTTACTGCTTCACCTCGGCTTCACCGCCGCTGACATCAACCGCAAACTTGCCCTCCTCACGCCCGTTTCCATGCGTATGGAGGTGAAGGAGGCGCTCAACCAGTCGGTGGTCATCAACGACACCTACAGCCTGGACATCAATTCGTTGCGAGTGGCATTGGATTTCATGAACGCACAAATCCGCTACAAGCGGAAGACGGTCATCCTGTCCGACTTCGCGCAGGTGGGTACGTTGGCGCGGGAAGCCTACGCCGAAATCAACGAGCTGCTCACCAACAACCGCATCGGCAAGCTGATTGCCGTCGGCAGCGAATTAGGGCGGCACCGTGACCTTTTCACGATGCCCGAAACGCACTTTTTCGACAGCACTGCCGACCTGCTGGCGCACCTCAACCGCATCGACTTCCACAACGAAGTAATCCTGGTAAAGGGCGCACGCCACTTCGGTTTCGAGAAGGTGACGGACGCACTGCAACTCCGCTCGCACCGCACCATCCTGAATGTCAGTCTGCCAGCCTTGGTCAACAACCTCAACTACTACCGCAGCCTCATCGCCCCGCAGACGAAAGTGGTGGCGATGGTGAAGGCTATGTGCTACGGCCTCGGCGACGTGGAACTCATCAGCGAGTTGCAGTACCACAACATTGACTATCTGGCCGTTGCCTACACCGATGAGGGAGTGAATCTGCGAAAGAAGAACATCAAACTGCCCATCATCGTGTTGGGTGCGGAGGGCGAAAGTTTCGAGATGATGATCAGCCACAACCTCGAGCCCGAGATTTTCAACTTCTACTCTTTGGAAGAATTTGAAAAGGCATTGTCACATCATCCCGAAATACAAGAATTCAAAATCCATCTGAAAATTGACACAGGGATGCACCGGTTGGGATTCCGCAAGGAGGACCTGCCCGAACTGACCCAGCGCATCCAACGCAATCCGCAGTTGAAAGTGGCATCGGTCTTTTCGCACCTCGCCGCTGCCGACGACCCGGCAGAGGACAATTTCACCCTTTTGCAAATTGCTTATTTCGAGGAAGTTTCAAGCATCCTCCAGAATAGTTTTGACTATCCGATTTTGCGCCACATCGACAACACGGCGGGGATTTCGAGGTTTCCGCAGGCGCATTACGACATGGTGCGATTGGGCATCGGGCTGTACGGCTTCACGTCGGTGGCCGCCGACCAGCCGCACCTCCAGCACGTAGCGACGTTGCGGACGGTCATCACGCACGTGCGCACCATCGGGGCGGGCGAAACGGTCGGGTACAACCGCACCTACACCGCCGACCAGCCGACGAAGGTGGGCATCATCCCGCTCGGTTATGCGGACGGCTTTCCGCCGGAACTCGGGCGCGGGGCCGGCAGTGTCATCGTAAAAGGGACGCGGGTGCCGATCATCGGGAAGGTGTGCATGGACATGACGATGATCGACCTGACGGGCACAGATGCCACCGAAGGCGACGAAGTGGTGGTCTATGGCGAGGCGAACCGCATCGACGACATCGCCCGGTCCATCGGTAAGATTCCGTACCACATGCTCACCGCGATTTCGAAGCGGGTACCGCGGACATATGTGATGGAGTAGAGACGTTTCATGAAAACACAGCGCACCCCAAACATGACACAAAATTCCACCGTTTTCACAGTTATCATCCGCGTCAACTAAACGCTAAAGATTTTCAACGTTTCTCACTGACAAATTTAAACTCCCAATCGACAACGGCAACGTTTTTTTGACTAATTTTGCCGCTTCAAAAATGAAGATTGAGAACTAAAATTTTCAGTACATGAGAAAAACTTTACTTCTTGTAATTTCCCTTATTTTATTTTGTAATACAGCCATTTACGCTTCCGAAAACGATAGTCTGAACGTTTTTTCAGTTCAAAAGGACAGCGTGAAGGTCAAGAAGAAAAAAGAGAAAGATCCCGACCGCAAGCGTACGGGTTGGACGTTCGGCATCCTGCCCAGCGTGGCCTACGACGCCGACCTCGGTTTCCAGTACGGTGCCCTCTCCAACATCTACTATTTCGGCGACGGCAGCACCTACCCCGAATACCTGCACTCCATCTATGTGGAAGCCGCCTACACCACCCGTAATTACGGCATCTTCAGGCTTTCGTACGATTCCAAGTACCTCATCCCGAAACACCGCCTCACCGTGGACATGGTCTATATGCCCGACGCAATGTGCGACTTCTATGGCTATAACGGTTACACTTCGGTGTTCAACAATGTGTGGCGCGATTCCAAGCATTACACGGCCGAAGAAGGTTACCGAAGCCGTGCCTACTACAAGATGAAACGCGACCTGTTCCGTTTCGCCGCCGACATCCAGGGCCCCATCGGTCGCAACTGGTACTGGAACGGCGGCATCGGCTTCCTCGGCTATCTCATCAACTCCGTGGATGTAGCGATGCTGAACAGGGGGAAAAAGGAGGCCAAGCAGCTTCCCGACATTCCGGGATTGTACGACAAATACGTGCAGTGGGGGCTCATCAAGGCCAATGAGAAAAACGGGGGAATGCACCCCTACCTCCGCGGCGGCATCACCTACGACAGCCGCGACCGGCAGACCAACCCCACCCGCGGCATCTACGCCGACGCCTTCCTGACCTACTCCGCCGCCTTCAATACCCAGAAATTCGGCGACCAGCGCGAGTACAACAACCTCCGCTTCAACTTCACCTTCCGTCACTATGTGCCGGTTTATCAGGATTACATCTCCTTCGCCTACCGCCTCGCCACCCAGCTGACCGTGGCGGGAAACAGCCCCTTCTATATGAACAGCTATTGGAACACACTTTACATACAGCGCGTTTTGTATGAAGGACTTGGCGGTAGCAACACGCTTCGCGGACCGCTCCGTAACCGCATCCTTTCCAACGGTTTCGCCTTTGCCAATGTGGAATTCCGTTTTAAAATCTGCAAATTCCACGTCAAGAAGGAGAACTTCTACATCGGCTTGAATCCGTTCCTGGATGCCGGCATGGTGCTGCAACCCTACGATATCAATGAATATTCCTTGCGTGAGGACATCGCCGCCACCGACCCCGACTTCAACATGGACGAATTGTCTGACTACTTCAATTTTGACAAAAAAGCGATTTACCGTCCCCATTTCTCCGCCGGCATCGGCTTGAAAGTGGCCATGAACGACAACTTCGTGCTTTCGGTGGATTGGGCGGTGCCGTTCAACAAGCAGGACAACGCCGGTATGGCCAACCTGTACGTGAAAATCGGTTATATGTTTTAAAATAATTGAAAATCAATATGTTTGATATGCAAGTGGCCCTCGTTACGGCCGGATACATTATCTTCCCGTTCATCATCATCATGCTGTTCAGCCGCTACAAATGGGCAAAGGCGGCGGGCACGGTCATTCTGGCCTACGCGGTGGGCATCATCCCCGCGCTGTTCGGCCTCACCCACTTCGAAGAGGGTACTGTAGGACTCAGCATCCAGAAGAACATCATGAACATTGCGGTGCCGATTGCCATCCCGCTGATGCTGTTCAACTGCAACTTCAAGCTGTGGACCAAGTCGTTGCCGAAGACAGCCGCGGCGCTGGGTGGCGGACTGGCGGCGGTGCTTATCGCCATTGTCAGCGGCTTTTTCCTGTTCCGGAATTCCGGCATCAACGACATCGCCAACGTGTCGGCAATGATGACCGGCATTTACACCGGCGGCACCATGAATTTCAACGCGCTCGGGGCGGCCCTGCATGTGGACTCCACCACGATTGCCACGGTGCTCGCTTTCGAGATGATTGTCACCTTCCCGCTCATCATGTTCATTGTGGGCGGCGGCTACCGACTGTTCCGCAAGCTCCTGCCTTTCAAGGACGAAGCCTCCGTTGTGGAAACCGATGATTCTGGCAGTTTGGAGCATGGGGTGGAGCAGTACGGTGACCTGCTGCGGGGACGGGTGTTCCTCCGTTCGCTCGTGGGCTTGGCCATCTCCATCGGCTTCCTCGCCATTGGGGCGGGGCTGTCGCTGCTCATCACCGGCAAACTCAACGAGTTGGTAATCATCCTCACCATCACCACCCTTTCCATCATCGCCTCCTTCTCGCCGAAAATCCGAAACATTCCCAAAACCTTCGAGTTGGGGATGTTCTTCATCCTTGTGTTCAGCGTGGTGGTGGCCTCACAGTTCGACCTCAACAGCCTGGATTCGGGCTCGCTCAACATCGGTCTGTTCCTGCTGTATATTATTGTGGTAGCCACGCTGCTGCACCTGTTGTTCTGCCGCCTCTTCAAAGTCAGCGGCGACCTTTACAGTGTGGCGTTGGTGGCGCTGCTTTGCTCGCCGCCGTTCGTGCCGCCCGTAGTCGGGGCCATGGGCAACAAGAAGGTGCTCATCAGCGGCATCGTAATCGGGCTGATTGGCTATGCCATAGGTACTTACCTCGGTGTGGCTTTGGCGGTTGGACTGGGGGCTATTGCGGGGTGAGTTGTCCCACTAGTTGCCTCGCTGTGACGGTGACGCCCAGTATTCCGTGGAAGTTTACGTTTTGCCCTGTAAGGTACAGGTTGGGAACGGGCGTGCGGGGCGGTAGGAAAGTGGTCATCACATGTTCACAATCCTTGATGATGCCGTAGGCACTGCCCTCGTGCGTACCCGTGTAATCGCGGTAGGTAAGGGGCGTGGAGGTGAAAATATTTTCAATATTTCCTTTTAAATCGGTCAAATAGGGTTCAACTAACTGGATGAGTTTTTCCGCCGTACGCAGCTTGAACGCCTCGTAGTCGTCGCCGCGCCGCCCGCACCGGCTCTCTGCCCATTGCGCCACGTCCGCCCACGCCATCGGCGTGAACAGGTCGATATTGCGGGCAAAACCGCCCTCTTCCGGCACCGCGAAGTGGACACCGACCGACCGGCAGCTGCCGTCCCCTTCCCACAGATCGGCACGGTCGTGGACGAACATATTGCGGTTGCGATACGCTACCTTGCCGGGCTTCAGCAGCAAATGGGCCGTGAACATCCCCGCGCTGTTCGGCAGCGAGCAGAGCCTCGCACGGTACGCCCTCCGGACGAGGCCTTCGGGCAGTATCTCCATCAACAGCGCCGGGTGGATGTCGGAAATCACCATATCACAAGTGACGGTGTCGCCGTTGGCTGTTGTAACGCCCGTAATCCGCCCCTCGTTGGCTGTGAAGCCCGTTGCGGGCGACGAGGTTCGTATTTCACCGCCGTGGCTGCGGATGCCGTCGGCAAGCACCTCGGCAATCTGCTGGCCGCCGCCTTTCAGCCGCCATGCACTCTGGATGAACGTGCCGTTGGTCTGGGCAAAGATATAAAGCGGCAACTGCCGGCTCAACTCCATCTTCAACGATGTGCCGGACAATACATTGCGGAGCTTTTCGTCCGTAAAAGCCGTTTGCAGGTAGTGGTAGGCAGATTGTCCCAACAGCGCCGAACTTTCGGAGGACTCCATCGGATTTTTGCTGAAAAGCCCCTGCAAGCCCGCCTGCGACTTCCGCAACAACTGCACATAGTGTGTGATTTCTTCCTTTTGATGTGGGAAATAGGAAATCATCTTCTCTGTAAATTCATCATAACCATTTACAAATGAGAAGGTTTCTCCCTGATAAAAAATCTCGTCAAAATTATCGCGGTCCAGCGGCTGCCACGGGAGCCGGTTCAAACCGAAGGGCTCGAACAGGCGGTGCAGGATTTCCCCTTCGCCCAAGCCGCCCACATAGTGGACGCCTGTGTCGAAAAGCTGTCCGTGGCGGCGGAACGACTGCAGACAGCCGCCCACCATAGGATTCTTTTCCAAAACACAGATCTCGTGCCCCTGTTTGGAAAGCAGAAAGCCACATTCCAAACCGCCCAAGCCCGCACCGATGATAACAATTTTCATAGAATCAGTTTTTTACCACTCCACTGCGAGCTTCAGGTTGATGAGGCGCGGGGTGAGGTAGTTGGGTACCGCTGTCTGAACGTTGTTGATGTCGGTAACCCAGATATAGGAGGATACATTATTGATTCCCAGAATGTTAAAAACCTCAAGATAAAGTCCCGCATTCTTGATGGAGCGGAGGAATTTGCTCTTGTGTTTCATGCGGTCGCGGCTCTGTTCCAGGAACATGTAGGAGAAACCGACATCCACGCGACGGTACCACGGCATCCGCAGGACCTGTTGGTAGCGTTGCGCGTTGGGCGCGCCGTAGGGCAAGCCGCTGGAAAAGATGAAGTTGAGATGTACGCGCAACGGAGTGTAGAACGGCACATGGTCTTGGAAGAAGATGTTGATGGCGAAGCGTTGGTCGGTGGGGAGGGGAATATAGCCGGGCTCGACGTAGTTGCCGTTGGCATCATAGTAGTAATCGTGAAGGAGGTCCTCGGCGGCCCGCATCAGCGACAGGGAGATCCATGACTCCAGCCCGCGGATGAACTCGCCGCTCAGTTTCACATCGAATCCGGTGGCGTATCCTTTGGCATCGTTTTCGCCAGAATAGATAATCTTCACATTGTCAACGGTATAGGAGATGAGGTTGGTGAGATATTTGTAGTAGGCCTCCATGCTGAGTTTGAAGGGGCGGTTCCAGATCTTGAAACTGTAGTCGCCGGAGAGGGCCACTTGGTAGGAGTGCTGGCTCTTGATGTGTTCGTTGAGCGTGCCGTCGGGGCGGCGCATTTCGCGGTAGAAGGCGGGTTGGTAGTAGCTGCCGGCCTTGAAGCGGAACACCCACTGATGCTCCCAGTGCGGGGAATAGGAGAGGATGAATCGCGGCGACACCGTGAATTCGTTGTTGAAGGTCCAGTAGTGGGCGCGGAGACCGCTGTTGAGGACAAACTCGCCGGCATCGTCGAGGGTCCAGTTCGACTGCACGAAGCCGGTCATGCGCCATGTGTTGATGCGGTTGTCGGCAGCGAAGTAATGGCCGAAGTCCAGTATTCGCGACGGGTCGTCGTCGCCGACGGCAATACCCGGATGCGTCTGGATGCAGGGCAGCGTATAGCCGCTGGAGTCGGTCAGTTTCCACTCTTTGATGTGGTCGTTGATGATCTCGCTCTGCGCCTTGACGCCCCATTCGACGCGGTTGCGGGGGAAGGTGTGGCTGCCGCGCAGGTCGAGGGCGGTGACGAGGGCGGTGAGGCGGTTGCGGGCGTGTTCGAGGAATGTGCCGTAGCCGCGCACGTCCACCACTTCGGCGATGTCGCTGCTGCTGCTGCCCAAGTCGGCCTCGATGTCCTTCAGCCAGTACTGGCTTTGGATGTCGTAGGCTTCCGTTTCCCTGGCGTAATAAGAGGAGGCGATGAGACGGTACTCGTCGCGCTGGTTCGGGGTAAAGCCGAGGGTGAGGCCGCCGAGATAGCTCTCGTATTGGTCCACTTCCTGCCCGTCGAAGAAGATGGTGAGTCGCTGTGAGTTCTGGAAGGTGCCGAAGTTGGTCTCGCGGTCCTCCGGGATGTATTTGTACGTGTTCCGGGAGAAGTTGCCGAGCAGTTCCAGCCGCCATTTCGGGGCGAGCCGCCAAGTGAGGAGCATCTGCGTGTCGAAGAAGTTGGGTTTGTAGGTGCCTTTGGTTTCCATCGACTTCAGCAGGTAGCTGTTGGTTTTGTAGCGGACACCGACGAGGTAGGTGAAAAGTCCGTCCTTGACGTTGCCTTCGGCGTGGGCCGATGCACCGAGGAAGCTGGCGGTAATGGAGCCGCCGTAGCCCGTCGGCTTCTTGTACTCCACGTCCAAAACCGACGACATCTTGTCGCCGTACTTGGCTTCAAAGCCGCCCGCCGAGAACTTCACGTTGCGGGTGAGGTCGAGGTTGACGAAACCGAGCCCTTCCTGCTGGGCGCTGCGCACGAGGAAAGGACGGTATATCTGGATGTCATTGACAAAGATGAGGTTTTCGTCGTAGTTGCCGCCGCGCACGTTGTACTGGCTGCTCAGCTCATTGGTGGACGAGGTGCCGGGCATCGACTTGATGAGGGCCTCCACGCCGCCCGTGGGCGAGGGCATCTTGTACGACAACTGCGGGTTGATGCGGGTGTAGGAATCATTGTACGAGTCGGTTACGGAAACGGCCTCCAGCACCTGTCCCGACGGGGTCATCACAATGCGGAAGGTGGTGTCCAAACCTTTGGGGATGCGGATGGCAATGACGGTGTCCTGGTACGAAACGCGCCGGAAAAGGAAATCCATGCGCTTGTTCGCCGGTATCTTCATGGAGAACTCGCCCTTTTCCGTGGAAATGGTGGTAAGGTCGTCGTCGTGGGTGGAGGCCACCACCACGTTGTCCACAGGCTGTCCGGCATTATCGACAATCACCCCCTTAAACGTAATATTCTGGCCGACAGCCGTAATTGCCGAAAGCCAGAACAGGAGGATGATAAAAATGTTTTTTTTCAATGCCAGCCGGATTATTTTATAGTAAAGTACAACTCGTTAATAACTTAAAATCGGGCTACTTATTGCATAAATGGTGAAAATAAAAAGAGGTGACGTTTCCGCCACCTCTTTTTGTGTAATTCCGTATCTTTATTTGATACCGAGTTTCTTCTTGATGTCTTTCGGAAGAGCGTCCTTGTGAACCACGATGTTCATCGTTTTGTAGCGGACGAATGCCTTGCTGGCATAGAACATTCCGTGATAGACATTGTAGTCACCCCAGCTGTTCTTCACCATATAATATTCGTTGCCATTCTGGTCTTTCGCCTTTCCGTAGATCAGCATGCCGTGGTCGTCGGTGGTTTCCCAGTTGTCGAATGCCTCTTGGCGTTCCTCCTGGGTGACCCAACGCTGCGGGGTGGGGTGCTTGGCAGCCTCATCCTGGATTTCCTTGGCGCTCATGCCGGTCCAGTGGGCCATGTCGCTGCCGACCATTGCGGAAGCCTTCGTTTCGGGAAGCACGCAGAAACCTTTCTTCGAACCCATGCGGAAGCCCTGCTCGCTGACGTCGGAACCCCAAGCGATGGTGTAGCCGTTGTCGATGGCGTTGTCAAAAACCTGCATGAACTCATCCAGCGGGAGGTTGTAGCACTGGCTCCAGCGCCAGTTGTCCTGGATCTCCAAGACGAACTTCTCGTAGAAAGGATGATGCGTGTAAGAGGTGATGGAGACATAATCATCGGGGTTCAAACCGAGGGATTCGTAGAAGGATTTCGGAGTGTATTTCTTGCCGTTGTAGGTAAATTCCTCCGGGCATTTTCCAAGGTAAACCTCGTGGATGGCGCGGATGGCTTCCAGCCAGAGGGGACCGTTTGCACCCTTCTGGAGTTTCTTGTGCTCGCCGCCGGCGATGGCTTTGACAACTGCATCGGAAACAGCGGAGAGTTCAGAATGGTCGGACAGCGTGTCGCCGTAAGCGGCACCTGCGGGCATCTCTGAATCAGGCACGAGACCGAAGGTCTTCATACCGTAAATCACATCGTAGAAAGAACCGCCCTGAGAGAAGGAGACGTCACCGTGGGTACGGACGGCTGCCTTGGCGCGGTCAATATACGTATTGGAAACGATGAACATTTCAGATAAATCGTACTCCCCTTTTCCCATACGGAGAAGTTCTGCTTCGATGAAGCCCAGACCGGAGTAGCACCAGCATGTGCCCGCACGGTTCTGGTCCTTGACAGAAGTGACGGGTATTTCCTTCACGACAGTGAATTTGTAACCTTCGTCATCCTTCTTTTCTTTGTCCTCCTGAGCCTGTACATTCAGGCAGAAGGTGAAAGCCGCGATAACGGCAAAGATGATTCCTTTTTTCATAAAAAATTGATTTTTGATTAGTTATAAAATATTTTAAACAATTTTACAATTTTAGAAATGAGGTTGCAAAGTTACATTAATTTTCGTGTAAATTTGCAGCTGCATTTTCAATCGTTAAAATAATTCAATAAAAATATCACTTAATACTACACTGTATGGAAATAATGGACAGAGTAAATACTTGGTTGAACGATGATTATGATATTGAAACCAAGAACGAGATCCGTCGCCTGATAGCGGAGGACCCGAATGAACTGAACGAATCGTTTTACCGCACGCTGGAATTCGGCACGGGCGGTCTGCGCGGCATCATGGGTGTCGGGCCGAACCGCATGAACAAATATACGGTGGCTTCCGCCACGCAGGGGCTGGCCAACTACATGAAGAAGAACTTTCCGGGCATGGACCTGAAGGTGGCCGTCGCGCACGACTCGCGCAACAACAGCCGCCACTTCGCCGAGGTGACCGCCGAAGTGATGGCCGCCAACGGCATCCATTGCTATCTTTTCGAGGACTTGCGCCCCACGCCCGAACTGTCGTTTGCCGTCCGCCATCTGCACTGCCAGGCCGGCGTGATGGTGACCGCCTCGCACAACCCGAAGGAATACAACGGCTACAAGGCCTACTGGGACGATGGCGGCCAGATCGTGCCCCCGCACGACAAAGCCATCATCGCCGAGGTGAACGCCGTCACCTCGCTGTCGCAAATCCACTGGAAAGGCAATCCCGACAAGATCCAAATCATTGGCAAAGAGGTGGATGATGTCTATTTGGCCAAGATTCTGGCACTGTCCGGAAATCCGGAGGCCATCCGCCGCCATCCCAACCTCAGCATCGTCTATACCCCGCTGCACGGCACAGGAATCACCATGGTGCCGAAAGCGCTGGAAATGTACGGCTTCACCAACGTCACCGTCTTGGAGTCGCAGCGCACGCCCGACGGCAACTTCCCCACCGTGGCCTCGCCCAACCCCGAAGAGAAGTCGGCGATGGAACTGACCATCCGCAAGGCCGATGAGATCGGCGCGGACCTTGTCCTCGCCACCGACCCCGACGCCGACCGCGTGGGCATCGCCGTCCGTAACGACCACGGCGAGATGGAGCTGTTCAACGGCAACATGACCGGCTCCCTCCTCGTCTATCACCTCCTGTCGCAATGGCAGAAAAACGGAAAACTCACCGGCAAGGAGTTCATTGTCAAGACCATCGTCACCACCGAACTGATCCGCGCCATCGCCGAGTCGTTCAAGGTCGAAAGCTTCGACGTGCTGACGGGCTTCAAATACATTGCCGAAAAGATCAAGGAGCAGGTGGGGCACACCTTCATCGTGGGCGGCGAGGAGAGCTACGGCTACCTCGTCGGCGACTTCGTGCGCGACAAGGACGCCGTCAGCGCCTGCTGCATGATTGCGGAACTCGCCGCCTGCCTCGCCGACGAAGGCAAAACCCTCTACACACAGTTGAAGGAACTCTATGTGAAATACGGTTTCTACAAGGAAGACCTGCTCTCCATCACCAAGAAGGGGCAGTCGGGTGCGGCGGAAATCCAAAAGATGATGGACGACTTCCGCAGCTGCCCGCCGAAGGAAATCAACGGTTCTCCTGTGACAAAAGTCATTGACTACAAAGCAAGTACTACCACGTTGAGTGACGGCACCGTCACGCCCATCGACCTGCCGAAGTCGGACGTGCTGCAGTTCTTCACCGCCGACGGCACGAAGGTCACGGTGCGCCCGTCCGGCACGGAGCCGAAAATCAAGTTCTACTTCGGCGTGAAGGAACCGCTGAACGAAATCACTGACTTCGAGAAGGTGCGGAACGAGCTGGCGGACAAAATCGCCACGGTGAGGAAATCATTAAATTTGTAACCCCTTTTATAAACCCTTTAAATATTTTCTTATGGAAGAAAAAGAATTACAAATGATGGAAACAGCCAGAGAGTATGTCCGCTCTGCTGGCAAATGGATACAATTTATGGCCATACTTTTATGCATCAGTATTGCCTTTATGTTCCTCGCCGGAATTATGATGATGGCATTTTCCGGTGCAGGTTTGCACCTTGGCTATTACCCCATGGAAGGGTTTCTCACCATTACAATGGGCGTCATCTACCTGATTATGGCAGGAATCTACATCTACCCCGCTCTCTGCCTCCTTCGTGCAGCGAAAGCAGCCAAAGAGGCGGTAGAGTTCAACAACAACGAGCAGATGGTGGAATTTCTCCGCAACAACAAGACATTCTGGAAGTTCTGCGGCATTTTCACCATTGTATGCTTTGGGTTGGCTGTGCTGATTGGAGTTGTGGGAATCATCATTGCATTTGCAACATTGTAACGATTTCCAATCCAAAATAAAGAAGGCGGGATTTTCATCTCGCTTTTTTTATTATAGAGACGCCTATGGTTATGGATATCCAGAGATTCTATCCCAAAACGATGGGGAGAATCGCTACTCATATACCAGTAGCACTTATTTCGAATACAAATAATCACCCCCTCACCTTCATCTCACACCTTGCACAGTCAAACTCAAGGTTGAAACGGAAGTTACCCGTCTGCAGCGTCCAGGGTTCGGGATGGCGGTCGGTGGCGTGCGGCTGTTTGCGACACATGCCGAGCGTGTAGCGGATGCAGTGACGGCAAGTCATCAGTACGGCGTTTTCAACGGCACTTTTCTCAAAAGCCGGTTCTATGGTTTTGATTCCGTGAAGTTTGTAAAACTCCCGCGCCTTCGTGTTCATCACGTTGCCCCGGTAGGTGAGCGTGTCACCGTCGGGCGAGGGAAACGGAAAATCGTTGGGGGTGACGAGCTGGCCGAAGGGCCTCCGGTGACTTTCCGCACGCGCCTCCGTGAGCCGCTCCACCGCCGTGCGGCGCCACTCGTTCACCACCGAGGCCGGGAAAAAGTAAGGTTGGGTGGTTCGTACCTCCACACCCATCGGGTAGTACGGCGTGCCGCCCAGTTTCGACAGCGCGGTCTTCAGGTTGGCGATAGCGATGTCGCCCTTTTGCGACAGCTCCTTCTTATAGGCGAACTCTTGCGTGACCGCAACCCCGTCCTCGTCCGTGAGCATCAACGCAAAGCCGTCGGGCGTTTCCGAAAGCAACAGATTCACGCCTATTTTCCGAACCGCCGAATCGCCCGCCAACAGCTTGTCGAACGCCGCGTCCGAGTTGCGGTACAGCGGCATCCCCGCCGTCAGTCCGGCGACGGGATCCAACGTGGTGAGTCGATTGCCCTCCGCCTTGTTGATGCGGAAGCCGCAAAGCTCGCCGTCCGTGTCGATAAAGCCGAGACCGTCACCGTTGTGAAGTTCCTTCGCTGTATCTACCATCAAGTTGCGGCCGTTGACCGCCACGAGCGTGCCCAGCGGTTCCCCGATGGATTTGGGCGTGTCGGGATTCACCATCACGTTCTCACGGCCGTGCAGAAAGTAGTCGGTCTTTCCGCGGTTGAACGTCTTCTGCGGGTCGGGGTCGAAGGTGAATATCTCCTTACCTGACGATGCCTTTTCAAATCGGGCATCTTTTTCCAACAGATTATCAATGCGTTGCCGGTAAAATGCCGTCACGTTTTTCACATAATCCATCCTCTTCAGCCGGCCCTCAATCTTGAACGAGGTGATGCCAGCCTCCAGAAGTTCCGCCAAATAGTCGGAACGGTCCATATCCTTGAGCGACAGCAGATGACTGTGGTCGCGGATGACCTTCCCGTTCGCGTCGGTCAGCGTATAGGGCAGCCGGCAGAACTGGGCGCACTCGCCACGGTTGGCGCTACGGCTAGTGCAAGCGTGGCTCATGTAGCACTGACCGCTGTAGCTCACGCACAAAGCACCGTGCACAAAAGCCTCCAGCTCGATGGTGGTCTGCTGCCTGATTTCACGAATCTGTTCCAACGAAAGTTCACGGGCGAGGATGGCACGCTGCATACCCACCTTCTCCCAAAACAGCACCTTTTCGGCCGTGCGGTTGTCGGTCTGCGTGCTGGCATGCAGGGCGATGGGCGGAATGTCCAGCTGCAGAATGCCTACATCCTGGATAATCAAGGCATCGGCGCCCGTATCGTACAGACGGAATATCAGTTTACGCGCCTCCTCCAGCTCCTCGTCGGTGAGGATGGTGTTGAGGGCGACATGGACATGGGCGTGATAGAGGTGGGCGTAGCGGCACAGCCGCTCAATGTCGGCTAAGGAGTTTCCCGCGGCGACCCGCGCCCCGAACTTGGGAGCGCCCACATACACCGCATCCGCGCCGTGGTTGATAGCCGCCACGCCGCAATCGTAATCCTTGGCCGGAGCCAGCAACTCAATCTTCTGTGCCATGCCTACTCCTTCGGTATCTCCTTGTTGAAAAGCATCTTGATCTGCTTGGCCTGGTCTCCCTGACAAATCACCGGCTCTTCGGTGGCGGGACTGAGCACCACTTCCACTGTGTCTTCGTCCAATGGACGGTACTTGATGATGCTGGGGTAGGCCACGGCATAGCTCGGATTGATGAGGCAGAAATCGACGAAGTCGAGGAAGGAGATGGCGGTTTCAAATGTCTCGGTGCTCAGGAAGGTCTTGCCGTTGCGGGTAAAGACGCGGGTCTGCGTACCCTCCTTGTGGAAATAGGCAATCAGGTCCTGGTTCACCTTCTGGCTGTTGTTGCCCGAATAGAGATAGAGGTAGGTCTTTTGCAGACGGGAGTTGTTGAACTCCTGCGACTTGCGGATGCGCCCGTTGGCATCGTAGGTGTCCCACGTTTTGATCTTCAAATCGTTGTGATACATTCCGCGGATGAAAATCTGCTCGCCGGGATAGTAAGTTTCCGTAATGCCGTTCATCTTTCCGTCGATGTAGTCGATGCGGGTGCTGATCTTGCCATCGGCGAAGAAGGTGCGGCAGGTGCCGTTCCGCTTGTCGCCACGGTAGAAGTCCTCTTCCAGAAGGGTGCCGGTCTGGCTGGAGTAGGTGCGCCATGCGCCCTCCTTCTTTCCTTTGTCGTAACCTTCTGTTTTGATGAGCGTTCCAGCGGAATTGTAGTAATTCCAGATACTGTCTTTCTGCTGGTCGATGAAGTTTCCTTCGGCGGCTTTCCTGCCCTGCTCGTCATACATCACGGTATGCACTTTGTGGACACCCTGCATGAAGTAGCTTGTGCTTTTCAGCTTCCCGTTCGGGTAATAGTACTTGAACTCGCCGACGGGAACGTCGTTGGCAAACGTGCCCTCGTAGAGGAGGACGTTCTTGTCGTCGTACTTCTTCCAGTAACCTTGTTTTTTGCCTTTGCTATTAAGCTGATTGATTGGATTTTGCGCCATCATGAAGGGACACAGGACCATCAGCAGGAGGAACAGTTTGATTTTCATAGCGGTCTATTTTTGATATTCGGGGTCGCCGGGCTTGAGCCACTCGGGCCAAGCGTACGGCTTGCGGTCTTCGAGGTTGAACTGGCCACGGTTGTAGCCGTACATCCCGTAATAGTTCTTTTCGAGTTCAGCAAGGTCCTTTTCGTAGTCGCCGGTGGGGTAGAAAGCGGGCAGCACGCCGCCCTTGCGGGTGCGGAAGTCGAGGTAGCCGGGCACGATGGGTACGCCGGCTTCCATGGCGATGAAGTAGAACCCTTTCTTCCATGTGGGGTTGAGTTTGCGGGTTCCTTCCGGCGCGATGAGGAACGCCACCCTGTCCTGCTTCTTGATGAAGTCGGCGGCGAAGATGGGGAACTTCTTGACATGCTGGCGGTCGATGGGCATCCCGCCGCATTTGCGCAAAATCGGGCCGAGCGGCCAGAAGAAAGCCTCCTTCTTGATGAGGAGCGTCGCCTTGAAGCCCATCACATTGATGCACATTGCCCCGATGACAAAGTCAATGTAGCTGGTGTGCGGCGCGAACAACAGAACGCACTTTTCGATTTCGGGAGGAATGTTCACGCAGTCGGGCGTGATTCTTAACAGTTTTAAAATGAACTTGTTGAACTTTTTCATAAAAGACACTAACGTCAGATTTTGCAAAATAGTTTACACAAGGCTCCGAATCAGTTGCTCTTCGTCGCCGGGCAGCAGGTAGATGGGCGGGATTTCGATGAGGGTGTAGGCGCCGAAACGCTGCTCATTGCGCAGGCGCACGGCGGCGCGGGCGCAGGCGGCCAGCACCTGTCCTGTGAGGGCGGGGTTGTTGATTTCCATGTTGAACTCGAACCGCTGGTTGTGCGTGTCGCCGCTCACCCCGTGGCGGATGAGGTTCACGCCGTGCGCCACGTTGTTGAGGGCTTCCACGGAAGGCACCTGCTGCACATGGGTCTCGTCGTGCCGGAAGTAGTCGTCGTTGAGGATGGCTTTCTCCACGGTGGCGAAGTCGGCGCCGTCGGCCAGCTCCACGTACACCATGCGGCGGTGGATGCCCGTCCCGAGCGGGATGGTCATCGACAGGGCGTCCTTCACACCGGCGATGGCCTTCACCGCCACGGTGTGTCCCATGCTGCGGCCGGGACCGAAGTTGGTGTAAGTGAGGCCGTTGGGAGCCATCGCCAGCAGCAGGGTGCGGACGACGGAATCGGTGCCGGGATCCCAACCGGCGGCAATGATGCTGACGGCGCTGTGGTTGCGTGCCTCCGGCATCAGCTTCTTGCGGAGGTCGAATATCTGCCCGTGGATGTCGAAACTGTCAACGGTGGAGATGCCGCGGGCGAGCAGCTTCTCGGCAAAGTCAGGGACCTGGCGGGTGGGGGTGCACAGGGCGGCCACGTCGGCCTCCACTGCGTCAAGGTTGTCGTTATGGTGGAAAATGCCCGCCAATTCAAGGTCTTCGGAGGCCAGCACAGCCTGTTCCACGGCCCGTCCGATGTTGCCGTAGCCGATAATTGCAATTCTTGTTTTCATTCTATTGGGGATTGAAAAATTAAGGTGCAAAGGTACGTTTTTTTACATTGACTTATACAGAAAAAAATCAACGTTTTCGACATAGTCTGCAGGGAGTGCAAAATCCCCATTTTTAGGTATTACTTTGTTCGGAGAAAGCCTCTATTTTTGCAAATTGATTTTTTCTGCGCAAAAATATGCTACTATCTGAGCTACAGACTGGTGAGGAAGGCGTAGTTGTCCGCGTAGCGGGTCATGGAGCCTTCCGGAAACGCATCATCGAGATGGGTTTCATCAAAGGGATCAAGGTGGAGGCCGTGCTCAACGCCCCGCTCAACGACCCCATCAAGTACCGCATCATGAACTTCGAGGTGTCACTGCGCCGCAGCGATGCCGAAAAGGTGGAGATCGTCACCGTGGAGGAGGCCGAAAAGGAGATTGTCCACCACGACGACTTCACGGGCATCGAAGAGCCCGACTGCGCCCTGCGCCACATTGCCGAGCACCGCGCCAAAACCATCAACGTGGCCCTCGTCGGGAATCCCAACTGCGGGAAAACCAGCATCTTCAACATCGCCGCCCACGCCCACGAGCACGTCGGCAACTACAGCGGCGTCACCGTCGATGAGAAGGTCGGCACCTTTGAGTTCGGCGGCTACACCTTCCACCTCGTGGACCTGCCCGGCACCTACTCCCTCAGCGCCTACTCCCCCGAAGAACTGTACGTCCGCAAGCATATCATCGAGAAAAACCCCGACATCATCCTCAACGTGGTGGACGGCAGCAACCTCGAGCGCAACCTCTACCTCACCACCCAGCTCATCGACATGGACCTCACGATGGTGATGGCCCTCAACATGTTCGACGAGCTCCAGAAGAGCGGCGACCAGCTCGACATCGACCAGCTCAGCACCCTCCTCGGCATGCCGATCGTGCCGACCACCGGGCGCAGCGGCGACGGCATCGACCAGCTGTTCAACAAGATCATCGAGGTTTTTGAAGGCCGCGACACCAAGACGAGGCACCTGCACGTGAACCACGGCAGCGAGGTGGAGACCTGCATCACCACCCTCCGCACCGAACTCTACGAGCACGGCTTCAGTGACACCCTCTCCACCCGTTTCCTCGCCATCAAACTGTTGGAAAACGACAAACAGCTGGAGCAGTACGTCACCGACCGCGACCCCGACGGCAGCGTCCTCCAGATGCGCGACCGGATCGCCGTGGATTTCCACCGCGCCAACGGACACGCCTCGCAGGAAGCAGCAGACGACAAAAAAGACACCGACATCGGCCGCCAGGACATCGAGGGCGCCATCACCGACGCGAAGTACGCCTTCGTGCGCGGCGCACTCGCCGAATGCTACGTCAAGAACGAGAAAAGCACCCTACACGCCCACACCGACAAGATTGACGCCATCGTCACACACCGCTGGTTCGGATACCCCATCTTCCTCGTGCTGATGTTCCTCACCTTCTTCTGCACCTTCGCCATCGGCCAGTACCCGATGGACTGGATCGACGCATTGTTCGCGTGGTTCGGCGACCTCGTCGGCAACGCCATGCCCGAAGGCCCGCTGCGCAGCCTCCTCGTGGACGGCATCATCACCGGCATCGGCTCCGTCATCGTTTTCCTGCCTAACATCCTCATTCTCTATCTGTTCATATCCATAATGGAAGACAGCGGCTACATGGCGCGCACCGCGTTCATCATGGACAAGATGATGCACCGGATGGGACTGCACGGCAAGAGCTTCATCCCGATGATCATGGGCTTCGGATGCAACGTGCCCGCCATCATGGCCACCCGCACCATCGAAGACCGCAAGAGCCGCCTGCTCACGATGCTGGTCATCCCGATGATGAGCTGTTCGGCAAGAATACCTGTGTATGTGATACTTGTGAGTGCCTTTTTCAGCCAGTACGCCGCCTTCGTACTGATGGGACTATACCTCTTGGGCGTGATTATGGCCGTATTAATGGCCAAGCTGTTCAGCCGTTTCCTCGTCAAGGGCGAAAGCCTCCCGTTTGTTATGGAGCTCCCCCCCTACCGCATGCCCACGGCGAAGGCGGTACTGCGCCACACGTGGGGAAAGGGAAAGGAGTACCTCAAGAAGATGGGCACCATCATTCTCGGCGCCTCCATCGTGGTGTGGGCGCTGAGCTACTATCCTCAGAATGAAAACCGCATCACACAGGCGGAAAACTCCTATATGGCACAAATCGGAAAAACTATCGAGCCGGTGATGCGCCCGTGCGGTTTCGACTGGCGGCAGAGCGTGTCGCTGCTGGCCGGTATCGGAGCCAAAGAGGTGGTTGCCAGCACCATGGCGGTGGTTTACGCCACCACCGACGAAGAGGCGGAATTGCTGGAAAGCGATGTGGAAAGCGAGGAAAGCGAACTCCGCGTCAGCGAGCTGATCCGCAACAACATGACCCCGCTGTCGGCCATGTCGATGCTGCTGTTCATCCTGCTCTATATGCCGTGCATATCAACGGTGGTCGCCATCAAGAGCGAAAGCGGCAAGTGGAAGTGGGCACTCTTCACCATGGCCTACACCATCGGCTTGGCGTGGATTGTATCAACGGTTTTCTTCCAAATCGGAAGTTTGCTGTTATAACGGCACAAAAAAAAGGAGGAAACCTTGCGGCCTCCTCCCTCAATGAAAGTTTGTTTCAGATTAAGCTTCTTCAGCGGGTTGCTCGGCTTCCACGTTACGGGTGGAGAGGACAGCGGCCACGATGGAGTTCGGATTCTCGACGAAGGTGATGTTGTCGATGTGGAGTTCGTTCACCTTGATGGAGTTGTCGATGTTCAGGCCGGAGATGTCAACCGGGATCTCTTCCGGAACATCCTGCAACAGACCGCGGACTTTGAGTTTGCGGACTTTCTTCACGAGCTTACCACCACGGAGCACACCGGGGGAAGTACCCACGATTCTGATGGGAAGACCGATGGTGATCGGCTTGCCGTCAACGATTTCGAGGAAGTCAACATGCAACAGTTCATCGGTAATCGGATGATACTGGGAAGCCTGCAGGATAGCAGGGATTTCCTTGCCGTCAAGGCTGATGACAGCATAGCGTACTTCAGGGGTGTATATGAGATTCTTGAATTCGTTTTTTGCCACGACGAACTGATACTGTTTTTCGCCGCCGTAAAGCACGCACGGAACTAAACCGGCCGCACGCTGCGCTTTCGAGTCTCTTTTCCCTACGTTCTCTCTGAGAGAACCGCTAATAGATACTGATTTCATTTTTTAAATGGTTTTGATTAATAAATAAATATAGTAAAGGACTACTCTTCGTCCTTGTTCTCTTCTTCGTACTTCTGGATGACGGCAGCCTGGACATCGGCCGGGACCTGCTGGTATTCGGCGAAGTGCATCTCG
>JAEEQA010000049.1 GCA_016285085.1 Bacteroidales bacterium
TTTGGTTTCAGAAGCGCATCGTGCCGAAGCAGCATTAGCAACAGTCATTGACGAAGACACAACTCTCAACTCTAAACTCTCAACTCTAAACTCTTCTTGGCCCATCGGTGAACCCAATACGGCATACGCCCAGTATTTCATAGGCAACAGTTACCTCGCCGTCCTCGACCCCGCAAGTGGCCTCTGCAATGTCAGCTTCGAGCCTGGCTGCCGCAACAACTGGCACATCCACCACGGTGCTGTGCAGATGTTGATCTGCGTGAGTGGTCGCGGTTGGTATCAGGAATGGGGCAAGGAAGCCGTTCCGTTGGTGCCTGGCACCGTCATCGCCGTTCCCGAGGGCGTGAAGCACTGGCACGGCGCCGCCAAGGACAGCTGGATGCAGCACCTCACCTACCACGCCGATGCCCAACCTGGCAACAGCAACGAGTGGCTGGAGCCGGTCAGCGACGAACAGTATGACATGTTGAAATAATTGGACAAGGTTCAACGAAAAATCCGCAATCCAGGCTTAGTCTTGGGTTGCGGAATTTTTTGTTTCAGAACACCTACCCCTCTCAAAGCGTCTTCATAAAATCCAGCACGATAAAGATTCACGCTTTCTCTTTCCGAAATCTGAACATCCCGTCACTATCCTCATCGGCTGATTCGAGGTCGTTAGCATCAGGATGATGACTGTTGAAATACTCCACGATGTGGAAACCGCAGCGGTTGACATAGAAATGGATGTTTCGTTTTTCGAAATAGGGTGTGTTCGTTTCCCAAATCTTGATTTCAGGGTGCAGCTGTTCGATCAGACACCATGCGGAATAGCCGATGCCCTTGCTGTGAACCTCGGGGTTGACAAACAGCAGTTCCAATTCGCCACACTCGCCCTCCACGCTGATAACGGCGCCACCAACCTTCTCCCCGTTGAGGAGAATGCGGTAGGCTTTGGCATTTTCGCCATCAATGGAGTCTTCAATGGTGGCACGGGAAATGATTTCCCCGTCCTCTTCAAAGTGGTTGTCACGCATACCAAACTCTTCTGTGGCACCATATTTGAATGCCCTTTGGTTGTCGAGGATGAACTGCTCACGGTCGTCGGCTTGCAGCGGCGAGAGGGTTACGTTTTTGTTGACTCTTGTTTGCATAATTCTATAGTTTATCGGCATAATGCCTTGTATAGATTGATTTTCCCCTGCTGTAACTCCAACCAGTCGGCAGTTTGCTGCAACTGGGCATTGAGCCAAGAAGACTGGGCGGTGAGAACTTCCAGATAGGTGACGGATGAGGAATACCGCATCAGTTCGCGACTGTTCTCCACCGCTTTACGGCTGGCCTCCACCTGCGCCTCATGGACAAGTAACTTTTGTTGGGCAGTATGGCATTCCGACATTGCATTGGCGACTTCGCTGCCCGCCTGTAACAGGGCCTGCTCGAAGGCAATTTGCGCCTGTTCCTGCTGTGACTTGGCCATCTCAAATCCAGCCTTGATTTGTCCCATCTGGAACAACGGCTGCGTAAGTCCACCAATCAGGTTCAGCAATAGTTTGGCTGGATTGATAATCTCGCCTATATTATTGGTCCACGAGCCGCTGGCGGTGAGTTTCAGCGACGGGTAGAACTGCGAGCGTGCCACCTTGGTGTTGCTGAACGACGCCCGTAACTGATACTCGGCGCTACGCACATCCGGACGCATGGCCAGCGCTTCCAAACTGACAGGCGCATCCGCATCCATATTGATATCTTTCACATCCGTATAATTGGAACATAGAACATTCTGAGGGGTACGGCTCAACAACAAGTTCAGTGCCCGCTCAGTCTTCTCGCGCTGCAGGCGCAGGTCGCTTAGTGAAGCGGCAGTGGCTTGTAATTCTGTTTCGGCTTGATTGACTGCCAATTCGTTCATCCTACCCACTTCCTTCATGGCAATGATGGTTTCCAGTGTTTCCCTCTGCAGTTGCACGCTCTGTTCCGAAAGCCGCAACTGCTCATCCAACATAATAAGTGTGTAGTATGTGTTGGCTACGGCAGCAACGAGCTGCAACCGTGTATAATTGAGTTGCTCCTGTATGTTCATCCATTGGTACTTCGTAGCTGCTTTCTGCGCCTCCACCTGTCCACCGAGGTTCAGTTCCCAGCTCATTGTAAGCGGCAGCTCGTAGCTGGTGGAAACCGGAACTCCGTTGGCTTTAGTGACAGTAGCTGATGGTGATAGTACGAATGAAGGCAGATAAGACAATTTGGCCACCCGCATCTGGATGGCTGCCTGTTCCACATTGAGCTGCATGGTACGCACATCGGCGTTGCTATCGAGAGCCGCAGAAATCAGTGCTTGCAAGGGTTCGTCCACAAATATCTCTTGCCACGGACGCATCGAAACACTGTCAACCAGCGCAATGCCCGACTCAAGAAGATTTGGTCTGACGGCTTCTTCAATCACCGGCTTCTGCACGGTGCAACCAACCATCAGCAATGCTACCAAAATAAAAAGCCATTTACTCTTCATCGTCACTTTTTATAATTCACTAATCACTATCTCCTAATCCCTATTCCCTTTTATTTTCTCTTGGATTTTCTGAAACACGACAAACAATACCGGCACGCTGAGCAACAAGCCAAGGGTGCCGAAAAGCATTCCGCCCACCACGCACACACCGATCGTGCGACTGCCGTTGGCACCCACACCCGACGCGAACATCAGGGGCAGCATACCGATAATCATGGTGAGCGAGGTCATCAGGATGGGACGCAGACGCACTTTGGCACTGCTAAGCGCCGCTCGGACAAGAGACAACCCTTCCTTTCGTGCCTGAGAAGCATATTCGGTGAGCAGGATGGCCGTTTTCGACAGCAAACCCACCAGCATCACCATCCCGATTTGCATATAGATGTTGTTCTCCACGCCAAACAGTTTGGCAAACAGCAGACTGCCCGCCAGACCGAACGGTACCGACAGCATCACCGCCAGCGGGATAAGGAGGCTTTCGTAGAGGGCCACCATTACGAGATAGGCGAAAACGATGCATATCAAGAAGATGAGAATCACCCTGCCCGACGACTGGCTCTCCTCGCGGGTGATGCCGCCGAACTCGAGGCTGTAACCCACGGGCAACTCCTTTGCGGCAGTCTCCTGAATGGCACGGATGGCACGCCCCGAACTGCTACCTTCCGCCACGTTGCCCGACACATTGATGCTGGGGAACATGTTGAAACTGTTGATGGACTGCGGCATGTACTCCTTGGTGAGCGTAACGAACTGGTTGATGGGCATCATCTCGCCGCTTTCGGAACGCACAAAGAGGTTTGCCAGCGCCTCGGGGCGGTTGCGGTCGGACGGTTTTAGCTGCAAATCCACTTGATACACTTTGTTGTATTTGTTGAAGTTGGAGATGTAGTTGCCGCCCAGATAGGAGCCCATCTCGTTGAGCACGGTGGAGGGTGCAACGCCCATCTTCTTGCATCGCGCCACATCCAAATCCACGCGGTACTGCGGGTAGTTGACGTCGTAGCTTGAATAGACCTCGCCGATTTCCCGATGCTCACTAAGTTTCTCTGTAAAGCGTGTGGTAACCTCGTGCAGCGTCTTGGCATCCTGTCCGTTGCGCCCCTGTACCGAGAATTCGAAGCCGCCGCTGCCGCCATAACCCTCCACCATTCCGGGTTCGGAAACGAAACTCTGTGCCTCGGTTTCTTGGGACAAGATTTCATCAATTTTCTCTATGATAGCAGAAGATGAGTGGGATTTTCCTCTGCGTTCTTTCCATGGTTTCAACTGGATGAAGATGTTGGCGCCATCTCCAACCCCCACCACGCCGCCGACATCCTGTACCTCGGGAAGTTCGCGGATCTTGTCGCAGGTGCGGTTCATCATATCGAAAGTCTTGTTGGCGGTGTAGCCGGATGGCGGCGTAAGGTCAACGAAGAGCGTGCCCATGTCCTCGTTGGGGATAAAGCCCGTGGGCACCACCTTGAAGAGGATGCCGAACAGCAGCAACATGACTGCTACGCTGCCAATAGTAAGCCATTTGCGGCGAAGCAGCCAGCGCACCATATTGGTGTAATGTTTCAGTAGGGCGGAGAAGGTCACGTTATACGCCTTACTGATGCGATTGGTTATTGACCTGGTAGGGGCGAATAATGATTCGCCCCTACCATCCATCGGTTTCAAAATCAATGCGCACAACGCCGGGGACAGCGTCAGTGCATTGATCAGCGAGATGCCCACGGCGACAGCCATCGTCAGACCGAACTGCTTGAAGAAGATGCCGGTGGTGCCGCCCATAAATGCCACAGGGATGAAGATAACCATAAAAACCAGCGTGGTGGTGAACAGCGTGACGGAAAGTCCGTTCATGGCATCCTCTGAGGCTTTGCGGGCGGAGGTGTAGCCGTCGTCAAAACGGGCTTTCACCGCCTCCACCACCACGATGGAATCGTCCACCACAGTGCCGATAACCAGCACCAATGCGAAGAGTGTCAGCAAGTTGACAGAGAATCCCGCCACCTTCATGAAGGCGAAAGTACCGATGAGCGACACGAGGATGCCGACGGCGGGAATCAGTGTGGCGCGGAAGTCTTGCAGGAAAAACAGCACCACGACCAACACCAGCACAATGGCGATGACGAGTGTCAGTATCACTTCGCGGATGGAGGCGAAGAGGAAGTCGTTGGTATTGTCGAATGTAACAATCTTCACATCCTTGGGCAGCGATTTCTCGGTTTCTGCCAGCAGTTTGTCGATCTCAAGGTTGATTTTGGTGGCGTTGGAGCCGGCCATCTGGCTCACCGAGCCCATCACGCCCGGATGCCCGTTGATGCTGTTGATGTAATCGTAATCCGACTGCCCCAGCTCCACATCCGCCACATTCTTCAGCAGCAGCTCCTCGCCGGTGGGCAGCGAGGCAATCACGAGGTTCTCGAACTCCGACACCTCGGTCTTGCGGCCCGTGTAGCGCAGCACATACTGGAACACATTGTCGGAGTTGCTGCCCAACGAACCGACGGAGGCCTCAATGTTCTGTTCGGCCAATACGGCGGATATGTCGCTGGGCATCAGCTTGTGGCGGGCCATCACGTCGGGTTTGAGCCAGATGCGCAGGGCGTATTGCGCGCCCCACACCTCCACCTTGCCCACACCCTTGATGCGAAGCAGGGCGGGGCGCAGGTTGTTGTAGAAATAGTTGCTGAGGAAGTTCTCGTCGTAGGTGCCGTTGGGACTTTCCAGCGCGATGATGCGCAGCTGTCCAGGTTGCCGTTTCTCGGTACTCACGCCCGTCTGCAGCACCTCGGCGGGCAGTTGGGCCTGCGCCTGGATGACGCGGTTCTGCACATTCACGGCCGCCATATCGGCATTTGCACCCTGCTCGAAATAGATGGTAATACTGGCCGAGCCGTTGCTGGCCGAGGAGGTCATGTAGGTCATCCCTTCCACGCCGTTGATGGCCTCCTCCAGCGGCATCACCACGCTCTTCTGCACCGTTTCGGCACTCGCGCCCGGATAGCTCGCCCACACGTAGATGGCGGGCGGCGCGATGTCGGGATAGCGCTCCACCGGCAGCGACAGCAGCGAAATCACACCCAGCAGCACGATAATCACACTGATGACCATCGAAAGAAGCGGGCGATGGATAAACGTCTTGATATTCATAACTCTCAACTCTCAATTTTTAACTTTTAACGCTTTCTCCTTCCTCCACAAACCCCGCGCCTTTGGCAACAATCACATCGCCCTCCTGGAGACCGCTGATGACCACGTACTCCTTGCCGTTGTTATGCGATGCCACTTGCACGATGGTGGAGACCGTCTTGCCGTCAACGACCTTGTACACATACACTTTGTCCTGAATCTCGTAAGTGGCCTCCTGCGGGATGACGATAGCGTTTTTCCGCACGGAGGGTATCACGATTTTGCCCGTGCCGCCACTGAGCAGGATGCCGTCGCGGTTGTCGAAGAGGGCACACACGGAGACCGCCCCTGTGGCCTCGTCCACAATGCCGCTGATGCTCTCCACCCGCCCCGTCTGGCCGTAGAACTGGCCGTTCGGGAGGAGCAACCGCACCTCCGGCATCTGATGGACAGCCGCTTCCATCGTCTTATGCTCACTCAGGTAATCCATCAAGACGGTTTCGCTCATCGAGAAGTAGGCACGGATGTGGCGGTTGTCGGCCACGATGGTGAGGCCATCCTGGATGTTGGGACTTACAAAATCACCCTTGCGGTAACGAATCCTCCCGACCACCCCATCCGAAGGACTACGCAATTCTGTATAACTAAGTTCGTTGCGTGCGGAAGTGAGGGCTGCTTGCGCCGCCGCCAAGTTCGCTTTTGCCATGTCAAGTTCGCTTTTCGATAACGCCAATTCATGGTCCGAGATGACATTCTTCGCATGGAGTTTCTGACTGCCTTCGTACTCCAGTTGTGCTTTTTTCAAGGCCGCCGTCATTTGCTGCACATTGGCGTTGGCCGCTTCCACCGCCGCCCTGTAGGTTGCTGCCTCCACCCGAAACAGCAGCTGCCCCTCTTTCACCTGCTCGCCTTCCTTCACGTAAATGCCTTGCAGATAGCCCTCTATACGGGGAATGATGCGAATGTCCTGCTGGCCCTTGAGCGATGCGGCGTACTCGGTGGCCAGCTCATGGTCGCCGGCTGTGATAGTCAGCAAATCGTAATGCTTGGGCTCGTCGCCCTCGTTCTGTTGCCGCGATGCGCACGAAAACATCACCATCGGCAACAACAACCATATCATCCTCTTCATTTTGTACATCTTTATGAATTTGGATGCAAAAGTGAGGATTTATTGGCGAAGCAAAAACTCAGAAGTGGGTGAAACGGGAATAATGGCGCGTGAACCGTAGTGGTGTTGTTGATACCTAAGGCTATTCTGTGTTGCCCAACAGCCATCAACTCTTAACTCTTCACTTTTAACTTTTAACTCTTAACTCTCAAAAGTCCAGCCAGCGCTTTACCGCCGACACCTTCTCGCGGCTCACAATGACCTCCGTGTCGGGATAGCCTTTGAGGTGGACGCGCATCTTGCCGAGGAAGTGGGCCGACAGTTTCTCCACCGCCGCCGCACTGACGATATACTGCCGGTTAACGCGCATAAACCGCTCGGGGTCAAGTTGTTTCTCCAACTCATCCAGCGTCATGTTCAGTAGGTGCGATTTGCCGCCAGTGGTGTAGAGGCGGACAATGCCGTCGCTGATTCCCACATGGCTCATCTCACTCACGGGCACTACGTGGAAGGTGTCGCGGAAGGCAATGAGGAAACGCTCGCGGTAACGGATGCTGCCCGCCGAGGCCAGCAGCTGCCGGATGTCTTCCGTGGTGGTGGTACGTTCCACGGCCACCTTGTCCAACGCCCGCCGAAGTTCCTCGGCATCAATGGGTTTTAGCAGGTAGTCGAGGCCGTTGTATTTGAAGGCCTGCAGTGCGTATTGGTCGTAGGCAGTGGTGAAAACCACGGGCACCGACTGCGGGGCGGACTTCAACCCCACAAAACTCAACCCGTCGCCCAGTCGGATGTCCGACAAAATCACATCCGGGGCATTGTCTGCTTGCTTGAAGAAATCCTCCACCTCAGCATTGCTCGCCATCACCGCCACAATCTCGGCATCGGGACGAATATCCTTCACCAACCTCACCAAACGGTCGGCACTATTCTGCTCATCTTCTATAATTAGTAGTTTCATAAACTTGCAAATTGAACTATCAACTCTTGACTTTTAACTCTTTACTCTTAACTCTTGACTATCACCGGTATCGTTATCGCATAGCTGTCACTCCCATCCTCAATCCTTACCTTTTGGCGGGTAAGCAGGCGGTACCGCTCCTCGATGTTGTGGATGCCGATTTGGGTGGATTCGGGCACGGGCACAAGGCGTTTGTTGTTCCTCACCGTGATGTTTTGTCCGTCGCTTGAAATGTCGATGTTCAACGGGTGCGCCATGGTGTGCTCGTTGTGCTTGATGGCATTCTCCACCATCATCTGCAACACAGCGGGCGGCACACTTCCTTGTCCGTCAGTTACTTCGGGGGTAATGTTCACGCGGATAGTGTCACCGAAACGCTCGCTAAGCAACTGAAGATACTGTCGCAAGTAGGTCAGCTCGTCCTGCAGGCTCACCTTGTCGTGCTCAAGGTGCGAGAGGGCGTAACGATAGACATTGGAGAGATTCATCAGGTATTTCGAGGCCTTTTGCGGGTCCACCTCAATCAGTTCGGCCAGCGTGCTGAAGTTGTTGAACACAAAATGCGGGTTAATTTGGTTCTCCAGCGCCAGCAGTTTGTAGCGGTCGCGCTCACGTTCGGCCCGGTCGTAGGAACGCAGGTAATAGATGGTGGCCGTAAAGGTTACAAAACAGCACACCGCATAATCAAGCAGCATTTCCAGCGGATGGAACGGCCACCCTTTGTAGAATTCCATTCTCAGATCCGGGTCAAAGAGAAACCAAACCAGATAGTAAAGCAGCCAGCTAATCAAGGAGATGACAGCCACGATTAGAATGATGTGAAGGACACGTTTTTTCTTCATTAGAAACAGGATTCAAAATCAGAATGCAAAGATACAAGATGTTTGAATTTGAAAAACACAAAACTTGGTGAAGCAGGATTTTTTGCGGGTGAATCGTTACAGCAGCATTTTGACGATTTTTGTATCTTTGCCGCATGATTTCGTCAGAGCCGGGGTATCGGGCTTTCCTTTCTCTGCGAAGCAGTTTATTTTAAACAAAGCCCCTGTAAACAAAGCATCTATGAAAAGAAAGAAAACACTTGCAACAATCCTTGGCCTATTCATTCTTTTAGTCGCAGTTACAAACACAACTTATGCCCAGTGCAGCGACCAAAGCAAACAGGAAAACGGAAACAACACAAATATATCAGCAATGAAAATAGGAGTTATTATTGAAACCAAAGACTACGAAAAGGCTTGGAACGCCTTCCGATTCGCCATCGTCGCCAAGAATCAAGGTTATGAAGTCAAAGTTTTCCTGATGGGAGAAGGTGTTGAATGCGTGGGACTTACCCACGACAAATACAATGTTGACGAAAAATTGAACGAGTTTGTGGATATGGGAGGAACTGTGCTGGCTTGCGGCACCTGCCTCCGAAGCCGCAACATGAACGGCACTGAGGCTTGCCCCATGTCCAATATGGTAACATGTGTTGAAATGGTCGCCTGGGCTGACAAAATGGTGACCTTTTAGTTGGGTATTGATGAAATATTTCATCGTTGACGCTTTCACCGACCAACCCTTCGGCGGCAATCCTGCCGGAGTGGTGCTGCTCGATTCGGAGGTTTTTCCGAAAGAAGAGCTGATGCAGCAAATCGCTGCCGAACTGCGCTATTCGGAAACCGCCTTCGTTTGCAGGCATTCCGAGCAGGAGTTCACCATCCGCTACTTCACCCCGGCGGCGGAGGTGGAGCTGTGCGGCCATGCCACAATCGCTTCGTTTTCCTTGCTGCATCAGAAAGGACTGGCTTCGGGAACATGCCTATGCCACACCAAGGCGGGCGACTTGCGAATTGAAGCGGGCAAGAAGGTGATGATGCAGATGGCGCAGCCGCGAATAGTCGCGACCCTTGGCGAAACCGAAGAAATCTATCAGGCTTTGGGCGTGAAGAATTATCGCCCGGCGATGCCCGTGCAGCTGGTTTCCACCGGCCTGCCCGACATCATGATTCCGCTGCCGGATGTGGCTGCGCTGCAGTCGCTACAGCCCGACATGGGAGCCATTTCCGAAATCACAAAGAAACACGGGGC
Source organism: Bacteroidales bacterium (assembly GCA_016285085.1). Taxonomy (GTDB): domain Bacteria; phylum Bacteroidota; class Bacteroidia; order Bacteroidales; family WCHB1-69; genus UBA1756. The sequence continues at coordinate 9,751 of JAEEQA010000049.1, forward strand.
TGTGAGCTTCCACGTCTTCGCTTTCGGCAACGACGGCTATACCGCCCATGTGCGCGACTTCGCACCATTGTACGACATCCCGGAAGAATCTGCCACCGGCACCGCCAACGCCTCGCTGACCTATTACCTCCAGCAGTGCGGATGCCTTGGCGCCGATGCCGAATGTACCTTCCTCCAAGGCGAGGCGATGGGACGTCCGTCGGTGGTCGCCACCCGCATTCAAGCCGACGGGAATGTTTTTGTCGGAGGAACGGCGGCTGTGGTGGCGGAGGGAAGATTTTCGCATCCTACAAATCCTGCATTAATATAAAACCAACAACAATGAAAAAACTTTTATTAATCGCCGCTGTGCTTCTCATTGCATTGACTGGCTGCAAAGAAAAAACCATGAACAACGAGTTTAAACCATTCGACGTACAGAAGGAGTTCGCGGACAACGGCTTCACCTTCTTCACAAAAAACCTCATCCTCTGCTCAGGCGATACCACTGAAAACAATGCTATGACTATCGGCTGGGGCGGTATTGGCAATTATCTTGGACATGATCGTCCTGCCGTAACGGTGTATGTTGCTCCAGCCCGTTACACGTGGGAGTTTATGGAGCGTCACGGCCGTTTCACCATTATGGAGTTTGATGATCCCCAAATTTGGAAGTACATGGGCCGGAAAAGCGGCAGGGACGGTGACAAAGCCGCCGCACTTGGACTTCATACCGCCTACACGCCCAACGGCACGCCCTACTACGAGGAGGCCAAGCTGGTGATAGAATGTGAGATCATGACCTCGTGGCACCAGAACGAAAAAGACTTCCGCAACAATACCCCTAAAGAGTGGTACGCTGATTTCGATGCCGGCATTCACACGGTCTATATCGGCGAAGTCATTGGGGCATGGAAAAGATAAAGTTATGAATATGAAAGTAAAAACCATCATCATTGCAACGCTCGCCCTGTTTATGGCGGTGAGTTGTTTCGGTCAAAAAAAGAAAAGTATCTATGACTTCACCGTCAAGGACATCAAAGGCAACGAGGTGTCGCTGGCCGACTACCAAGGCAAGGTGCTGCTGATTGTCAATGTGGCCAGCAAGTGCGGGCTCACTCCGCAGTACGAAGGTCTGGAAGTCATTTACCAAAAATACAAGGACCAAGGGCTGGAGATTCTGGCGTTCCCCTGCAACCAGTTCCTCGAACAGGAACCCGGCACCAACGAGGAAATCATGGACTTCTGCTCCGTCAACTACAATGTCACTTTCCCGCTATTCGACAAGATCGACGTGAACGGCAAAGCGGAAAGCCCGCTCTACACGTTCCTTAAATCCAAAGCCCCGTTCACGGGCTATCCAGAAGAATACGAGGCTTTTGCCAACCAGCTTACTATGATTCACCAGAAAACCGGCAGCGGCTTTGAGAAAGGCAACGCCATCAAGTGGAATTTTGGCAAGTTCCTAATCTCCAAAGACGGCAAAACCATTATGCGTTTCGAGCCTATGGTATCGCCAGAAGGTTTGGAAGCGGATATCCAGCGGATGTTGAAGGAGTAATGTTACAAGATGGTGCGAGTTTCTGAACTATTTTAATACAAGAAACCGAACAGCCACAAAGGAATCTTGTTTCCCCTTCCGAATTCCACACCATCAATGGCGAGGTAGCTGTCGGGCAAATCTTTGATTTGGTCAAAAGATTTATCAGCTCCGCCCACTTCGATAGTGTGTGTTCCGTCAATAAGAAAATCACCTTTTTGGGGTGCGTTTAGTCCATGCACACGTCCCACCTGATTGTAGAAAAAAGTCTCCCTGATGGTGCCTGTTTCGGGATGACGGTTGAAAGCGTACATCAGATTGGAGTTGTCAAGAAACAGTTTTTCAGGAGACGACATCTGTTTTACGGCTTTCGTGCGGGTCTTCAGTTGCCCCAACATAGCCCCTTTCTCCAAGAGATCCAACAGTTTCAGGCCCTGTTCTCGACTGGTTTCCAGTTGGGAGTACAAATCCTCCATCTTGGGGATGAAAGGAACCTGCAAAGCGATGATTCCAAGCAGTTTTTTCAATTTTTGAACGGTGGCGTATTCCACTTTCTCCACTGTCGGTATGTCTGTTTCAATGGTCTGTTGCACCACTTCAAGGAGCTTGGCGTGATAGCCTTCCAGATCTTCCTTGTAAAAGGGATAGTAGCCGTGTTGATAGTATTGCTCTAGATAGGGAAGTACGTGGATTTGCGCTGCAATATCGGTGGCAATCTTAACGTGGTGAGAAAGGATGTCGTCAAGCGACAATTTCTCAAATTGAAGAACATTTTCAAACATCAGGTATTCGCGGAACGACAGTCCATTCATCGTATACATGGCCACGCGTCGCGATAGATCGCCTTCACCTTTGTTCAACTTGAGCATGGAACTACCTGTGAATACGACATGCAAGGAGGGATAGTCATCATAAATGTTTTTGATATAGGTTTGCCAATGCTCATATTTGTGGACTTCATCCAAAAACAGATGGGTGCCCCCGTGGGTATAGTGGTATTCAACCAAATCGGCAAGATTATTGTTCGCAAACCACATATTGTCCAACGACACATACAGCACGTGGCTGTCATCGGGGAATGCCTCCTTGATGTGCTGTTTCAGCAGCGTGGATTTTCCGACGCCTTTGGGGCCCTTGATGCCGATGATGCGAGCGTCCCAGTTGATTTTGTTGTGGAGCTCCCGCTTAAAATTCATGCTCACCTGTGTGACATTGCGGTGCGAATTGCGATAAAGAATCTCAGGATTAATGTCCATAGTTTTTGTATTTGCGTTTGCAAAAATACAAAACAATATTCAAATATGGAAATATCTGCCAAAAAAAATATTCGAATATTGTTTTATATATTGCAGGTGTAAAAACAGAAAGAGCGGTAATCATCATTTCCACAATTCAGGACATAATCCCATGTTGCGAAATTGCCAAGATTATAGCACCTTGATGGTTTTGCCCACATTGATCAGATGGTCGGCAATACGCTCGGCATTCTGGGCCAGTGAAAGGTACTCCGCACCAGCCAACGGCGTACACTCGCCTGTCACAAGACGCTGAATGTGATTCCGTTCCATCTTTTTAGTCAGTTCATCCACCTCGTCTTCTATCTGATAGGCACGTTTCAATGCCTCGTGGTCGAGTTTGTGATAGGCCTGGCCAATCTCTTGGTATAAATCCACGACCAGTTTTTCCATTTGGCGGATTTCCTCGATTGCCTTTTCCGAAAAAGTAACTTGCTGTGACTGAAGACTGTCGGCGTATTCCACAATGTTTTCCGCATAGTCACCGATACGTTCCAAATCGCTTACACTGCGGATACTCGTGTTCAGATAGTGTGTGTCATACTGGTTCAACTGTTTGTCGGAAAGCACGATCATATACCGCAACAACTCCGCGTTGAGGTAATTGAGTTCTTTTTCTACATGAGCAAATTTCGAGGCTTCACTGAAATCCATCGTGGTGATGATGTTGATGGATCTTTGGAAATTCTCCACGGCCATTTTCGCCATGTGCTCAATTTCCGCCTTGAGCTGACGGATGGCCACTACCGGCGTGCGCAGCATGGACTCGTCCAGATAATACAGATGCGGCTGATTGTCCTTGGCGGTCTCTTCCTGGTCGGGGAGAATACGGCAGACCAAGTTCACCAGTTTGCCGGTCAACGGTAACGCGACCAATGTAGTGCATACATTGAACACCGTATGGAACATGGCCAGTTGCAATTGCGGAGCGTGTGGGAAAAGCATCTCGAACATTCTTCCAAAACCCCATACCCCACCGGTGAAGAGGTTCAGGAAAAGACTTATCAGCAAGAAAAGGACAACGCCCATAATATTGAAAAACAGATGGATAAGAGCGGTCCGTTTGGCATTTCTTCCGCTGGTGATACCGGCGATAATGGCCACCACGCAGGAACCGATGTTAGAACCCATCGTCAGATAGATGCCTTGGTCAAGCGACAACAACCCCGCCACCACCATGGTGATGGCGATACTGGTCACTACCGACGAGGACTGGATGATGGCCGTAAACAAGGCTCCCAAAAAGACGATCAGCAACGGGTTGCTCACACTGGCCAGAAAGTTTTTCACCGAATCGTGGGCGGCAAATTCGGACATGGCCCCTGACATGATGCTCAAGCCCACAAACAAAATTCCGAAGCCGGTCAAAATACCGCCGGTGTTTTTCCATACATCCTTTTTCGAGAACATGAGGATAAAGGCCCCGATTCCCGCCATAGCGGAAAAGATGACCGTGGTGGAGATGCCATTGCCGCCAAACATGCCCAATGCCACCAACTGGGCCGTTATCGTGGTGCCGATATTCGCTCCGTAGATGATGGTGGTGGCCTGCGTCAGCGACATGATGCCCACATTTACGAAACCGATGACCATCACCGTGACGGCCCCCGAACTCTGGATGGCCGCGGTACCCAAAGCACCGATGCCCACCCCCGTCCATTTGTTTTCGCCCACACGGGCAAACAACCGCTTCAGTTTCTCACTGCCGGCACTTTCAAGGTAAGTGCTCATCATTTGGCACGCCATCAGAAAAACTCCTATCCCCGCTATCAGGGTGAGAATGGCTGAGGTAATACTTATCACATTCATAATAAAATGGTTTTATAGTTTTTGAATTGATTTCTTTTGCACAAAAAAAGTGGTATGGGAAACCCCCACACCACTTGAGCCGCTTTGGAAAACGGTATAATTATAGCTGTCAATCCTGTTTCCTCGTGGAGAATGACGCCTGACCTGTCCTATTCGCAATGCCTTGGATTGGTTCCGATCCGACGTTTTTCGAACTGGGATGGTAAATTCCTCCGAACGCAACGCGGTTGGCCGATTGGGACAAATATCCGGCAGATATTCATCATCCTCATCGAAATCTATGTCATCTTCTGCTATGGACATGCAGGCTACAGGATTGTTTTTATGGCCGAACTGCCGCATATCCTCATATTCATCAGTGAAAATACAGAAAACAAAAATACTCATTATCAAAATGATATAAAATTTCTGATGTTTTCTGTAGCATTTGAACATGGTGTGCAAAGATACAAAGTTTTGTTCAGACTAAGCCTTTTTCGTAATTTTGCCGCAAAAATTGAACAACTGTTATGAAAGTAAAAACAAATTGGTTTAAGGGTTTTGAGAAACAAGCACCGATTCAACAGAAATGAAGAAAGAAATTGACCCTAAAGAATCACCACGCGGACGGGCTTTCGAATTGTGGAAGACGGCTGCCATGCCGAAAGTGACTATCTTTAAAACTTTCGATATTACCAGACTGATTAAGGTCGCCAAACGGAGTGGCATGAAGACGAACATGCTGATGTGCTGGTGCATTGGACATGCGGCAAGCAGCATTGAGGAGTTCTATATCTTGCCTGCCGGCGGACATTTGTGGCAGTATGATCGTTTGGCAGTCAACACCGTCGTGAAGACCATGAACGGTGATGCCCACCTTTGCGATATTCCGTTTTCAGCGAACATCCACCAGTTCATTGAAGATTACTTGCAGCTGACCAGCCAAGTTCACGACACAAACGAAGACCACCTTTTTGGTGAAGACTATATGGCCATCGACACTTCGGCTTTGGTGGAATGCGAAATTGACGGTGTAGCGAGTGTCTATTCCGAATTATTCACCAATCCCTTCCTGGCTTGGGGCAAATACCGCCGCAAGTTTTTCAAAACGACTTTGCCCATCTCCTTCCAATTCCACCATGCGCAGATGGATGGTTTCGAGGCGGCGCGCTTCCTCAATGAGTTGCAGAAGGTGATTGACAAACTAAATATCTGACAAAAACAATGATTAGCAAATACACTACACTCACAGGGGCTGAGGAAGACCAACGGCTGGACGTACAGAACAGCGTCCTATGCCATTTCGATCGTGACGTTTACGATAACGTTTTCAGGAAAAAGGGTTGCCCTGCCATTTTGGATGTGGGCTGCGGCACTGGAAACATGATACGGAAAATGTTGGAAGACATTGCGTCCTACAAGCTTATTGGAGTGGACAAAGTAGAACGCCAAATACACATTGCCGAAAAAAACCATACGTCAGGACGGTTTCTGACACTTGATGTAGAGCAGGAGGACTTCGCCTCCTTGATACGACCTGTCATGGAGGAAGAAGGCATTGGCGGTTTCGATGTCATCAACTGCTCGATGGTGGTGCTGCACATGCAGAATCCCGTCGGCGCGTTGTCTCGGTTAAGAACACTTCTCGCCCCCAATGGGACAATTGTCGTCAGGGACATTGACGACGGATTGCAATATGCTTGGCCCGATCCGGAAAAGCGATTCGAAAAACTATTCATGATGCTGGAGAATGACGTGCGGATGGGCGATCGGCACTGTGGTCGAAAGATATACAGCTATCTGACAAATGCAGGTTTCCAAAACATCCGACTCAACAAGGTCGGCTTGGCGAGCACTTCCTTAAAAGACAAAATGCTCCTTTTTGATTTGGCCATTCCAACCTTACTGCATTTTTATGAGCAACGGCATCTCGATGCGCCAAACAACCTGCAATGGAAGAAAGACTTTGAGTGGTTTAAGGACAATATTGTCGCCATGAAAGACTCTTTTGGCAAAGAGGACTTTGTTTTTTCTGCGGGTTTCATGAATTTTACAGCGGAATGATTCAATTAATCTACTCAAACAACCCATCGATTGGATTGCGAACGATAATGTGATATTCCAGAAAAAACGACTATCTTTGCCATTGATCAAAAATAGAGCAATAAATATGGAAATGAATGAATTAAAGGATCAAATAGCTATTAATAACGAAATAGGCATTTTGGGTGACATTAAGAACTATATGTCCTATTCATCAAAAGTCCCCAACAAATATTATTTCGTCAACACAGATAATGTGTTCACAAAAAAAGCGCGTCTGCTTCAGGCGATCAGAAGATGGCAGACTGGTGCTGAGTGTGGTTTTGTTGTAAACAAAGAAATAAAATACTATCATCCAAACCTCGCCTTGGGGGGTGAACAGTCTGGATGTAACTTTATTCATCATGAAATTTTTGAATATGCCAAATTCAGAGTAGCAAATAAGAAGAAATACGAGACAATTGAAAAGAACAGAATGTTTAATAATTTTCTGTCAAGCCAGCCTATGGCATTTAATCTGTTTTTTCCTTTGATGGAAATTGTTAAATGCGAAGAAGGCAAACGCAGACTCGGGTCGATTATGGCGGATTTGTTAGACAAAAATAATGTACTTGGAATAGAGTATATTGATGAAGTAGGCATAGAATTTATCCCGGACTATTACGAAAACTGTCTAAATGACAAAACAGCTATGGATGCCTTCTTTAGGTATGTCACAACTAATGGCAATAGCGGTATTATTGCCATTGAGACTAAATACACGGACAGTCTTGGATATAATCAAGCTTCAGATCCATTGTTGGCAATCAAAACAGCAACAGAGATAGATGATATTTCGAAAATCTTTACTGCTGAGGGGAAAGAAAAGATTTGTAATAGAGATATAAAGTTGTCTCAGATATATCGGAATCTACTGCTTACAGAAACGGTGAGGATATTCGAAGGACTTGACAATTCTATGTCAATCGTTATTGCGCCGAAAGACAATGCTTGTAACAAACGGGCCGAAAAACAACTGATGGAGATATTGACAGAACAGTACAAATACAAATTTCAGGTCATATCTCTTGAATCTTTTGTGAATGCCATTATTAGAGAATTTCCAAATGAAAAGATTTTTCAAAAATTCTATCATAGGTACTTGGATTTTAGAACTGCCGAATGGCTTATCGAGAATTATAAGTTATGAAACAAGTAATAGTGATTTCAACGAGCTTGCGCAAAGGCTCGAACAGCGACATGCTCGCTGACCAATTTATCGAAGGTGCCAGAAGTGCCGGCAACGAGGTGGAGAAAATCCCCCTCATGGGCAAGAACATCCAATTCTGCAAGGGCTGTTTAGCTTGCCAGAAACTGGGGAAATGTGTCATCAACGACGATGTGAACGACATCATGGCCAAGGTGTTGGAGGCAGACGTTGTGGCGTGGGCGACACCCATCTACTACTATGAGATGAGCGGGCAGATGAAGACCCTCATCGACCGCATGAACGCGATGTATCCGAAGGATTACCGCTTCCGCGATGTCTATCTGCTGACGACGGCTGCCGAAGATGAAGAAAACACGCCCAAACGTGCCGAGAGCGGTTTGCAAGGCTGGATAGAGTGCTTCGAAAAAGCTACACTCAAGGCGCATCTGTTTTGCGGCGGCGTGAACAACCCGCGTGAGATAGCAGGTAATTCCAAGCTCCATGAAGCGTACGAATTAGGGAAACAGGTGTGATTATGAACAAAAGACCCACCGGAAAGTTCTCAAGAAGTCGTGTCCGCAGATAAGCGGGTGAGCGTAGGGCTGTCGCAGTGCGGCAGCCCTACAGTGCAAGGCTTTGTTGCGGATTTTTGTATTTTTGCAGGCATAATAAAAATTGGTTTTTTATTCATCTCTGTTTTTATCAAAATTTGTATTTTTGCGCCTTAAAACAATCAAGATGCCCATCGAATGTAAGGTCGGTGTGAATGGCAAGCATATCCGTAGCCGAGCCAAAAACATTGGTGCTTTCTTTCCAATCAAAAAAATATAACAGATGAAAGAAGCTATCATCAATCTTAACGACTATGAGATTTCATCGACCTCGGTGACTTCTGCACAGGCACTCCCCTCTTCGACCTTGCCATCGTTTACCGGCAAACGTGCCGTATATCGGAAGCCTTCATCAAGGAGAACTATCACATCGACGCGGCCACAGCAAAAGCCTTCTGGAACGCCTTTGTGCCGCAATATTTTGGCTCCGGCGCCAAACTCGAAGAAGTGGAGTCGATGTTGGAACCGTACAATCTGCTGCGTTCCCTCGCCCTCGAACAATCCATGGGCAAATACCGTCCCGCCCTCCACCCCGCCCTGCGCGAGATGATTGAAGCGGGCAGATAATGAATGATGAAAAGAATAAAGATGGATAAAAATAACGGAACGATGAAAAGACTCATCATGGTGCTCGCCGCCATCCTCATCTGCGCTTCCACACTGATGACGTCGTGCAGCAAGAATGACATCCAGGACATCCAGCCCTATACGGGGGTGCCGCTCATCATCCTCGATGCCGACATCTGCTCATCAACCGACGACCTCTTTGCCCTTGAGATGCTCTACCGCTACGAGGAGATGGGAGAATGCCGCCTGCTGGGCGTAGTGGTGGACCGCGAGGGGGAGGCAAACGCCCGTTTTGCCGATGTGATGGACACCTATTTCGGTCATGCCGACGTTCCCATTGGACTTGTCCGCAACGGTGCCAAAGACCCTAAAGTGTGGATTGACTATGCCCATGTGGCCGCCACGGTGGACAGCCACGGACAGCCGATGTTCGCTTGCAGCATCCGCGACTACTCGCAGCTGCCCGACGGATGGCAGCTCTATCGCCGCCTGTTGGCCTCCCAGCCCGATCATAGCGTGAGCATCGTCTCCACCGGTTTTGTCACCTGCCTGGCGCAGCTGCTGCAGTCTGCCCCCGACAGCTACTCGTCCCTCAATGGCGTGGAGCTTGTACGACGCAAAGTGAAGTGCATTTACATAATGGGCGGTGTGTTCGGCGAGGCTGAGGAGCCCGACTATAACTTCGCCCAGAGCATTGACTTCTCCAAGACCTTCTTCCGCCTTTGGCCGCAGGAGGTCGATAGGGTATTCTCGCCTATGGAGGTGGGGCAAGAT
>JAEEQA010000050.1 GCA_016285085.1 Bacteroidales bacterium
GGAGAAGTAGGCCGCAACGGTCTGGTCTTCCGTGATATTCTCTACTGTATAAGAAGAGATATTTCCGAGGTTCGTCCCGCTCACCACCACCGAATCGATGGTGTAGCAGGCTTCGGGCGTGACCGTGAAGCCCACGCTTCCGCCGCAGGACACTTCGAAACTGCCGTCCAACGTGACCGTACCGCCTTCGCCCGCTGTCACCGACACCGTATGGATGTCGAGCGAGAAGTAGGCCGAAATAGTCTGGTCTTCACGGATATTCTCAATCTGATAGGAAGCAACTGCACCTACATTCACGCCGTTCACCACCACCGAATCAATGGAGTGGCAGGATTCAGGAACAATGGTGAATGAACGGTTGTCGCCACAATTCACCATCAGAGATCCATCCACTTCAATCGTTCCACCCGTAGTAGTTTCCAACGATACAGTATAGGTATTCATCGAGAAGAAAGCCTCCACGGAACGGTCGGCAAGATTGCTTGCCACCGTCAATGTCTGGCTAACTCCCTGATTCACGCCATCAAGAAGCACAGAATCAAGCGTATAGCAATCATATCCAAAGGTCAAATCCAAAGATTCACCACAAGAAAGCACCGAATCGGCAGCATATAATGTCGAGGCGGCCATATAACGGATGGCAACATGGTTGTCGGGCAAGGCAACATAATCGATCACCAACTGCTTGTCCTCATTCATTTGGCTTATGGTATAGAAGGCCGTATCGGGCATCAGCGGGTTTACATTTACATGATAATCAAGATTTTCTGTAATATTCACACCACTCAAAACGACATTGCTGATCTGTTCGCAGGCAGCGGGAAGAATATAGAAGGTGGCTTCACCGTCGCACTCCACACTGTTCTGCTCCAAATGCACGGTGCCGTTGCCATGATTCTCCACCACAAACTGATACTGGTTGCCCGCGAAACGCACGGAAATCTCGTTTATCTGGCGGACATCGTAAAGGGTGAATGTAGCCTCGTCACCGTTGAACGTCAGGGAGTCGGAAGGCAGAACGATGCCGTTAATCCGTATTGTATCAATATGATAGCAGTTGATGGGCGTAACCACAAACGTCTGGTTGTCGCCGCAGGGCACGCTCGGGGCTGCGGGGGTCACCGTGCCGCCGAACCCGCTCGTCACCTGCTGCACATACTCCGTCCGCACAAACGTCACCTCCACCTGATGGTCGGCAGCGACATTCTCGAACCGCAACTCACTGCCTTGCAATGTCACCGACTGCCCGTCCACCAGCACCGTGCCGATTTGGTAGCAGTCGTCGGGATTAATGGACACAACGAAGTCGTTGCCGCAAGTAACCGTATTTTCGCCCGTGTTCGTCACCGTGCCGTGGCCGCTGGCCGTCACCTCCACCATGTATTCATTGATGGAGAAGAAAGCTGCAACAATCTGGTTTTCATTAATATTAGAAACCAAGTAGGATTCAACAGCACCCACATTCACGCCGTTCACCAGCACTGAATCCACCGAATAGCAGGCATCAGGCTGCACCGTCAGGGTCACATCCTCGCCACACGGCACCTGTTCCGCCGACGGAACAACTGTACCGTGCTGGATGTTGTCGGCCACCGTCACCGAATAGACCATCTGCGAGAAGTAGGCATCAACCGTCTGGTTCTCACGGATGTTCTCTATCGTATAGGATGCAACCGCGCCCACATTCGCACCGTTCACCACCACCGAATCCAGTGCGTAGCACGCATCGGCTGTTACGGTGAAGTCCACCGCGCCGCCGCAATCCACACGGTTGCTGTCAAGGACAACAAGGCCGTGCTCAGCGGTTCCTACCTCAACCGTGTATCCGTTCAAAGAGAAATAGGCGGTGAGCGACTGCGCTTCGGTTACATTGGCGAAATCGTATGAGGGAACCGCGCCCACATTCACGCCGTTCACCACCACAGAATCGATGGAGTGGCAGTCGGCGGCGGCAATGACGCAATGCACGGAGGCACCGTGGTTCACCGTCGTGTCGCCGGGCGTTACACTGCCCGCTCCCACCGTTTCCACATCCACTAAATAGGTATAGACGGCGAAGACCGGCTCAATCGTGTGGTTTTCACGGACATCGGTGAAGGTATAGGTGGCGGTCGGAGCAATCTGCACCCCGTCAACAATCAATGATTCAATATAATATCCTTCGGCAGGTGTGATGGTGTAGGTACGGCTTCCGCCGCAGGGAACCGTCGTTGTGCCGGCGGGTGAAATCGTACCGTTGAGGGCGGCAACCGCCTCGATCCCATACTGGTTTTGATGGAAGAACGCCTCAACGTTGTGGTCGGAAATGACCTCTGCAAAGAGGTAGCTGGCTGCAGGTTCAGTGCGAACTCCGTCCACACGGAGAGAATCCAGCGTGTAGCAGTCAAGGGACAGGGAAACGAGGGTGTCATCGCCGCATCCCACCTCTATATTGTTGTAGGAAAGTATATTGCCGTTGGAAAGGAACGACACCGCAATGTGGTGCGGCTGTGCATAGCCGTAACGCACCACCACCTGCTGGTCCACATGCACATTCGCTGCCTCATACACGGCCGTGTCGGGCAGCCACGGGTTGGCGTTTTCAAGGTAGGTGAGCAACGGCATGACATTCTCGCCATTGACCGTCACGGACTCCAATGTCCGGCAGCTGTCGGGAATGACCATGAAGCGGTAGCTATCGCCGCACAGGATGGTCGCGGAGGAGGTCTGCACCGTTCCGCCGTCACCGTTATCCACCACAAGCGACTGGACATCTCTTGCAAAAAGTGCCTCTATTCTGACATTCTCTTTGACATTTTCCAATGTAAAACCGAGCGTGTCACCATTAAGTTGAGTCCATCCGTTTGCCGAAGGCGTTCCGTTCACAAGAACCGATTCAAGGTGGTAGCAGTCGGCGGGAATCATGCGGAATTCCTGTGATTCACCGCAAAGCACGGTCGCTTGGGCGGGAGCAATGCTTCCCCCCTCGCCCGCCTCGGCGCTGACAACATACTCCAACTGTTCAAACACCGCAGCCACCGTCTGGTCGGCGGTGATGTGGTGCAGCGGAAGCACGGCATAGTCTTCATAATACACAACCGAATCAAGAGCGGGCTGTCCGTTCACCGTCAACTGCGAAAGGAAGTGGCAGTCATCGGGCTTGATCGTAATCTCCATATCGTCACCGTAGCTCACAGCCATACTGTCGGGCGACACGGTGCCCGCACCCTCGGAACCGGTACGGACCATATAATGGTAGATTTCCGTCTTCACGGAAAGCGTATGATTGTCGTGCACATTCAGGAAATCGTGGGACGAAGCGGCAGGTAACTCCTCATTATCCACAATCAGTGCAACAATGGAGTATCCTTCATCAGGCACAAAAGCCAAATGCAGCGACGAATCGCACACGACTGTCTGCCACATAGCGCCCTCCGTGAGAGAGGAATGTCCAAGATCCAACACCTCAACCACATAGTCGATACGGTGCATATATACATCCAGTCTAACGGTATCGCCTATCGAATGGATTTCATACTCCGGCAGCACCTCTGTCCGGTTCCCGTTCACATATACCGAATCAATTTTATAGCACGCATCAAAAGGTGTGGCGGCCAGGGTGGTGTCTTTTCCGCACAGAATCGCAGTGGTGTCGGAAGCCAACAGGTCGCCAGTCTGGGTCAGACGGTTAACATAGACAGGAAATGTCTTTTGCTCAAACATCATCTCAATGCTATGATCCTGACGCACATTGTATAGCGTGTATTGGTATTGATTGTCCACTTGAACCATATTCTCCATAATGGAATTGCCGTCCAGCAACGCCGATGACATGTGGTAACAGTCATCCGGTCTGACAATGAGTTGCAGGCTATCGCCACAGGTAACGATATTCATTGCATCCAGATTCACAAACGAATAATTGTCCGCAACCATCTCCACTTGATAGGTGCGGAGACTGAACACCGCCCGCAGGTTGTGGTCGGAAGCAATGCTGTCTATGACGAGCGAAATCCCGTTCACACTGTCCAACAGGTCATTGACAAAAACGCCGTCCATAAATACCGAGTCAAGCTGGGCACAATCATCCGGCAGGAAGGTATAGCGGATATCCGTACCACATTCCACAAAATCATCCGGCCCCGAAATTTCACCGTAAAGGGCATCCTCCACCGTAATTTCATACTTCAGGGTACTGAAATTCACAGTGACTTCCACGTCCTGGAACATGTCCCGTATGACAAGAAGAGTGTCGCCCAGCAACGAATAATCCTGCCATTCGTTCATTGAAACGCTTTCAAGATACTGGCAATCAGCGGGGATAATCCGGAGCAAGGCATCTTCGCCACATCTCACCGGCGACTGCACCTCCACAATTCCCAAACCCGAAATACGAGGTGTCACTTCATAATAGACAGTGGAGAAAAAGACGGAAAGATCGCAGTCTTCATAAAATGGATTCAGACGAAAATACAGAGTGTCGAAAGAATAGTAAGCCGTACCACCCGAAAAATCCGTAAGGTTATATAGCTGCCCGTTCAGGCGGATGGAATCCAAACGGCTACAATTTGCTTGGATGGCATAAACGGTCAACGGCTGTCCGCACGCTATCAAGGAGTCAGTCACGGACAAGGGAGCACCTTCCAAAGAGGTGAAATGGAACTTGTCGATGGAGAACGACGCAGCAACCTCGACATCCGAATGGATATTCCTTATACAGTAGAAGAAGGTATCCCCTACTGCAGTACAGGATTCTGGCAACAGCCAATCGCCATCAACCATCACAGAATCAAGATGGTAACAGGCATCGGGAAGGAACGAGAGGCGGACGTCGGTCCCGCAATTCACGGAACTCGCAGGAATTCCGACCACGCCATTGGCCGGCTGCTGCACCAATGTAACGGAATGGGTTTTCTGTGCAAAGACGACAGAAATGTACATATCGCCAGCCGCATCCGGAAGCGTGAGGGTGCCCACACCCTGCTCATCCACCTGATAATCAGTAATAGTGTAGCCATTTCGGTAAACAGTCTGGATATAGTAGCAGTCATCCGGAGTCATCGTCACGGTCACATCCTCACCGCAGTTGACGGTGGAACCCGCCACGCTGGAAGTCACGGTGCCATTGCCCGAATACCAAATCCGGTGTGCATACGTAATCTGACGGAACGAGACCCGCACCTGGTGGTTATCCGACATGTCGCTGAAGGAGTAGAAGGCTGAATCCCCGACCAGATAGTTCACATTCTGGCGATAGGTGAAAAGGTCGTTCGCCACCACACCATCCAACCAGATGGTGTCAATCCGATAGCAGAGGTCCGGCACAATGGCGACGGAAAGGTCATTTCCGCACAGCACCGTCGTATCGCCTGCAGGAAGAATCGTGCCGTGCGCACCTGCCTGCAAGGAGACAACGTACTCCCGTCTTTCAAACGAAACATCCATTGAATGAGCGGAATGAACATTCACCACGGAATAGACAGCCGAGCCGCCCTGATAGACAAGACTCCCGGTCACATCCTCGCCGTCCGCCACAACAGCGGATATATCGTAGCACGCATCCGGCGTGATGACCACATCCGTATCCTGCCCGCACGCCATCCACACCGTGTCGGTGGTGGAAATCGCGCCGTGCTCGCCGACAGTCGCGACCAACGGAAAAACGAACTGCCGGAATTCGACCGAAACCGTATAGTTCTGCCGGATGTCCGCCAACTCGTAGCGGAGCGTGTCGCCGAAACCATCCCGTCCCGACGGAACACGGACAAGCGCATCGCCCACCGCCTCGCCGTTCACTGTGAACGAAGCGGCATAATGACACTCATCAGGGATGACTTCTATAAAAAGGGTACTGTCACACAGCACATTGAACGAACCCGACGGAGTAACCGTGCCATTTCCGGAAACATTCAACGTCACCGTGTATTCCAAACGCTCGAACAAGGCCGACACCACATGGTCGGCATGGACCGACGGGACAATCGCCCATACCGTGTCGTTGATGGTTCGGAGCAGGTTATCGCTCACCTCCCCTTCAAGATAGAAATGCGAAAGACGGTGGCACGGAGCCGGCAGGAGCTGGAAACGCGCACTTCCGTCGCACACCACTCGCCCGTTGCCCACAATGGAGCCGTTGGCAGCGGGCTGCACATCCATCGTATAATAGACCTGACTGAAATAGGCTTCCAGACGGTGTGCACCCTCCAAATGGGTGAAGCATAGTGTATCGTTAATGGCCAAATGGCTGTCGTCAAACAAGATGGAGTCTGTCTGCATGCAGAAAAGCGGGGTCACCGCAATCCTCACCGTGTCATGATAGCCAATTGAACCGGTCTGTGCGGGCGTTACCGTCCCCACGCCGTGCGAATGGGACACCACGCTGAAGGTCTTCTCCGAAAAAACGGCATGGAAGAGGCTGTTCTGCGTGACATGGGTCAACACAAAGGGATTTTCCACCGCCAAAGAAGAGCCATTCAGCTGCAAATCAGTCAGTTCATAACCTTCATCGGAGGCAAAGCGGAACGTCACCGTATCCTCATAGAAGAGGCGGATGCTGTCCAAACCAACCGAAACGCCGCCCGTGACAGAAAGCTCACCATGCTCGGTAGCTGTATAATGCACGATATAGGGCTGGTGGAAGAAGCTGACCGAAATGGCATGGTCATCGTGGACATTCCGGAATGTGTAGATATATTCGGACAGTCCATGGGTGTCAGAGAAATAATCGCCGTCAACAAAGACAGAATCAATCACATAGCCCGGATTGGCGGCGATGTAGAGCTGGGCGTCTTGTGCGCCCGACACAGACACATTGCCGGATGGCGAAACGGTGCCGCCCGCCCCTGCCGTTGCAGCAATCATGTACTGGCGCGGAGCAAAGGTGACATGCAGGGTCTTATTGGCACGAATGTTCGCTATCGTAACCGTATCGGGATTATCCCAAATCCGGTCGTTGTTCACAGCCAGATAGTTGATGGCATAGCCTTCGTCAGGATAGATGCGGAAGCCAACGGTCGTGTCCCACGGCACAAGCAGCTGATGGCTCTCCCCGCCGTCGGGGACAACATGACCATGCTCGGCCACATCAAGGGTGATGGTGTACATCAGGTGCTTGAACTTCACCCGCATCGTGTGCGGGGCGATGACTGTGGCTACCGTTCCCGAATAGACTTCCCGGCCTCTGGGAGCAAAATTCAAAACGCCATCAAACCACATGCTATCAATCAAATAGCCGGGATCTGCCGTTATGGTGTACGTAACATCCTCCCCTTCCGGAACCAAGGTGGTGCCTATGGTGGTGACATCACCCACCGTCACGGAGACGGTTCCCCCCTCTTCGGCAACAACCTCAAAAGGATGGGTGACACCGGTGGAATGGGCCCGGAAAAGCACATCGTCAACCAGCAGACCCGACGCGAAACCGGAGGTGTACGCGATGGCAACATAGGCTGTTGACGGCGGAAGATTGCAGACAAAGGACTGCCAGTCGGTAAAGTTGGTGGTGGAGAACTCCGTTTCCAACCAAACAAAATCATCCACCGAAGCATAGCTGCTTCCCGTATAATAGCCCACGACAAACGTTTCGGTCAAGGGCTCGTTGGGGTCAGGTGGAAGCGACGCCTTGTACTTGAAAAGTATTTGCACAGAATCAGTTGTATTGTTAATCAACTGCGGCGAAACAAGATACTGACGATAGTCATCGACGCAAAAGTCAAAACCCGAAACGAACTGAAAACACTGTTCATCCAGATATAAGCCCATAAACATTGTGTTAAAACACTGATCCTCATCTTGGTTAGCAAAATAATCCCATCCAACTAAAAGAGGTTCGGCGTCAAAACCGAAAGCGTAGGGCAATGTCTCCTGGGAGAAGACAGAGAAATTTGCAACTAAAAGAAAAACAAGTAGATATATCTTTTTCATAGATAAATTTATTTCGTAAAACAGAATAAACCAATCTATAATACGGAATAGGCCCTGGATTGTTTCACAGGAATCTGAAAAAGAATCTTAAAATGAAACGGGCAAAAAAGAAAATGCCGGCACGTTTCCGTACCGACATTTTCCAACGCCATGAAAAAAAATATTACTTTTTGGATAAAAAGTCTTTAACTTGGGTAGATTCAACGATTGCCTCTTTGAAAGTATAGGCACCCGTCTTGGGAGAACGCTCCATGCGGATCACGCGGCTATAGGAAACGCCGCCTTCCTTTTTCAGTGTTGCAACAACTTTCTTTGCCATCTCTTAAAGTATTATGGTTATTTGATTTCTTTATGAACCGTCATTTTCTTCAAATACGGGTTGTATTTCTTCAACTCCAGTCTTTCGGGAGTGTTCTTGCGGTTTTTGGTCGTGATGTATCTCGACATACCCGGCACGCCGCTTGCCTTTTGCTCCGTGCATTCCAAAATCACCTGCTGACGGGCTTCTTTGTTCTTCTTTGCCATTTCTTATACAGTTTTTTTCGTCAAAAATCCTTTTTCAAATCAGGCTGCAAAAATACATATTTTTTTTTATCTGCAATGCATCCCCACTTATTTTATTGAAAATAAAATACAGAAACATATTATTGATTATCAATACTTTAGAAATAAAACACATTTAATTGTTTGTGATATCCAGAAAACAGCCTCGTATTTTTCGGAAGAAAAGCTGTACAAAAACGACAAACACGGCTTGCCTTATTGCTGCATTCTCAATGAGTACTGGTGCAGCAATTCAAGGTATTTCTCCAAAAATTCCATGAAACGCGAATCGTCAAGGGCGTGCCGCCGATAGTTCTCCACCACCGTGTTCCATTGTGCCGGCTGCACGAGCGGAATATTATGTTCCCGTTTGATGTTGGCGATCTCCTCCACGACCGAGAGCCGCTGGGCCAAAAGGCGGGCGATCTGTCCGTCGATGGTGCGGATGAGGTCGCGCTGGCGGCGCAGCAGATCGTCGGGATTCTGCGATTGACTCTTGTAAACCAGCACGTTGAGCATTTCCAAAAGGGCCTCTGGCGTAAGCTGCTGCGCCGCGTCGCTCAGGGCGTTGGCCGGAGCCGCATGGGTTTCCACCATCAAGCCGTCCATGCCGTAGTCAACGGCGGTCTGCGCCACCTGCCGCACGAGGTCGCGGCTGCCGGCGATGTGCGAGGGGTCGCACAGCAACGGGATGTCGGGACGGGCGACACGGAGGGCGACAGGCACCTCCCACATCGGAGCGTTGCGGTACAACCGCTCGTCCTTGTCGGCAAAACCGCGGTGGACGGCGAAAAGCGCCTCCACCCCCGCCTTCTCGAAACGTTCCAGGTTGCCGAGCCACAGCTTCAGGTCGGGAATCACGGGGTTTTTCACAAGCACCGTGCAGCCGTTCCCTTTCACGGCATCCGCAACCGCCTGCACGGAAAAGGGATTGACCGCCGTCCGCGCACCCACCCAAATCGTCGTCACGCCGTTACGCAGACAGGTTTCGACGTGCTGCAGGGTGGCCACCTCCACACACACCTGGAAACCGAAGGATTCGGAAACACGGCGGAGCCACGGGAAAGCCTCCTCCCCCGCCCCGCAGAACGCGTCGGCGGCACTCCGGGGCTTCCACACCCCGCACCGGAAGAAGGTGAGCGGGCACGGGAAATCGTCCCTGAGCGCAAACAAGCGAAGCGCAGTTTCGTAAACCTGCGCCTCGCTCTCGGCCGCACACGGGCCGGCAATCAAGTATCGGAACATCCGTCCGCTATTCGCCATACATCTTTTTGTAATAGTCTTGGTAACTGCCGGAGGTCACGTTGTTTAGCCAAGCCTCGTTCGCCAAGTACCACTCCACCGTGGCCTCGAAGCCCTCGTCGAACTTGATGGAAGGCTCCCAGCCCAACTCGCTCCGCAACTTGCTGGCATCGATGGCGTAACGCAGGTCGTGCCCCGCACGGTCGGTCACATAGGTGATCAACGCCAACGAAGTGCCGGCGGGACGTCCCAACTTGCGGTCCATGATTTCGATCAGCTTCTTGATCAAGTCGATATTGCGCCACTCGTTGTTGCCGCCGATGTTGTAGGTCTCGCCCGTCCGTCCCTGATGGAAAATCAGGTCGATGGCACGGGCGTGGTCCACCACATAGAGCCAGTCGCGCACATTGATGCCCTTGCCGTAAACCGGCAGCGACTTGTTGTGCTTGATGTTGTTGATGAACAACGGGATCAGCTTCTCCGGGAACTGGTTCGGACCGTAGTTGTTGGAACAGTTGGAGATGACCGTCGGCAGGCCGTAGGTGTCGTGGTAGGCACGCACAAAGTGGTCGGACGATGCCTTCGCCGCGGAGTACGGACTGTGCGGCGAGTAGGGCGTGGTCTCCTTGAACGAGCCCGTTTCGCCCAATGCGCCATACACCTCATCGGTGGAAATGTGGTAGAACCGCTTGCCTTCGTAATTGTCCTTCCAGATGGCCTTCGCTGCGTTCAGCAGGTTGACTGTCCCCACCACATTGGTGAAGATGAACTCCATCGGGTTGGTGATGGAACGGTCCACGTGCGACTCCGCCGCCAAGTGGACAACGCCGTCAAACTGCTCTTTCTCAAACAGTTGGTTAATAAAAGAAGCATCCACGATGTCACCCTTCACAAAGTGATAGTTCGGCATCTTGTCCACATCCGACAAATTCTCCAAATTGCCCGCGTAGGTCAGTTTGTCCAAATTATAAACCTGATAATCAGGATATTTATTCACAAAAAGACGGACGACATGCGAGCCGATGAAGCCGGCACCGCCGGTGATTAAGATTTTTTTCATCTATAATATTATATTGTAAAAAAATTAGTAACGGTTCATGCAGTTGAGGTCCTCGAAAGCGACCTGAAGGCGTTTCACCATGGAAGCCTCGCCCTCACGCAGGAACTTGCGCGGGTCGTAGTACTTCTTATTGGGCTTGTCCTCGCCTTCGGGGTTGCCGATCTGCGCCTGCAAGTAGGCCTCGTTCTTCTTGTAATAGTTCATAACGCCTTCCCAGAAAGCCCATTGCGTGTCAGTGTCGATATTCATCTTCACCACACCATACTGGATGGCTTCCTTGATCTTGGCGGGCTCGCTGCCGCTGCCGCCGTGGAACACGAAGTTGACAGGATTGGGCTGCGTCTTGTATTTCTCCTCGATGAATTTCTGGGAGTTGTGGAGGATGATGGGCTCCAGTTTCACGTTGCCGGGTTTGTAAACGCCGTGCACGTTGCCGAAAGAGGCGGCAATGGTGAAGTTCGGGCTGATCTTGCTGAGTTCCTCATAAGCGTAGGCCACGTCTTCGGGCTGGGTGTAGAGGCGGGCGCTGTCGATACCGGAGTTGTCCACACCGTCTTCCTCGCCGCCGGTGATACCGAGTTCGATTTCGAGGACCATGTCCATCTTCGCCATGCGGGCCAAATATTTCTTGCAGATTTCGATGTTCTCCTTCAGAGGCTCAGCGGAAAGGTCGAGCATGTGGGAGCTGAAGAGCGGACGACCGTGTCCTTTGTAGAACATCTCGCCGGCATCCAGAAGGCCGTCAATCCACGGGAGGAGCTTCTTGGCGGCGTGGTCGGTGTGGAGGATAACGGGGATGCCGTACATCTCGGCGACCTGATGGACGTGCATCGCGCCGGCGATAGCGCCCATGACGGCGGCTTTCTCACCGTCGTTCGGGAGTGCCTTGCCTGCATAGAAGGCGGCACCGCCGTTCGAGAACTGGATCATCACCGGGGAGTTGGCGACCTTGGCGGCCTCCATCACGGCGTTCACCGAGTCCGTGCCCACCACATTGACGGCGGGAATGGCAAACTTCTCCGCTTTCGCAATTCTGAAAATTTCCTGTAAATCTTTCCCGAAAACAACGCCGGGTTTCACTTTGGTAGATATTTTTTCTGACATAATCCCAAATTATTTTTTCTTGAAAAATGAAATGACCCAAATGAGGAGGCATGCGCCGATGATGGCGACAACGAGTTGGGCGATGATGCCGCCGGTGCCGTCGATTTTGAGCAGGGACATCAACCAGCCGCCGATCACGCCACCGACAATACCGATGATGCAGTTCAGGATGAAGCCGAAGCCACCGCCCTTCATGATTTTACCAGCAATAAATCCGGCCAATGCGCCAAAAAGAATGTACAAAACGAATCCTAAAAGTGACATAGTCTTTAAATTTTAAGGGTTAATAAAAACGGGTGCAAAGGTACGATTTAATTGCGAAACTTCAAACAGAAAAGAAATTTGAATAATCTTTATGGACGACCATTAAAGTATTCGTTTTTTTACTATATTTGCCGCGCAAAAAAAGCTAAGGAATATGAGCTACAAATCCGTAAAATACGTAATAGATCTGCTAAAGAAAAACGGTTTCATATTCAAAAGCCAGAAGGGAAGCCATATAAAGTTTGAAAAGGATGGCAAGATTGTGGTTGTACCCAATCATAGCAGCAAAGGGATTGAAAAAGGAACCTTCCACAGCATTCTTAAAGAAGCAGGAATAGAAGACAAATAAACATCAATAAAATGAAAACAGTAGAAGTAATCGTTGAGTTTGCCGGCAAAAATTTGAGCGCATATATCGAAGGCGTACCCGTCATTACCGTAGGCAATGACTTACGTGAGATTGAGCGCAACATGCGCGAGGCCATAGAACTCTATTTGGAAGACAATCCTAATCCGTGTGAACTTCTCAAGGATGACTATGATATGAAGTTTCGCATTGACACCGCCACCTTCCTCAATTACTACAGTGGTATTTTTACGAAAGCCGCCCTTAGCCGCATTACGGGCATCAACGAACGTCAACTATGGCATTATGCCGCCGGCGTCCATAAACCACGCAAGAAACAGGCCGAGAAGATTCAAAACGGCATTCACTCACTCACAAAGGAATTGGAATCCATTAGTCTGACATAATTAAATAAAAAAATCATGAAGTATATCATTATCGGCGGTGTGGCTGGAGGTGCCACCACAGCCGCACGCCTCCGCCGCATGGACGAGCAGTCCGAAATCATCCTGATCGAAAAAGGCAGCTATGTGTCGTACGCAAACTGCGGCCTTCCCTACTACATCGGCAACACCATCCCCGAACGGAACAGCCTGTTCCTGCAGACGCCCACCACCCTCGGCAACCGCTTCGACCTCGACGTCCGCGTGCGCACGGAGGTCACCGCCATCAACAGGGACGCCAAAACCGTCACCTGCCGGCAGGTGGACAGCGGCAAGGAATACACCGAACGCTACGACAAGCTGGTGCTGTCGCCCGGCACCGTCGCCGTACGCCCGAACCTGCCGGGAATCGACCTGCCCGGCATCTTCACCCTAAGGGACGTGCCCGACACCGACGCCATCAAGTCGTACCTCACGGAACTGACCGGCACACAGAAAGAGGCCGTCATCATCGGCGCGGGCTTCATCGGGCTGGAGATGGCGGAGAACCTCCACCGCCTCGGCTGCCACGTCACCATCGTGGAGAAAGCAGACCACGTCATGCCCGTGGTGGACTGGGAAATCTCCTCCACCGTGCAGAAACATCTGGCCGACAAGGGCGTAACCGTCCTCACCCACAACGGTGTCAGCCGCTTTGAACGGGACGGGGACCGGAACATCGTGGTTTTGGAAGACGGACAGCAACTTCCCGCCGACCTCGTGCTGGTGAGCATCGGCGTGAAGCCGCTCACGACACTGGCCGTCAATGCCGGCTTGGAAATCGGCGCGCTGGGCGGCATCCGGGTCAACCGCTACATGCAGACTTCCGACCCCGACATCTACGCCGTGGGCGACGCCGTGGAGACGGTCAACCCACTGACGGGCAAGAGCCAGCTCTGTTTCCTGGCGGGCCCGACCAACAAGCAGGCGCGGCTTTGCGCCGACAACCTCGCGGAGGGCAACATCCACGAATACGGCGGCGC
Source organism: Bacteroidales bacterium (assembly GCA_016285085.1). Taxonomy (GTDB): domain Bacteria; phylum Bacteroidota; class Bacteroidia; order Bacteroidales; family WCHB1-69; genus UBA1756. The sequence goes on from JAEEQA010000050.1 coordinate 13,867, forward strand.
CATCGGCACGGCCATCGCCAAGGTGTTCGACTTCACCATCGGCAGCGCCGGCCTGTCGGAGCGGCAGCTGCAACGGGAGGGCATTCCCTACCTCACCTCCATCACGCATACGGGTTCCAACGCCACCTACTACCCCGGAAGCTGGCCCGTGAGCATCAAAATCCAGTTTGACCCGGCGACGGGACGGCTGTACGGCGCGGCGGTCTGCGGCAAAGGCGGCACCGACAAGCGCTTGGATGTGCTGGCCTCCGTCATTGCCCACGGCGACACCGTCCGCGACCTCACCGACTTCGACCACGCCTACGCGCCACCGTTCTCCTCCGCCAAGGACCCCGTCACCGTTGCGGGCTATGTGGCCGAGAACATCCTCACCCACAAGATGGGAACCATCCAGTGGCACGAACTGAAGGAGATGCTGGCGAACAAAGCCGACAGCGACTTCCTGCTGATCGACGTGCGCAGCTTCCTCGAGTGCAAAGCCGGCGTCATCGAAGGCTCCGTCAACTACCCGCTGGATGAACTGCGCGAATATATGGAGGACATCCCCACCGACACGCCCATCGTCATCTACTGCGCCATCGGCTTGAGGGGCTACATCGCCACAAGGATTCTGAAACAGAACGGCTTCGACAACGTCCGAAACCTCGCCGGCGGCTACAAGACGTGGATGCTTTGTGCTGTCAACAGGTGATTGGGGACCATCGTGCAACCGAACTGTACGGCTGTTGAAAGCGACACACGAAGTACGTTAAAATTTCTTTCAAAGCCCACTCTCTTTCCCGAAAAAAGTCGTACTTTTGCCGCCGTTGTACATCAACAACTGGGGTGCTGAAAAAAGTAGGCTGAGATTATACCCGCTGACCGGTCTGGTAATGCAGACATGGGAACCGTTTTCAAGCCGCTTCTTTTACATTCCTTTAAAAATGAGCAAGATAGAACGATTACCGAAGGGCATCGCTACAATATTATTTTTATAGGCAAAACTATGACAATCACCGTAAACGACAAACCAAAAGAAGTGCCGGAGGGCTGCACTGTCGAGGCGTTGTGCGCCATCGTCGGCATTCCGGCCGACAGTCCCGTGGCCGTGGCCGTCGGGATGGACGTGGTGGAGCGTGAGCGCTGGAAAACCACTGAACTGAAAGAGAATGAAAAAATTACCATAATCGGAGCTGTATGCGGAGGCTGATCGGCATTACACCGGAACAGTGCGTTTTCCGCGAACAGGAGCGGATCACGGCGATGGTGCGGTCTGGAAAAGTCACCTTCTTCCATATCCGCAAGCCCGCTTTTTCCGAGGACGACCTGCGGGCGTACCTGCGCCCCTTCGCGCCGGACGTGCGGGAAAAACTCACCCTCCACGACCATCACGCCCTCGCGCTGGAGATGGGCATCGGCGGGGTGCATCTCAACCGCCGCAATCCGCAACTTTCTGAAAACCTGAAAGGAAAGCGTGTCTCCGTCTCGTGCCACAGCATCGAGGAAATCCTGCAGTGGAAGGAGAAAACCGACTACTGCTTCCTGTCGCCCGTGTTCGACTCCATCAGCAAGCAAGGGTACCGTTCGGGCTTTTCCCTCAGCGAGTTGCGCCGCCTTTTCAACGAGGGCGTCCTCGATGACCGCGTCTGTGCGCTGTCGGGCATCACTTTCGGGAACATCCCGCAGCTGGAGGCCGTCGGCTTCACGTCGTTTGCCCTGCTTTCGTCGCTGTGGGAACTGCCCCGCGCGATGTTCATCACCCACCACAACGACCGTTACGACTACGTGTCGGGTGCGGCGGCAGTTCTGGAGGGAGGCCTCCGCTTCGTCCAGCTGCGGATGAAGGACGCCGACGACTGCGAGGTGCTGGCCGCCGCCGAACAGCTGCGCCCCCTGTGCGACCGTCACGCCGCACTGCTCACCGTTGACGACCGCATCCACCTGCTGGAAACGGGTCTGTTCGACGGCGTGCATGTCGGCAAGCACGACATGCCGGTGGCGGAGGCGCGGAAAATCACCGGCGGGAAGTTCCTGCTGGGAGCCACCTGCAACACAGCGGAGGACGTCATTGCCGCCACCGCTGACGGCGCCGACTACATCGGGCTGGGGCCGTTCCGTTTCACCGGCACAAAGAAAAATCTCTCGCCGATTCTGGGAGTTGAGGGCTACCGTAGCATCTTGTCGGGCAGAGGAGAAGGCGCATTGCCCGTCTATGCCATCGGCGGCATCACCCCCGCCGACCTGCCTGCCCTGCGAGTGGCCGGCGTTTACGGTGTGGCGGTATCGGGCGTGCTGCTCACCGCCCCCGACGTGAAGCGAGAGTGCGAGAGGATATTGGAGGAAGTTCTGGATAAGCAATGTAATATACAATAGAAAATGGAACTGAAGAATTTCGGATATTATTGGTTGGATACTTGGGTGCTAGCTAACGTCATCCAGCTGGCCACGCAGGATTTCTGCCAGAGCCACCTCAATCGTACCAACGACCCTTGTGGACGCCAGTACGACCAGATGACGCAGGCTGCCCGCTCGGTAACTGCCAATATTGCTGAGGGCAACTCCCGTCATTTCACTTCAAAAGAAACCGAAATGAAACTCACCGATGTGGCGCGGGCAAGTCTTGCCGAACTGGCCAATGATTACATCAACTGGCTTTTGCGGCACGAGCAAATACCGTGGTCTGTGAAATCCGAGGAGCATCATGCCGTGTCGCATATCCTTTTAGACAGGCCTGCCTATAAAGACGATGTACTGCATCAGAGCAGCCTGCATATTTTAAAGCAAAAACACAAGTTTGATGAATGGCTGTGTTCAAAAAACTCTTTTGAGAAGGCCAACTGCCTGCTTGTGCTTTGCAACCGTTTGATTATGATGCTGAGCAAGCAGATTGCAAACCAACTGGAAACATTTAAGCGAGAGGGAGGCTTTACCGAAGGCCTTACTGCCGAAAGGCTTGCATACCGTGCCGAACAGAGTGTGCAATCTAATGCGCCAGTCTGCCCCAAATGCGGCAAGCCGATGCTAAAACGCATGGCAAAGAAAGGAATTAATTCGGGAAAGGAGTTTTGGAGTTGCAGCGGCTATCCGGAGTGTAACGGAACAAGGAGTGTGGGATAGTCGGTGTTTTCTTTTTCGGTATAACGAAATAACGATATGACGTTATAACAATATAATTTTCAACGAAATTTTTAATTAGAAAACAAAATAATCAACCAATCTTATGAACGACAAATTAATCATTGCAGGCCGTGAGTTTAGCTCGCGCCTGTTCATCGGGACGGGCAAGTTCCCGTCCAACAAGGTGATGCGGCAGGCCATCGCCGCCTCCGGCGCGGAGATGGTGACCACTGCTTTCAAACGCCTCAACACGCAAGACAGCGGCAGCGAGAACATCCTCGACTTCATCCCCAAGGAGTGCATGCTGCTGCCCAACACGTCGGGTGTGCGCGATGCCGAAGAGGCTGTGTTCGCCGCCAAGATGAACCGCGCCGCCCTCGGCACCGAGTGGCTGAAACTGGAAATCCACCCCGACCCGAAGTACCTGCTCCCCGACACCCGCGAAACCCTCAAGGCGACGGAAGAGCTGGTGAAACTCGGTTTCAAGGTGCTGCCTTATGTGCAGGCCGACCCCGTGGCATGCAAGCAGCTCGAAGAACTCGGCGCCGTGACCGTGATGCCGCTGGCCGCCCCCATCGGCACCAACAAGGGCATCAAGAACGAGGAGATGCTGCAGATCATCATCGAGCAGAGCAACGTGCCCGTGGTGATTGACGCTGGCATCGGTGCCCCCTCGCATGCCGCCCACGCCATGGAACTCGGCGCCGACGCCTGCCTCATCAACACCGCTATCGCTATCGCCGGCGATCCCGTCCAGATGGCCGAAGCCTTCGCCCTCGCCATCCGCGCCGGCCGCATGGCCTACACCTCCGGCCTCGGCACCGTCAGCCACACAGCCGTCGCCACCTCACCCCTGACAGCGTTTTTGGATTAACGGAAAATTGAAAACGGAAAATGGAAAATGATATTTAGACGGTGCATGCACCGTCTCTACATTCACCCAAACAACAACCTTCTACCTCATACATTCTACCTTTACCTTTTACAAAAACTACTTGATAAACCTTCCAACTTGATAAACTTTAAACTAAAATAAATGGAAAATTGCGATAACAGAATACAGAAAATCCACGTGAAGGGAAAGCGTTTCCCCGTGGAGGTCGGGATGAAGCAGGTGCTGCTGACCGACACCGTGGTCGAGGGGAGGAGAATCCCCAACGGAACTATTAACCTCTATGATACCGGCGGCGTTTTCACCGACCCCGACTACCAGCACGACGTGCGGAAGGGAATCCCGCGTCTGCGCGAGGCGTGGCATGCCAACGACGACAACTTCGTGCAGCTCACGGAGTTCACGTCCAAATACACCAACGAGCAGCTGTCGGACGAGGAGAAGCAGAAGGTGGCTTTCCCGCTGACCTATCTGCCCAAGAAGGCCAAGAAGGGTGTCGCTTTCACCCAGATGGCGCTGGCCCGTCAGGGTGTGGTGACTCCCGAAATGGAGTACATCGCCATCCGCGAGAACCTCGGCAAGGACGACCCCGACAGCTACATTACGCCCGAGTTCGTGCGCGATGAGGTGGCCGCCGGGCGCGCCGTCATCCCGTGCAACCCCAACCACCCCGAGGCCGAACCGATGATTATCGGCAGCAAGTTCTTCGTGAAAATCAACACCAACATCGGCAATTCCGCCCTCGGCTCCTCCATTGAAGAGGAGGTGGAGAAGAGCGTCTATAGCGCGCGCCTCGGCGGCGACACACTGATGGACCTCTCCACCGGCAAGCACATCCAC
>JAEEQA010000126.1 GCA_016285085.1 Bacteroidales bacterium
TAGACTTCGTGAAAGAACACCTCGGCGTGGAAATGGAGAAGCCCGAGGTGAAATGCTCCCGCAGCCATATCAACAACCAGTGCATCGGCAAAAAATGCCCGTTCGCGCCTACAAAAGAATAAAGCCCTATGAAAAAAATTTTCGCTGCAACCCTTGCCCTTCTTCTCGCAATGAGCTGCCTGCCTCTTTCGGCGCAGCAGAACTACTGCAAAGTGTCGGGCACCGTGAAGAGGGCGATTGACCTCGAATTTATGTCATTGAGCTATGCCTCTGTTTATGTACAGCAACAGGACAGCATCGTCACAGGGACATTGTCGGGAGAGAACGGCCAATTTGAACTGGAGGTTGCCCGTTCAGCGGAATCTTACAAACTGGTGGTGGTTTGCATAGGATATAAAACTAAATATATTGATTTTAAGACAGATACAAGTGTCCTTGCGTTAGGGAGAATCATATTGGAGCCTACCGCACAAACACTGGAAGAGGTAACTGTTTCTGCTGAAAAGTTGCCGAAGGTCATCAGAACAGTCACCCACACCTCCATCTCTCCTTTGGATCCCACGGCTTTTATGGGCGGCTCTGCAGAGGATGTGCTGCGCGGTCAGTCGGCCGTGACGGTGGATCCCGATGGAAATGTGTCCATCCGGGGCAACAGCAACGTGCTGCTGCTCCTTGACGGAGTGCCCACCAACCTCGGTTCCATCCACGCCATCCCCTCCACCAACGTGGCGAGCATCGACATCATCACGAACCCTAATGCCACCTACGACGCGGAAGGTACCGGCGGCATCATCAATATCGTCACCAAAAAAGGAGGGAACAAGGGCCTCACCGGCATGGTGGCCGCCAACTACGGCTTCAACCATTTTGTCAACGGCAACATCGCCCTCTCCTATACCCAGCAGAAATTCTCTCTCCGCTTTTCCTACCAAGTGAAGTATGAGGATGAGGTCAACAACGGATGGCTTTACCGCTATTACCGCGAAAGCGGCGACAGCCTCAGCCAGCAGATCCATGCCCTGCGGACGACTTTCAACAACAACATCGCCCTCGGTATCATCATCAAACCCAACATGCGCAACGAGTTCAGTGCCGACGTGCGGCTGATTTTGCCCCGGCTGAACACCGTGCAGAACCTCGCCAACGACTGGTTTTACGGCGACATTTTAGCACACGAAAACCGCCGCAGCGACGTAACCTGGAACCGTGAGAACATCGACGGCACCATCTCTTATTGGCACGACATCACTCCTAAAAGACTCGCTTTCTCTATCAAGGCGAATGTTTCCAAGATCTGGGGACACCGCCCGTCGTACTACTTTTTGGAGGGCGACTCCGTCAGCAGGTCGGTGTCGGGTGGCAGCCCCTTCCTCGCCTCCTTGCAGAACGACTGGCGCATCATGCGGAAGTATGGTACGTGGGAGACAGGCGCGAAATTTTCTTATCGTCAGAACAATATCTACCACGATTTTTACATGTACGACAGCACAGGGTTGAGCTACTATTATCATCCTTTCAGCAGCGACCTGTTGCATTGCGAGTACGTTCCCGCCGCCTATATGCAGTTCACCTCTTCCGAGTGGAAGAAAATAAAGTGGAGTGCCGGTATCCGATTGGAATACAGTCAGGTACAGCTGCACAGCGACAAAGAGGAACTCCATCGCACCTCGCACGACTTCTTTATTGCGCCATCATTTTCATTCCAATATACATTCAATCCCCAACACTCGCTTTCGCTGGCCTATTCGCGACGCATCACCCGTCCCACCTACCCGCAGCTCAACCCCTATATGAGCATGATTGACCCACACAACTTCGAACAGGGCAACATGAACCTCAAGCCTGAAAAGTCCGACAATGTCGAACTACTCTATCAGTTCCAAAGACAACCGAAATGGAACGTCACCGTCGGATTGTATTACAACCATATCACGAATTACATCACCCAAGTGGCTCTGTTTAATGCAGACATATTGAAAATCACCTACATCAATGCCAAACAGCGAAACCGATGGGGACTGAATGCGGGTGCAACCCTACAACCGTGGAAATGGCTGCTGGTGACATTGGGAACGGACACCTACTACGTTTATGAATATCTTCGCGGGGAGAATGACTATAGCGGCTGGGTGAACAACAGCAACCTCAAGCTGGAATTCCGTCCGATAAAGGGGATGAACATCTCGCTGCAGTATTTTGTGAACACGCCGCAGTACTACCCGCAGTTCACCACGCGCCTTTCGCACTACATGGATATCGGCATCAGCCAGAAGTTCCTGAAGGGTGCGCTTGCCGTGTCGGCACGGCTCACCGATGTGTTCAACACCCGCCAATGGGAGGTGTTTTCCGAAACCGACTACTACCGGATGAGCAATATGCTGCACGGCAAAAGCCGGATGGTATGGCTGGGGATAAGCTATAATTTCAATGGTTACCGGAAGGTGGGTGCCGCCAAGCCCGACAGCGACGACCGGAGCAAGATTCGTACGGGGTTATAAACCAATCCTACCCCGCTGAAGACGTGATGCAGGACGAAGAGGGCGTGCAGTGCAAGGCTCGGGTTGCGGATTTTTTGTACTTTTGCAGACAAAAGCTTTACAAGTAATAATCTATGATGATGACAAAGAAAATAGTGATTATCGACGGAGGCCCGCGAAAGAACTTCAATACGGCCTCTCTGCTGCAGAAGTTCGCCGAGGGTGCAATGTCTGTCGGCAATGAAATTGAAGTCAAGACCATTCGTCTCTATGAATTGGACTATAAGGGCTGCATGTCGTGTATGGCATGCAAGATCAAGGGCAAAGCATCGAACATCTGCAGGTTCAAGGATGCATTGACTCCCATTCTGGAGGAAATATCCCAAGCTGACGGTTTGGTACTTGGCTCCCCGATTTACTTCGGTCAGATTACTGGTCTGATGCAGGCATTCCTGGAGCGTTTGGCCTTCCCCTGGCTTTCGTACAACGACTACAGCATGACGGCTCCTAAGAAGATGCCCGTAGTTCTGTTGGAGACCATGAATGGAACACCTGAGAGAAACAACAGTCAAGGCTATGGTTCGATGGAACATTGCATCACGGCTGCCCTTGGTCAGCCTGAGCGCATCATTGCCTACAACACCTATCAAGTGAAGAATTACAACAATTACGAACTTGCAGGATTCTCAGAAGAGGCCAAACGAGAGTATCGTGAAGAGCATTGGCAACAGGATTTGCAGAATGCTTTTGATGCAGGGAAAAAAATGGCCAGCCTATAATCTTTGCTCCGACAAGGCCGGTTTCATCACTGGCGAGAATATCTGCATCGACGGCGGAATGACCCGCCAGATGATTTACCACGGGGAGAATGGGTGTGTGCTTGAAAAAGGTATATGAGCAATAGGGTTTCAAACACAAATAATTTGGTATTACACTGATAATGAGTGCTGCAAGGATTTTCGTGCCTTTGAGGTGATGTTATGTTCGACATCCTCCCTGGTCTCAACCACCCGCAAACCT
>JAEEQA010000127.1 GCA_016285085.1 Bacteroidales bacterium
CTTATAGCCCTCAATTGACAAGGAGTGGTAGCTGTCTTTCACATACGTCGCGTCCATCAACGTCAACACCGATGCCACATCCTGCTGCACAGGTTTCACTTTTAATTTGTCCAACACCACCTCCCGCATCTGCCCCCACATTAGTCGGATGCGCGATGCGTATGGCGATACCGTGAATGTTTCCAACCGTATATCTTCCTCAAACGGGTTCTCTTCCGTCACCGTATGTCCTACTTGGCGCATCATGCGCAACAGCTCATCAGCCATCTCTTCGCGGCCGATGGAACGCAACGCGCCTGCCACGCGCCCCGCCCGGGTGGTGTGCCCTCCGTCAATAGCTGCCGACACTATCGGCGATACGTCCCGCAAACTGGCCAGACAGGTTCTTGCCTCCAACGCATCGTGCCGATAATAATCCGGTCCTGCCATCAGTAAGGCATACTCCATTGGATACAATCGTACCCCATAGCGCGGCTCTCGCACCACCTCTGGCGGCAGCACGGCTTTGATGTCCACAAGAGAGGTTCCGAAGGGTAGAGGCAGAATGTTGTTCTTTCCTGACTCGCTGCGCACTATCAACTGCTTGGGAATCACCGTTTTCCCGCTATGAAAGTAGAGTGAAAGTTCTGGCGAAAGACACCATTTCCCATCGAACCTACTATCTAAATAGGCCGTGATGAAACTCCAGTACGACACATACCATACTGTGGAATCGCCCTCGCTCCCCGGCGACGACGGGATATACCATCCCTTGATGACCATTTGCAGATACCCGCTGTTCACCAACCGCTCAGTATGCGTCCGTCCTAATGTATCCGCTCCCTGAATCACCAAGCTGTCACCATGTGCATCCTGATACTCCTTCAGCACCGCCAGCGACTCTGCCAATTTCTCCTGTATTGTTGCCATTCCAGTACTACTTTTGCTATTGTTAGTTTATTTTGATTTATTATTATTAGTTTTTACCGTATTGGTTTTATTAGTTTTTGACGCCGCAAAAATACAAAAACATTTATAAATCCAATCAATCGTGTATCAGGAATTTTAGTTTTTTTTATTTTTGCAGTCTTATTTGAACATACTATGATCGACCAAATTATCGCTTTCAACAAGACGTTCGTAGAACAGAAAAACTACGAGAAATACCTTACCGACAAGTACCCCGACAAGAAGCTGGCGGTGCTGTCGTGCATGGACACGCGACTGACGGAGCTGCTGCCCGCCGCGCTCGGACTGAAAAACGGCGACGCGAAAATCATCAAGAACGCCGGCGGCCTCGTGATTTCGGCCTTCGACTCGGCGATGCGCAGCCTCATTATCGCCATCTACGAGCTGGGCGTGAAGGAGATCATGGTGGTGGCGCACAGTCATTGCGGGGCGTGCCACATGAGCTACGACCACTTCCACCACGAGATGATCGCCCGCGGCGTGACGGACGAAACCCTCGATACCATCCGCCAGTGCGGCATCGACCTGCACCACTGGCTGGAGGGCTTCAAGGACACCCCGACCTCCGTCCGCAAAACCGTCGAGACCATCCATACCCACCCGCTCGTACCCAAAGACATCGTGGTCCGCGGCTTCATCATCGACTCCGAGACGGGAGCATTAGAGGAGATCGAGTAGGATTCAGGATACATGCCGGAGGCATGTGACGCGCCGCCAGGCGCAATAACACCGCACAAGCGAAGCGTAGTGTGGTGTTATACAAGAAAAAAAAGTACCTTTGCCCCCAAAAAACCACAAGCCAATGAAAACCACCCTCCACCTGCTGGCCGCAATGATGCTGTTGCTGGTCGCCTCGTGCCAGAATGGCACCCCGCAAGAAACTAACAATCCTCAAGAGACGGACACCCTGCAAGGACCCACCCTCATCATCGAAGAAAAGGACGGCGTTACGCTGCTCTGCCACGGCGACAAACCGCTGGTTTTCGGATGGGTGGACCTGGAAAACGAGATGTCCGCCGACCTCTTCCGCGGTTCCTACAACGACAGTCTGCTCGCTGCCCTGATGCCCACGGGCGCTTCCCGCTCGGCCATCAATGCCTACATGGCGATCGACTCCGTACACAAGGTGCTCTTCGATGCCGGACTGGGTGCCGACCGGGGCGGGAAGTTGCTGGAAAACATGAAAAAGGCGGAGGTGGATCCTTCGGGAATTACCGCCGTGTGCCTTACACACCTGCACGGCGACCATATCGGCGGGCTGCTGCTGGACGGCCGTGCGGCATTCCCCAACGCCACCCTCTACCTCTCGCAGGAGGAGTTCAACGCATGGAAAGACGGCGGACCCTTGGCAGCGAACAACGCCCTGTGGAAGCATGTGCTGGCCGCCTACAAAGGACGTATCGTCACCTTCCACGACGGCGAACAGCTCTTCGACGGCTTGGTGGTAGCGAAGTTAGCGCCCGGACATACCCCGGGGCACACCGTCTTTGAGGTGGGCGGCATTTGCCTCATCGCCGGCGACCTGCTCCACGCGCAGGACCTCCAGCTGGAGCATCCGCAGTTCTGCGCCCGCTACGACTCGGATCCCGCGCAAGCCACCGCCACCCGCACCCGCATCTTCAACGAACTGCGCAGCAACGGCCGCTATCTGGCAGGCGCGCACTGCTACAAGCATTTCATCAACCTCAAAGAAAGGGAAGAGACGGAGTAAGGGAAGACAACCTATTTTTGGTCATGCCGAAGGCATGAGATACGCCGTCAGGCGCAATTAATACCATACTGCGCCTAACGGCTTGTACGGTGTTAGGCACACTTCGTGCGTAACGCCTCTCCGAGGCTACTCCCCTATAAAAACATCGCCATTTTTTGCAAACCCTCCACGACTGTTATAGAAAAATCGTACCTTTGCACTTTCAAATATTAATACCCAAAATTATGGCCACAATTTACGATTTCAAAGCCCAGAACAACAAGGGCGCAGAGGTGGAATTGTCGCAGTACAGCGGCAAGGTCCTCTTGATTGTCAACACCGCCTCCAAGTGCGGTTTCACCCCGCAGTACGACGGGCTGGAAGCCCTCTACCAGAAGTACAAAGACCAAGGGCTGGTCATCCTCGGCTTCCCGTGCGACCAGTTCGCCAACCAGGAGCCCGGCTCCGACGAGGAGATCGCCGAGTTCTGCCGCCTCAACCACGGCGTGACCTTCCCCCTGATGAAGAAAATCAACGTCAACGGTCCGGAAGCGCACCCCATCTACGAGTACCTGAAGGCGCAGGCCCCGACCGAAGAGTACAAAGGACTGAAAGCCAAGGCCTCAGCGGCGCTGTTCAAGACCATCAGCAAGAGCGTGGAGAAAGACAGCGACATCAAGTGGAACTTCACCAAGTTCCTCATCTCGAAGGACGGTGAGACCATCAAGCGTTATGCGCCCACCACAGAGCCGAAGGACTTTGAGAAAGACGTTGAAGCCATGTTGGGTTAATTGACAATGGACAATTGATAATTGACAATTATGCACGCA
>JAEEQA010000051.1 GCA_016285085.1 Bacteroidales bacterium
TGGCGGCGAGGTGGGCAACAGGAGCAAGGTCCATGATTTCCTGCACGGAGCCGGTAGCCAGCATGGCGAAACCGGTCTGGCGGGCGCTCATCACGTCGGCGTGGTCACCGAAGATGGAGAGGGCCTGTGCGGCGAGGGCGCGGGCGGAAACGTGGAACACGCCGGGAAGGAGCTCACCGGCGATCTTGTACATGTTGGGGATCATCAGCAGGAGGCCCTGCGATGCGGTGTAGGTGGTGGTGAGGGCACCGGCCTGGAGGGAACCGTGGACAGCGCCAGCGGCACCGGCCTCGCTCTGCATCTCGACCACTTTCACGGTCTCACCGAAAATGTTCTTTCTTCCACCGGCACTCCACTCGTCGATGTATTCAGCCATCGGGCTTGACGGGGTGATGGGGTAGATGGCGGCGACTTCGCTGAACATGTAAGCTACATGAGCAGCAGCGCAGTTACCGTCGCAAGTCATAAATTTCTTTTCTGCCATAATTGTTTGTTATTTAAATGGTTGATTGAAAATGATTTAGTATTTTGTTCGTTTCTTTGTGTGATTCGGGAAATGGGAGGTATAGGGTTCAGTATAAGAGTTGGATTGCGTTAATGATAAACCATGCATCGCAATTTGCAAATGTATAGGGATGAGGGTTTACCGCCTCTTTTACTAATCCTATTCCATCTGAATATTCGTTGAAAGACAATATCTTGTTGATGGGTATTTTGATGGATTTCGTCCCCACAAATGTGATGTTTTTATTGGTAATAAACAAAGTGCCGATTCCGAGAGGACTTTGGTACTGTTGCTCAATGGCCTCCCCTTTGCTGTTGCCAATCCGGTAGTACACACCTTTGCTTACTCGTACACTGACACCCCGACTTCCGCCAACATAAGTTCGTTTTGTCTTTTCCTCAAAGCCGTTAACGGATGTAAATGCCCATATCAGGAACTCGTTTTTCGCAAGCATAATGGGAAGGTTGTTAAAGGTAACCCGTTCCACACGGTTGCCTTCAGATAGGTCTCGAAGTACGAGTGCTTTGACTAATCGAAGATAAGTGTCGCTTTGCATAAAGAAAGGCGTGTCGTATAATGACAATTCCTTGCTCAGTTTCAGAATGAACGTCTCTTCATTATTGTCAATTAGTCCGTCGGCTAATGCGTGGTCAATCGTTGATGTGATATATTTGAGAGAAACTTGCTGAAGACTCTGGGACAGTGTGGGTATTCCGTTTTTATTGATTCGTGCAATAATATCCTGTTGCTGTTCATTAAGGATAGTGTCTGTGTCTTGTGACGAGCAAGTCAAGCTATAGGCAGCAGCCGCTTTTGATGCAGAAAATTGTTCATTGAGAATGTTGCTCCATAGTTTTTTATAGCTTGCATCAGCACGGGTGTTTTTTTGGATGACTGTTGGCAGGGAATCAATAAATGATTCGATAAAGGAATAGGAACATTCCCCTTTTTGTAGATGTTGATTTAGGGTGTCGATAATGATTTGGTCAAGTTCCTTCTGCTCAACATAGCCATTGGTACATTGCTCTTCCGCCTCTTTACAGATGGAATGATATGTCCCGGAGGCATTGCGTAAATGTTGAATTATAGAGAGCCGAATGTTATTTCGGGCTCTTGTGTGCTTCTCTTTACATTCCTTATGTGCAGAGGAAAGAAAACCAGCAGGCTTACCGCAATATCGACATTTCATAAATATTCCGTGTTGTATTTTGAAGAGTGATCGTCTTTAATGTTTTACTTCACCATAATTTTCTCCGTACGGGTCAGCCCGTTGGCCGTCACCTTCAGGAAATAGACGCCTTCGGAAAGTTCCGAAACGTCCACCTTGGTGGCGCCCTGCAGCGACTGTCCAGCCCAGACCTCGCGGCCGTTCATGTCGAACAGGACGGCGCTGTAGCTTCCAGCCACGGTCGGGGTGACGGTGATGATGTCGCGGGTCGGGTTGGGACCGGCGCTGAAAATCACATTGGCGGGTTCTTCAATGCCGCTGCCGCCTTCCATAACCAACTCGATGTCATCGATGTACAGGTTGGAACCCTCGGCACTGCCGCAGTTGAAGATGATGTTCAGCTGGTCGGGGGTGGCGCTGGAGGTGGCGGTCACGGGGATGGTGATCTGTTCGTAACCGTAGGAGGCCGTCGTCGAGTTGTAGGTGCCTTCGGCCACCACCTCGCCGTTGCTGTAGCAGCGCACGGTGACGCTCATCGCATCGCCGTCGGCGGGCACATAGCGGATCCATGCCTTCACGCTCTGGGGCACGCGGTTGCAGGTGATGCCGCCCTGCACCATGCTCTCGATAAAACTGCCGGCGTCAAGTCCGCCACCGCCGCCAAAACCACCGAGCAGGTTGGTGATGTCGAAGTCGGCGTTGAAGGTGCCGAGGTGCGCAATGCCGGGCAGCGTGTAGGAGGTGAGCATCAAATCGATGGCGTAGGGGTGCAGTCCCATCGCAAAATAGCCTGTGTGCGAGTTCGACGATTTCTCCGCAGAGGAGTAATCGAAAGAGGTCATCATCAAATCCATCGAGAAGGAACTGGTCCAGCCGGCGGCCTCTTCGTCGGAATTCCACTGCTCGAAATCGGCGTTGGGCACCGTTTGTGCGGAAAGAATTCCACAAGCACATACAAATGCAAAAAGTATAAGGATTTTTTTCATATAACTTTAATTTTAAATGAATTACTATAGACTAATCACTAATTACTAATTACTAATTACTATCCCCTATCAACTATCCCCTATCAACTATCCCCTAATCCCTACTTCTTATTTCCCTGATTGGCAACAGCGTCCATCAGTTTTTTCACGGTTTCTTCGTCGGCGAGGAAGTAGTCCTTCTGGAGGTTCATATTGTCGTCGAATTCAAAGACGTACGGAATTCCGGTAGGAAGGTTGAGGCCGATGATGTCCTCGTTGGAGATGTTTTTCAACACCTTGATGATGCCGCGCAGGCTGTTGCCGTGGGCGGCGATGATGATGTCGCCTTCGGACTGGGCCACTCTCGGGCGGATGACGTTCTCCCAGTAGGGGACGATGCGGGCGATGGTGTCGCACAGCGCTTCGGTGTGGGGGCGTGCCATCGGGTCGTCGATGTTGCGGTAGCGCGGGTCGAGGGCGGGGTTGCGCTCGTCGTCGTCGCTCAGGCTCTCAGGACGGATGTCGTAGCTGCGGCGCCACATCTTGATCTTTTCCGGACCGTACTTCTCGGTCATCTCGGCCTTGTTGAAGCCCTGCAGAGCGCCGTAGTGCTTCTCGTTCAGGCGCCAGCTCTTCTCCACCGGAATCCACAGCTGGTCCATCTTTTCCAACGCAATGTTCAGGGTCTTGATGGCCCGTTTCAAGAATGAGGTGTAGGCATATTCGAAGCAGAAGCCCGCTTCTTTCATGGCGACGCCGGCCTCCGCAGCTTCCTGCATGCCTTTTTCCGATAAATCGACATCGGTCCAGCCTGTGAAAAGGTTGGCCTTGTTCCATTCGCTTTCGCCGTGGCGAATCAATACTAATCTATGCATATCGTAGTTAAAAAGTTTGAAAGTTTATAAGGTTTATAAAGTTTAAAGAAATATCGCAGTTCTTTATAACCTATTGTTTTTCGGGAAGATGATGGTGGGTTTGAAAGATTTTGCCTCCTCGAAATCCATTGTGCAGTAGGAGATGATGACCACGATGTCGCCGACGGCGGCTTTGCGGGCGGCGGGGCCGTTGAGGCAGATGACGCCGGAATTGCGTTTCCCTTTGATGACGTAGGTCTCGAGGCGCTCGCCGTTGTTGATGTTCAGCACCTGCACTTTTTCGTTCTCGATGAGGTTTGCCGCTTCCATCAGGACCTCGTCAATCGTGATGCTTCCCACGTAGTTGAGGTTCGCCTCGGTGACGGCGACTTGGTGTATTTTGGATTTTAAAAGTTCGATTTGCATCGTTTTTCTATCGTTTTGTTTGAAAAAACAATTTATTTGTAGCGGATGTTATCAATGAGGCGCACTTCGCCGCAATAGACGGTGATGCAGCCGACCACAGAGTCGGTGTCGTTCAGGCTTTTGATGGGCTGGAGGGTTTCGCCGTCCACGATTTCGTAGTATTCGAGGCGGAAGGTGTCCACCTTGGCGATTTCGTCGGCGACGAACTGTTTGATTTCAGCGGTGTCGGTCTTGCCGAGTGCCACTGATTCCTTGAGGATGCGGTAGATGTTGGCGGCCTGCTTATGCTCGTATTCCGACAGACGTTTGTTGCGGGAACTGAGGGCCAGTCCGCTTGCCTCGCGCACGATAGGGCAGGGGATAATCTGAATGTCAAGATTGTATTGTTTTACAAGACTTTTGATGATGGCCACCTGCTGGAAATCCTTTTCGCCGAAGTAGGCTTTGTCGGGCTTCACCCAGTCGAACAGCCGCTTGACGATGATGGCCACGCCGTTGAAATGGCCGGGGCGCATGGGCCCTTCCATCACCTTCTCGAGGTCGCCGAAGTCGTAATGCTCGGTGGCAGGTTCCTTATAAACCTCCTCGGCGGTCGGTGCGAAGACGAAATCGACGTAGTCCTCAATCAATTTCAGGTCGGCATCGAGGGTGCGGGGGTATTTCTCCAGGTCCTCCTTGTTGTTGAACTGTGTCGGGTTGACGAAAATGGAGCAGACCGTTGCCTGGTTTTCGAGGCGGGCCCGCTTGATGAGCGACAGGTGCCCGTCGTGCAACGCGCCCATGGTGGGCACAAAACCCACTGATTTTCCAGAACTGTGTACACGGAACAGCACCTCTTGCAGTTCTTCCACTGTTTTGATGACCATCATAGTTTTATCCTCCTTTTATATTTATCTTAATATCAAAAAGTTATAATATGTCTATGCCATCGGGCATAAAGCGGGCAAATGTACGAAATTTGTTTAGAAAGTTTATCAGGTTTATCAAGTAGCAGGTAATAAATTTTAAATTGCTCACTGATAATATCATCGCCCATCTTCTTTCGCGCGGCTGGTCGTCACCAAATAGACACCCGCGAGAATCAGCACCAACGCCACCGGTTTGTTCCATGTGAAGATGTCCTGCCCGAGGGCGATGGCCACAGTTGCCGTCACCACGGGCTGCAGGTTGCTGTACATGCTCACCGTGGTCGGGCGCAGCAGCCGCAGTGAAAGCGGAAGCAGCAAGTAGGAGACCACCGTGGCGAAAACCAGCACCGTGAGGAGGTTGAGGTACGCCGCCACCGGCACCGCACGGAACAGCATCGGACTCGTGTCGGGCGACAGCAACGGAATCGCTATCGGCACACAGATGATACTGCCGTACAGGAACATCCATTTCATCATCGTGACGGGACTGTACCGCTTTGAGATGGTGCGGGTGAGCAACAGATAGCCCGCATAAAAGAGAATGTTTACGAAGCAGAGGAACAGCCCCAGCGGACTGGCGTTGGCATCGATTTTCCACGAGAACAGCACGATGAACAGCGCGCCGCAGATGCCGATCAGCACCCCTGCCGACTTTCGCCACGAAATGGGTTCTTTCAGGAACAATGCCGCCATCAGCATCACGATAAGCGGGCTGGTGGCCGAAATCAGCGAGACGTAACAGGGTGAAGTATAGCAAAATGCGCGTCCGAACGCCAACAGTGTGCCCGCCATGATCACCCCGCCGCCCATCAGCACCTTATGGTCTGACCACGACACCTTCTCTTTCTTGGAAAACAGCGCCAGCAGCCAGAACCCCGCGCAGCCGAACAGCATCCGCACTGCGGTATAGACCTCCGGCGCGATATACTCCGGCACCACCGCCTTCGAACAGTTCGGATTGATGCCGAAAATGATGTAAACGGCCAATGCCGCAAGGTGGCCCCGCCATTGGCTCTTTTCAGAATCCATATTCTTTTTTGTTGTAATTCAATGATTTCCGTTTTGTGAAAATCGGGCGCAAAGGTACGAAATTGTTGCTATTTTTTTGTACTTTTGCCGCCCTGATGAAAAAACTATCGCAACTCGTAAGAAACAAGGATTTCATTGCTGTCCGTTCGTGGCTGAAGGAAACGCTGGGCCGGCAGACGCTGATGCTGCTAAGCTTCTTCGTCGGCGTGTTCGGCGCCACGGTGGCCATCGTGGTCAAGAACCTGCTGCACTTCACCTCCACCGCACTCTCCACCGCTTTCCCGGAGGCCGAACTGAACTACCTGTACCTCGCTTTCCCGATGGTGGGTATTTTTCTTACCGTCTTGTATGTCAAATACTTTGTCCGTGACAATATCAACCATGGCGTGAGCATTGTGCTGAACGCCATCAGCAACTACAATGGGAAGTTGCGGCCGCACAACATCTACTCTTCGATGGTGGCGAGTTCCATCACCGTGGGGTTCGGCGGCTCGGTGGGGTTGGAGGCCCCGATTGTGCTGACCGGCTCCGCCGTCGGGTCGAACCTCGCCCGCCTGTTCAACCTGTCGCGCAAGGACACCATCATTCTCCTGGCCTGCGGCTCGTCGGCGGCAATGGCGGCCATCTTCAAGGCTCCGATTGCCTCCATCGTCTTCGCCATCGAGGTGCTGATGCTCGACCTCACCGCCACGGCCATCGTGCCGCTGCTGATTTCCGCCGCCACAGGCACCATCCTCTCCCTGCTTTTCCTCGGCGAGGACGTGATGCTCACCAACGCTCCTGTCACGCCGTTCAAACTCGCCAACGTGGGCATCTACATCGTTTTGGGCGTGATCGCAGGCCTTGTGTCGGTCTATTTCCTCCGCACCTCCCGTTTCGTGGAACGCCTCTTTTCCAAACTTAAAAACCAGTATGTCAAGCTGGTGATCGGCAGTCTGGCGCTCGGTGCGCTGATTCTGGTCTTCCCCGTGTTCTACGGCGAAGGGTACGAGAATATCCTGACGCTGATGAAGGGCGGGCGCGAGGTGATGTTCCGCAACTCACCGATTTACATGCTGATAAAGTCGCGCTATGTGGTGTTCCTGCTGGCCATGGCGGGCATCGTGTTCCTGAAGGTGGTGGCCACGGCTGTCACCAACGCGGCGGGCGGCGTCGGCGGCGTGTTCGCCCCCTCGCTCTTCGTGGGCGCCTTCCTCGGCTTCCTCGTGCCGGAGGTGCTCAACCATTACTTCGGTTTCAACCTTCCCATCACCAACTGCGTGCTGGCGGGCATGGCCGGCCTCCTCGCCGGCGTGATGCACGCACCGCTTACCGGAATTTTTCTGATTGCTGAATTGACAAGCGGTTACTCCTTGCTGATTCCGCTGATGATTACGTCGTCCATCTCCTACAGAACCGCCAAAATCTTTGAAAAATACTCGGTCTATACGCGCAAATTAGCCGAAAAAGGCAAGCTGAAAACACACAACAAGGACAAGTATGCGGTGCGCCACATTGATTTCATGAAGCTGCTCGACACCAACATCAGCACCGTGCCGCTCGACGCCACGCTGCGCGAATATGTGGAGGTGGTTTCCAAAAGCAAGCGCAACATCTTTGTGGTGCTGGACAAGAACGAGAAGTTCGCCGGCCTCCTCCTGATGGACGAGCACCGCGACATCATCTTCAAGCAGGAGTTGTACGATGTGATGAAGGTCCGTGACCTGCTGTATGTGCCGGATGTGGTTGTGTATAACGATGATACGGCGGAGGTGATGGTCGAAAAGTTCCAAAAAACCCAGAATTTCAACCTGCCCGTGGTGACGAAGGAGGGCTCCTATGTCGGCTTCCTCTCCCGCGCCAAGGTGTTGGACTCCTATAAGGATGTAATTGTGGAGGAATCAGACGATTAGTTTCTATGGAACCGCTGGTTTTGAAGACCGATTCTGCTGTTTCGCAGCTTTTTTTCACCCCTTCTTTTGATGAAATGGGCGAAAAACTCCGTGACCTTCTTCCGCAAAACCGTCGCATTGTTGCCATTGCTGACCGGAAAGTGGATGCCCTTTACGGACATTTTTTCCCGTATGAGAAGATTTCTGTCTTTGCCGATGAAGGGGAGAAAACGATGGAAACGGTGCTGTGCATCACCCGCCGGCTGATGGAGCTGGGTGCGGGGCGCGACACGTTCCTGCTGGGCATTGGCGGCGGCATCACCACGGATATTTGCGGTTTTGTGGCCTCCATCTACAAGCGTGGCGTCGGTTTCGGCTTCGTGCCGACCACCCTTTTGTCGATGGTGGATGCCGCCATCGGAGGGAAAAACGGAGTGAATGTGGACGGTTACAAAAATATGTTGGGGACGATCAATCAGCCTCGATTTGTCATTGCCTGCCCCTGTTTTTTGTCCTCTTTTTCAAAATCAGACATTTGTAAGTCGGTTCCCGAACTTCTGAAAACCTGTCTGATCAGCGGAAAGC
Organism: Bacteroidales bacterium; assembly: GCA_016285085.1. Classification (GTDB taxonomy): domain Bacteria; phylum Bacteroidota; class Bacteroidia; order Bacteroidales; family WCHB1-69; genus UBA1756. Next base: position 8,312 of record JAEEQA010000051.1, read on the forward strand.
ACTTTGATGAGGTGGCCGGATTATTCAGACGTATGGATTTTTCGGGCTCCGTGGAGTCGGAGGAGCTGCTCGGCTACATCCGGGAAGCGGTGGAGGTCAAGTGCGAGGTGGTGGCGGCAGATGAGCGGGAAAGTGGCCGTCGGCGCATCCTTAACCTTGGTCACACTTTTGCCCACGCACTGGAACGGTGCACTGAAAACCGGCTGTCGCATGGCGAAGCCGTCGGTATCGGACTGGTGTTGGCGGCGAAAAACGGCGGTGCCGAAAGAGTGGCGGGAAGAATCGCTGCCGCTTTGGGACAGTTGGACTTGCCGACACAAATTCCTGAATATGTAGGAATTTCGGAATTGAACCGCGCCGTCTTGCAGGACAAAAAGAATTCCGGCTCCCATCTCAACCTTGTGGTCATTGATGAGGCCGGAACCCTGTCGTTTAGGCAGAAATCAGTTGTTGAATTGCTTTGGAAGTGATTAGTGCGTGGCGGGGGTGGCCTTCATCGGCTTCGCTTCCATTTTCATCGGTTTTGCTTCCATCTTCATGGGTTTCGGATGGTTCATCTTCACCGCGGATGTCTGGAAATTCTTTTCCAAAATATAATATTGTGCAATCTGTTGCGGCGTGAGGATGTTTTTCATGTCGTTGAAGAATTTCTCTTCCGCTTTGCTGATCAGACTTTTGGTCTGGAAATTGTTTTCGTAATACTTTAAGATGACGTCGTCGGAAAGGTTGGTGAGGCTGTCTGCGTTCATCCGGTTGGGAATGTTGTTCGCTTTCCGGAATTCCCGCTGCGCTTTATGTGCATCGATGATGCTGCGCTCGTAGGTGTTGTATGCGTTCCAAAAAGCCTCTTTTTTACTGCTTTCGATGACAAAATTCTCTTGGATAAATTCTTTTTTCATCTTGAGCATCATGGGGTTGTGATGTTTGGGATCGCCGGGATGTTGCATTTTTTCGGAATGGGGTGCGTTCTGTCCCGGCATCGGCTTGCTCGGCTCTTGCGCGAGGGCGAAATTCAGCAGCATGGCGCAGGCAAGCATCAGGGTAAGGGCGATTTTTTTCATAACAAATAAATTTTGGGTTTCGTTTCAAAAAAAGAACGGCCCTTTGACAAGGGTCTCCCGCTGGGGTTTAATGGAAATTTTATGGATTTTATAGCTTTTAAAAAGGACAAACCTTCCAACAAAAGTCGTACCTTTGCCGCCCAATTATTGCCAAGATGAGCCGTGCAAGATTCCTTCTTTTCCTGCTGTTGGTTCCGCTTCTGCTGGTCGGATGCCGGAAGAAGGAGGTTTACAAGCCAACGCCGTACCATCTGGTTGTGCCGCCGTACTTCCCGACAAACCTCAACATTCCCGCCGACAACCCGTTGACGGAGGAGGGGGTGGCGTTGGGCAAGGCGCTCTTTTCCGATCCGATTATCCGGGGCTACACGGGCACCTCGCCCGACTTGATGTTCTCCTGCGCCACCTGCCACGTGCCGTCGGCGGGTTTTGACCTGGGCGCCGGCAACCCGCACCTTTGTGACGGACGGCCTGTGGGCGTGAACGGCACCTCGCCCGGACACAACGCCATGCCGTTGGTGAACCTGGTCTTCAACCACGAAGGGTATCTTTGGAACGGGGCCGCCTCCGACCTTGAATCCATTGTGGGTGCGGCCATCCGCGACCCCAATGAGCTGGCGGCGGATCCGGAACAGGTGGTGGCCGCCCTCAATGCCGATGCCTCCTACCGCGAGATGTTCCGCAAGGCTTTCGGCACGGAGGAGGTGACCCTTGACCTTGTGCAGAAAGCTGTGGCACAATACCTTCGCACGCTCATTGCCGCTGATTCCAAGTTCGACCGCTACCTGCAGGGCAGGGAACAGCTTACGGCGGAGGAACTTCGGGGCTACGTCCTTTTTTCTACCGAGGAGGGCGCCGACTGCTACCATTGCCACGGCGGTGCGGGAACACCGCTCTTTACCACCAATCTTTTTTATAACAATGCGTTGGATGCCAACCCATCCGACCCGCAAGACCGTTTTTCGGTGACGGGACGGCCGCAGGATCTCGGGGCGTACCGGGCACCCACCCTTCGCAACATCGCCGTGTCGGCACCCTACATGCACGACGGCCGCTTCACCACCCTGGATGAGGTGCTGGAATTCTACAACACCGGGCTTCAGAACTCGCCCTATGTCCACCCCTACATGCATCGCATCAACGACGGCGGTGTCTGCCTGACGCCTTCGCAACTGGCTGATTTGAAATCGTTTTTGCTGACACTGACGGATGAAACGGTGAATAAATGATATTTTTGATACACATCAATACGGACACTGCCGCATCTTGTAATAATAATAATAATGATACCCCCCATCCCTCATACCCTCTACTTGATAAACTTGTAACTTGACAAACTTGCAACTTGATAAACTAGAAAAACCTTCAAACTAAATTAAAATGACGAAAATATACACCAAAACCGGCGATGCCGGAAAGACCTCCCTGGTAGGGGGCAAGCGTGTGGAGAAAACGTGTGCCCAGCTTGAGGCGTATGGCACGATTGACGAACTTAACTCGGTGATAGGCACTGCGATAGAGGAACTGCGTGCGACGGCAGTGGATGCCGACCGTGCGGCGCAGCGCGACGACCTCGTGAAGCAGATGGCTGACATCCAGAACCGTCTGTTCACGGTGGGCGGCATCTTGGCCACGGAGTCGGAGAATTGCGAGAAGTATTGGAAGGAGAGTCCGCTGCAGGCGTGGACGGCGGTGTTGGAAACCAAGATGGACGAATATACGGAGTTCCTGCCGAAGGTGCATAATTTCGTATTGCCGAGGGGTTCGAAGTGTGCGGCGCAGCTGCATGTGGCGCGCACGGTGGCGCGTAGGGCGGAGCGCAATATCTGCCGGATGGGGGAGGAGACCGCCCGTGAAGACGAGTTCTTCGGCAACGTGAAGAAATTTGCAAATAGGCTGTCCGATTTTTTCTTTATTGCCGCCCGTTACACGCTGTTCATTGAAAAGAAAGGCGAAACCTATTGGGAACCAGAGAAATAAAATTTTCTTACAGCCGACTTGTTTTATTAAAAAAAGTGTACTTTTGCCGCCTCAAAAAAACAGGTATTAATAAAGAAAAAAGATATGTATTGGACATTGGAATTGGCCTCAAAATTGGAAGATGCTCCTTGGCCGGCAACGAAGGATGAACTGATTGATTACGCCACCCGTTCGGGTGCTCCGATGGAAGTGATTGAGAACCTCCGCGAGCTTGAGGATGAGGGTGACATTTACGATTCCATCGAGGACCTTTGGCCCGATTATCCGACAACGGAAGACTTCTTCTTCCACGAGGACGAATACTAACCGATTGTAAGAGAGAGAATTTCGGTTAAACTATTGGAAATCAAACAAAGCGAGCAGGTAAATTTACTTGCTCGCTTTTGTTTTATGCCATTTTAGGACAATAAATTTACCTGGCTCAAAAAGTTGAGCAGGGTCCGATACTGCATCGGAATATTTTTCGTTATAGATATAAAAGTAAAGATGTTGATAATTTGTTGAAAAAGCAATTCCTATCTCATCGCTCTTTTATAATTTTGCTATAATATTATACATAAGAATTTATTTGGTTATGAAGCGATTAGTTTATAGCAGCATCCTCATTATCCTATGGTTAGGATGCTCGGTTTTGGCCTTCGGACAGCGGCCTGTGGCGTACGATTCTCCGAATTATGAATACAAAACGGCCACTGAACTTTTCCAAAAAGGACAATACGGTGCGGCACAGGAATATTTCCAATTCGTGTATGAAAACACGACCGACCAGCAGTATGACCTGAAAACGAACTCCTATTTTTACCAGGGGGTCTGTGCGGCCAAGCTGAACAACGGGAACGCGGCCTTCCTTCTGAAGGACTTCATCCGCAAATACCCCATCCACAGCTGCGTGCCGGATGCGCGGTTCTACCTTGCCCGTTATTACTTTTTCAAAAAAGACTATAAACGGGCCCTCGAAAACTTCGACGAGATTGACGAGCGTACCGTCAGGAACAGCGACCTTGCGGAATACTATTTCAAGAAAGGCTATGCGAACCTCGTGAAGGGCGACAAGGACGACGCCAAGTACCTTTTCCGAAAAGCCAGTGAATACGAAGGCCCCTACCAGCAGAAAGCGGTCTATTATCGGGCACATATTGCCTACGAGGAGGGACAGTACATCGCCGCCCTTGAGGACTTCAAGTCGCTGGAGGGCGTAAAGGAGTTTTCGGCTACCGTCCCCTTCTACATCGCCCAAATCCATTTCCTGGACAAAGACTATGAAACCGTTGTGGAAACCGCGCCCGACCTGCTGTCGCAATCCACCGACAAGGCCGAGCTGAACCGCATCATCGCCCTTTCACACTACAACTTGGGCAATTACGAACAGGCCGACCGTTACTTTGAGGACTTTCTGGCATTGAACGAGAAGGCCAAGACCGGTGCCCGCGTGGATCTGCCGGCCAGTGACTGCTACGCCATCGGATTCACGAAGTACCGCCGACAACAGTACAAGGCCGCCGTCGACTACCTGTCAAAGGCGACAAAGGAGAACGACGCCCTGGCCCAAAGTGCCTACTACATCATCGGCGACTGCCAGATAAAGGCGGGACAGCCGCGCCTCGCCGTCCAGAGTTTCCTGGAGGCCTCGAAGATGGACTACGACGCCGAGATTCAGGAAGACGCCTACTACAACTACGCCAAACTTCAGTACGAGACGGCCAGCGCACCCTTCAGCAACGCCATCACCGCCCTTGAGGACTATGTGAAACGCTACCCCTATTCCACCCGTAGCGAGGAGGCAACCGCATATCTTGCAAAGATATACGCTTCCTCAAGAAACTATCCCGAAGCCATCAAATCCATTGAGCAGCTGAGCAGCATGAGCCCCGAAATCATGCGCTCGTACCAGCGCTGCACCCACTTCCGCGCCCTCCAGCTCATCAACAACAAGGACTATAAAAACGCCGGCAAAATGCTGGAGAAATCACTGAAATACCCTGTGGATTCAAAGATCCACCTTTCCAACCTGTACTGGAAGGCAGAGGCGCTCTACCGCGCCGAAGAGTACCAGAAAGCCTACACCGCTTTCCAAGTCTATCACAAGAGCAATGGCGTCACCAGCAATCCGAACTACACGCCGTCGCTATACTCGTACGGTTACGCCGCCATGAAAAGTGAAGCCTACCGCGAGGCACAGCAGTCTTTCGAGAAATACCTCGCCACCGATGTCACGGAGGACAACTACCGTGCCGATGCACTGGCCCGCCTCGGCGACTGCTACTTCATGCAGCGCAAACTCCAGAACGCCATCACCAACTACGAGAAATGCGAGAAACTGAAATCCCTCAACGCCGACTACGCCCTTTACCAGATTGGTCGCTGCTACGGCTATCTAAACAACAACACCAAGAAGGTGCAGACCATGGAGAAATTCACCCAACTGTACGGGAAATCCAGCTATATGGACAAGGTGGAATACGAACTGGCCAACACCTACCATTCGCAGAACCAGTACAGCAAGGCCATCAACGCCTATCAGGAGTTCATCCGCAAGTACCCGAAGAGCTCTTATGTGCGTGAAGCCCACAACAAGCTGGCGCAGGCCTACCTGAACTCACAGGAGACCGACAAGTCCATCGCCACCTTCAAGAAGGTCATTGAACAGTACCCGGGTTCACAGGAGGCAAAGGACGCCTTGGCAAACCTTGAAAGCATCTACACCGAACAGGGTCGTACAGGCGAATTTTTTGAATATATCAAGTCGAAAGGCAATATCAGCATCTCACCGGAGCGTCAGGATTCCATCACCTACCGTGCGGCGGAGTCGAAGTACCTCAAGGGCAACTGCGAGATGGCGACCAACGGCTTCAACGACTACATCAAGAACTTCCCGGAGGGCTACTTCATTGCCGAAGCCCGTTTCTACCGCGCTGAATGTGCCTACGGTCGCAACAGTTTCGACGAAGCCCTCGCCGATTACGAGAACCTCATCCAGAACTACCGCACGTCGCACAACGAGGTGGCGCTCCGCAAGGCAGCCTCCATCCTCTTCAACAAGGGTGAGTTCCAACGCGCCCTTGACTATTTCAAGGAGCTGCTGGCCTGCGCGACCAACGAGAACAACAGCTCATACGCCTACAACGGAATCATGCGCTGCGCCTTTGAGCTCAAGAATTACCAAGAAGCTTTCGACGGAGCCAAGGGATACCTCACCTCACCCAGCGCCGACCCCGAATACAAGGAGGATGCCCAGCTGATTGCCGGCGAGTCCGCCTACTTCCTCCGCAACTACACCGCAGTGAAGAAGTACCTCGCGCCGTTGGCCAAGAAGAGCACCAGCGACATCTCCGCCGAAGCCGCCTACTACTGCGCCCTTTCCGAGTTCACGCAAGGGAATCTTGACGAATGCGAGAAGGAAATCGGCGAGATTCTTGAAGCCAGCTACACTTCCGGCTACTGGCTCGCCTCCACCTTCATCCTTTACGGCGACTTCTACTTCGCCAAGGAGAACTACTTCCAGGCACGCGCCACTTACCAAAGCATTGTGGACAACTACGACGGTGAGGACCTGCGCCAGGTGGCCCGTGGGCGCATCGCCAAGATCGACGCCATCGAGAACCCCGAACCCGTCAACTCCCCCGCCCCGAACAACGGATTCGACAACCAGAACAACGGCAACGACGGAAACGACCTCCGCCCGGTTGACGAAGATTAACCTTTAAAATTAGCAGAAGATGAAAAGATACATTGCAGCCATAATCCTCTTGTTCGCCGCCTGCGGCCTTCAAGCACAGCCTGTTGACACGGCCCGGTTCCGTCTGGAATACACCCCCCGCCTGATGAGTTTCAGCAAGCTCAACCAGCAGCCCGACATGATCGACTCCACCTCCGAGAAGGTGAAGTTCGACTACTACATCACGCCGCAGCGGATGGACGCCACCTTCAAGCCCGGCACCATCCCCTATAACAAGGTAACGCCCGACGCGCTGGACAAGATGTACCGCAACTTCATCAAGGTGGGCTTCGGCTACCCGCTGACCCCGCTGGCGGAACTGTCGTTCCACAACCTCCAGAACACCAAGTACTCGCTCGGTGCCAACGTTCACCACTACTCCTACTGGGCACCGCAGATCGGCAAGGAGATGAAGCAGTACCCCAACGGCCCGATGTCGGACACCCGCGTGCATCTCAACTTCAAGAAGTTCTTCAAGAACCAGACCCTCTACACCGCCGCCGGCTACAACCACGAGTATGCCAAATACTACGGCTATCGCTATAACGAATGGCCCGACTTCCACAACGGAATCGCCTACGCCAGCGACAAGGACGTTTTAAACAACCAGTTCCACCATGCCAAAGCGATGGTCGGCATCGCCTCCAACTATGTGTTGGAGGACAAGAAGCTGAAACAGGATGTACGCGTGTCATACGACTTCCTGCACCGCGGCCAGTGGAAGGACATGGAGCACCATCTCGGACTCAACTCCTTTATCGCCTACGACTCCCGCTGGGCCAAGATTTCCGGCAGCCAGTGCTACCGTCTGGATCTTGATCTGGATTATTTCAACGAGAAACTGTTCCAGCAGAAAGGCACGAACGCCGTGCTGTTCGTGCCGGAAGCCACGGCACATTTCACCATCAAGGAGTACCACATCATTGCCGGTATCGGCGGAGTGGTCGATTACAACAACGGCAAAACAAAGGGGACGGTCTATCCCATTGCCGAACTGCAGCTCGGCATCGTGCCGTCCATCCTCGATGTTTACGCCGGTGTGAACGGCAACGCCCACCACAACTCCCTCAAAGAGATGCTCTATGAGAACCCCTTCCTCAAGCCGCAACTTGACACGTTCAAGACCACCATCAACTACATTAATATATATGGTGGCATCAAGGGCAATTTGGTCAAGAAACTGAACTACAACCTTTCGGTGCACTACAGCTACGCCCGCGACCTCGCCTTCTACCGCATCGACACCACCTCCGATGTCGCCCGCAACCAGTTTGAAGTGGAGTACCACAACGGTAACGTCCTGAATCTCTGTTTGAACATAAACTACGAGGTCATCAAGAACTTGCATTTGAACTTTGAAGCCAACTACTGGCTGTACGCTCTCACCAAGACCAAGGCGGCCCCGTACCACAAGCCGCAACTGGAACTCACTTTCAACGGCAAGTACATTTTGAAAGAACGCTTCGTCTTCGACCTCAACTTCGACCTTGCCTTCGGCAGCAAGACGCTGGCCTACGATGACTTCTTCGGGAAATACACCGTCCAGAACATGAAGCCCATCCTCGACTTCGGCATCGGCTTCGAGTACCTCATCAACGACCACTTCGCGGCCTTCGCCAACATCAACAACATCGCCCACCAGCACTACGCCCGCTACTTCGACTACAAGGCTTTCGGCATCAACGCGATGGTCGGCATCACCTATTCCTTCGGACACGAATCGCTGAAGGCACCGAAAAAGAAGGGATTAGGGATTAGGGAATAGTGGTTAGTGATTAGTAATTAGCAATAAACAATTCAACAAATAAACAAATAAACAAATAAACAATTTAAAACCAAAAAGTTATGAGTAATCCTAAATCAATGATCAGAGTAAGAATGAGTTCCGGTGACGCCCATTACGGCGGAAACTTGGTTGACGGCGCCCACATGCTGGCCCTTTTCGGCGACGTGGCCACCGAGCTGCTCATCATCCAGGACGGCGACGAAGGCCTGTTCTGCGCTTACGACAACGTGGAATTCCTTGCCCCCGTCTATGCCGGTGACTTCATCGAAGCCGTGGGTGAAATCGTGAAGGTGGGCAACACCAGCCGCAAGATGGTGTTCGAGGCCCGCAAGGTCATCGCCCCGCGTCCGGACGTCTCCCCCTCCGCCGCCGACGTGCTGCCCGAACCCGTCGTGGTTTGCCGCGCCTCCGGCACCTGCGTCACCCCGAAAGGCTGCCAGAGAAAATAGTCAATAGGGAATAGTTTATAGGGCATAGTAGAGACGGTGCACGCACCGTCTCTTTTTTATTTTTCCCCCGTTTTTTGTAGAGACGCAAAATTTTGCGTCTCTACATTTTTGTATATCGTCCGTTTTTTTTGTAGAGACGTCATATTATGGCGTCTTTACATTTTCGTGCACCGTCTCTTTTTCCCCCCACCGTTTTTTTATAGACGCAAACTTGTGCGT
>JAEEQA010000052.1 GCA_016285085.1 Bacteroidales bacterium
GTAAATCGTCACGGTGTTGGTGACAGGGTTCACCTGCACGGGGTAGAGGGTGACCGTGGCCATGTTCACGTCGCGGGCGATACCGGCCTTGGCGATGATGGCCAACGGCAGCTTATAGTCCGCATTGGTGGCATAGACCGCTTCATTCTTCTGGAAGACGCGGTCGCCCGTGTACGACTTGTCGTATTGGATCTGTGTCGGCCATATCGTGTAGCGGATGCCTGCTTCCTCGGCTGACAGGGTGCGGACGCGCCCCGCCGTGGCGGTCACATGGACATCGCCGCAGATGGGGATTTCAATGGACTTCGTTATCATTGGCAACTCGGGTTCGCCGACATTCTTTACGCCGGAAACGCAGCCGTCCATCAGCAGGCGGGTGAACTGCCCCTCTTCAACGGTGATGACCTCGGTGGACAGTGTGCCCGTAGAGACAGTGAAAGTAATCTGGTTGTCCGTATTGCTGACAACACGGTGGCTCTGTGCATGTAATTGGAGCAACCCAAAGGTGATGCACAGCAAGGTGATAAGGATTCTTTTCATTGATTTAAAATTTATAGTTTTCAATTTTCAATTTTCAATTCTCAATTCTCAATTTTCAATTTTCAATTTACCTGTATCGTTCGATGAGGAGCTTTACCTCTTCGATTTCGGAAAGGGAGGGATGCATGCTGAGGAAGCGCTCGTGCCCTTCGAAGTTGATGAGCAAGGCGTTGGAAAGGTATTCCTTGCCGTTGGCGTAGTCGCCCGAAACATAGCAAAGGGCGGCCATAAGGTAGGGAATGGAGAAGGTGAACTCCTCCTCGTACTGATAGCTCTTCAACAGTTCGGTGGCGAGGGGAAGTATTTCGCTGTTATCCTTCAGATTGCAGCAGAAGGCGGCGAAGAAGAAAAGAAAGTCGTCTTTTTCTTCTATCTGGCTGATGGTCAGGTCGAAGAACTTCTTCAACATCTCCGGTTGCTGTTCCTCTTTGTAGGTATTGAGGAGGGAGAATAGAAGTTCGAAGCTGCGGGGCTCCATTGCGACGGTCCGCATGATGAAGTCCTCGGCCTCGGCCGCGCGCCCGGTTTCCTGCAGGATGTTGATGATGCCGAGCATCGCGTCGGTGGTGTCGGAGTTGAGGATGAGGGCCGGATGGTACGCATCCAGAGCCTTGTCAAACTCGTTCATCGAGTAGTAGCAGTCGCCGATGCCGCTCAGGGCGTGGAAATCCTGGTCGTCGAGGCGGGCGGTCTCCTCATAGTAGTGGAGCGCCTGCGGGTAGTCCTCCATCTCGAAATAGGCGTTGCCGATGTTGAAGTAGGCGGTGGAGGCCTCTTCGTCGAGGCTGATGGCGTTGAGGTAGGCGTCGATGGCCTTCGGGAACTCGCGCTTCCAGCTGTAGGCCAGGCCGAGGGCGAACCAGCTGGACTTGCTTAGCGGATAAGCCTCTGTCAGCGCATGGAAAAAGCGCACGGCATCGTCCCATTTCTCGTTTTCTTCAAAGATGTAGGAAAAGGTGAAAAGTTGCTCCTCAATGTATTCGTCGTAGTCCATCGCTTTCCGCAACAGGGCGAATCCTTTCTCGTAAAGTCCCTGACGCACATATTCTCCCGCGAGGTTCAGGTTGATCTCTGGACTGTCGGGGTCGAGCTTGTGTGCCTTTTTCAGAAGGGGGAACGCCTTCTCGTCGGTGCCGGTGAGCTTGCTGAAAAACGACCGTTCCAGGTAGATTTCGGCGGAGGGCGCAAAGTCCTGCTCGATGCGGTCAAGCTCCTTGCCTGCGGAATCGAGCCGCAGCTCCATCATCAGCTTCCTGACTTTCAGCAATCTGAATACAAGGGAGGTGGGGAACAAACGGATGGCATAGTTCACCGCCTTGGTGGCCGTCCTGAAATCCATCTGCCCGATCAGGCTCTCGATGATGACCTCCAAATCCTCGTCTTCAATGTATCGCATCTCGCCGGTATGGAGCATCTCCTTGAAATTCTCCACCAGGCGCATCACCTCTTCGTCCGTGTAACCCTCGTTTTCTTCCATTTATTACATTGTATAAAATAGGGCGCAAAAGTACGAATTTTAGTTTGATTATTCTTTCTTTTTTTGCTGAAAAAAGTTGAGGTTTTTTTGTGATGGATATGCTTTTTTTATTATTTTTGCGCTGGTTTTACAGAATAGTAACTCATTGTTTTATGCATAGTTGCAAAAATATACCACTAAAATCCCATCTATAGTTTTATGACCATCTTTACATTTTTGACGCTTTTGGGCTGTCTCGCCTTGTTGATGTTCGGTATGAAAACGATGAGTGAGGCGCTGCAAAAGCTCACCGGCGGTGGTTTGCGTAAGGTTTTGGGCACCATGACCACCAATCGTTTCACGGGCATCTGCACGGGTGCCATCGTCACCACAGCCGTACAGTCGTCCACGGCGACCACCGTGCTGACCGTCAGCTTCGTCAACGCGGGTTTGCTGACGCTGGCACAGGCCATTTCCGTCATCATGGGCGCGAACATCGGCACCACCGTCACCGCTTGGATCATCGCCCTCTTCGGCTTCAACTTCCAGATGAGCCTCATCGTGTTCCCGCTGTTTGCGGTCGGCATCATCGCCTCCTACTTCAAAAGTCCGGGGGCGCGCTCCTTCGGCGAGTTCATCTTCGGTTTTTCGTTCCTGTTCCTGGGTATCGCCACCCTGCGCGAGAACGCCATCGCCATGGACCTTCCGCACAACGAGGCGGTGATGAACTTTTTCGTGGCGTGCCGCAACTTCGGTTTCCTGTCGTATGTGCTGTTCCTGATTCTCGGCGGGGTCCTCACCATGTGCGTGCAGTCGTCCGTGGCCATCATGGCCATCACGATGATTCTCTGCTCCACCGGTGTCGCCGACATCTACCAGGGCATTGCCTTGGTGCTGGGTGAAAATATCGGTACCACCATTACCTCCAACATCGTGGCGTGGAACGCGAATCCGTCGGCGCGACGGGCGGCTCTTTCCCACTTGATTTTCAATTTGTTCGGTGTCTGCTGGGTACTGATTGTCTTCCGTCCCTTCATCTCGTTGGTTTGTGCGACGGTGGGCTACGACACCACCGCCGACATCACGCAGGATCCGAATGCCGCCTCCCGTATCAATTTCGCCCTCTGCGCCTTCCACACGGCCTTCAACCTCTGTAACGTCCTTATTCTTGTGTGGTTCATCAAACTCTTTGAAAAAGTGGTCTGCAAGATTATCCGGGGCAGGGAAGAGGACGAGGACATGCGTCTCAAGTTCATCAGCGGCGGTCTGCTCTCCACGGCCGAATTGTCGCTGCTGGAGGCACGCAAGGAAATCAACCACTTTGCGATGCGCGCCCACCGCATGTTCGGCTTCGTGCCGCAACTGCTTGAACTTACCGATCCTGACGAATTTTCCAAACTTTTCGCCCGTATCGAGAAATACGAGAACATCAGCGACAACATGGAGGTCGAAATCGCCGACTACCTCAACCGCGTGTCCGAAGGACGCTTGAGCGGCGAAAGTAAGATGCAGTTGCGCTGTATGCTGCGTGAGATTTCCGAGATTGAGAGTATCTGCGACAGCTGCTACAACATGAGCCGCGTCATCAACCGGAAGTACAAGGCCAAGGAGAGTTTCACCGAAGAGCAGGTTTCCCATATCAAACACATGTGGGAACTGTGCGACAATGCTTTGACCCAGATGGAGAAGGTGCTTGCCGACACCGACCACGCCGTCGATCCGCACGAGTCGCTCTATATTGAGAATGAAATCAACATCTACCGCACGCAGCTCAAGGAGAACAACGTGGCCGACGTGAACGACAAGAAGTACGACTACCAGACAGGTGTCAACTACATGGACATCATCGGCGACAGCGAGAAACTGGGCGACTACGCCATCAACGTCGTCGAAGCCCACGCCCAAGTCAAACTCACGGTTTAAAAGTTGCAGGTTTATAAAGTTTATAAAGTTCATCAGGTTCATCAAGTAGAAGGTCTAATTAAAAATGCGAGCGAAGCGAGCCCAAATGTGAGCGCAGCGAACCCAAATGTGAACGAAGTGAACCCAAATGCGAACGAAGCGAGCCCAAATGTGAACGAAGTGAACCCAAATGCGAACGAAGCGAACCCAAATGCGAGCGAAGCGAACCCAAATGTGAACGAAGTGAACAAAATGTGAGCGAAGCGAACCCAAATCAAATACTAACTATGTCGTCAATCCGTGTCATCGGCGCCACCGAAAATAATTTGAAGAACGTTTCTTTGGAGATTCCGAAGGGGAAAATCACCGTCTTCACGGGTGTTTCAGGCTCGGGAAAGTCGTCGCTGTGCCTGGACACGCTGGCGGCGGAAAGCCGTCGGGAGCTGAACGAGACCTTCCCGTCCTTCATCCAGCAGTATCTTCCGAAATATGGCCGTCCGAAGGTGGAACGGATTGAGAACATGCCCGTTACCATCGTCATCGACCAGAAGAAACCGTCGTCGAACAGCCGTTCCACGGTGGGTACCTATACCGACATACAGGCTTTGTTGCGCCTGCTTTTCTCCCGCGTGGGAAAACCGTTTGTGGGTTATTCCGACTCGTTCTCCTTCAACCATCCCGCCGGAAGCTGCCCACGCTGCGCCGGTCTGGGCGAGATCCGCGAGCTCGACATCCACAAGCTGGTGGACTTCGACAAGTCGCTCAACGACGAGGACACCATCCACTACATTGCCTTCGGAAAGGGCGGCTGGCGCTGGATTCGTTACGCGCACAGCGGTCTTTTCGATTTGGATAAAAAGATCAAGGACTATTCGCCGGAGGAACTGGATTTGTTCTTGAACTCTCCGCAAATCAAGTTGAAGAACCCGCCGTCCAACTGGCCGAAAACCGCAAAGTATGAAGGATTGATCCCCCGGATGTACCGCAGTATCATCAATTCGGAAGAGGGCCTTCTGCATGCCGCGGTGCTCAATCCGATGCTCACGATGGGCACCTGTCCCGACTGCAACGGGACGAGGCTGAATGAGAAAATCCGTTCGTGCCGTATCAACGGGAAAAATATAGCGGAAGTGGGCGATATGCCCATTTCTGATGTGCAGGAGTTCATCGCTGCCATCGACGACCCGTTGGCCGTGGATATCAAGCGCGAACTGTCGAAGCGCCTGCAGGCGTTGTGCGACATCGGGCTCGGCTACCTGTCGCTGAGCCGTGGCACCGGCACGCTGTCGGGCGGCGAGGCGCAGCGCATCAAGATCGCCAAGTACATCAATTCGGCCCTGACGGATATGGTGTATGTGCTGGACGAGCCGAGCGTGGGGCTGCACCCGCAGGACATCATCCGGCTGAAAAAATCCCTCTTCCATCTGCGTGACCACGGGAACACAATCCTGATTGTGGAACATCACCGTGAAATCATCGCGATGGCCGACCACATCGTGGACATGGGGCCCGAGGCGGGCAGCAGGGGAGGGGAGATCATGTTTGAAGGCAGTTATGAACAACTTCTGAAATCGGACACGATAACGGGACGTATGTTGCGCAGCCACAGCGAGATGAAACCGCAGGTGCGCCGTCCTTCCGGCACTTTCCGCATTGAGAACGCCACCCTCCACAATCTGAAGAACCTTACCGTGGAGGTTCCGTTCGGCGTGATGACGGTGGTGGCGGGCGTGGCCGGCTCCGGAAAAAGCTCCTTGATGGAGGTTTTCCAGCAACAGTGCGACCGCGAAACCATCTTCATCGGGCAGAAAAACATCGGCATCAACCTGCGTTCCACACCTGCCACCTACCTCGACATCGCCGACACCATCCGCAAGCTGTTCGCCAAGGCCAACAACGCCAACATGCAGCTCTTTTCGTTCAACTCGAAGGGGGCGTGTCCGGCATGCGGCGGCAAGGGCGTCATCATTTCCGACATGGCGTTCATGGAGTCGATCGAGACGGTGTGCGACGTCTGCCACGGCACGCGCTACAATTCCGAGGCCCTTGCTGCCAAGTACCGCGGGCTCAACATCGCGGAGGTGATGGACCTGTCGGTGGAGGAGGCCGCCGCCTTCTTCGAGGGGCAGCCGTTCCAGCCGCAGCTCACCGCGCTGCAGAAGGTGGGACTTGGGTATCTGCATTTGAATCAGGCAATGACGACCCTGTCGGGTGGCGAGTTGCAGCGGGTGAAGCTCGCCAACTTCTTGCACCGCAAGGGCGAAATCTTCATCCTGGACGAACCCACCGACGGTCTCCATTTGGACGATGTGCGGAAACTGCTCACCCTCTTCAACGAGATGACCGATGCCGGCAACACGTTGATTCTCATTGAACACAGCATCGACGTGATGAAGCAGGCCGACTACATCATCGAACTCGGTCCCGGGGGAGGGGAGAGCGGCGGACGGATTCTGTTCACCGGCACTCCCGCCGAAATGCTGACCGCGTCGGACAGCGTCACGAGACCATATCTGTAAAACGAGAACATTATCCTTCATCAGACGGTACACGTACCGTCTCTACGATTTTTCTGTGCACACAGGTTCGTTCTGTCCGGTTGTAGAGACGTCATAATATGGCGTCTCCATAGGCCGTATCCTCTAATTTTTTTGTTGAAAAAAAACCGTTATGTTGATAAAAAATAAAACATATCAACAACCTTTTGTTTATATTTGCTGCCAGTATTTAGACTAACTATGTTGTATTTAAAGTCCTGAAAATGTTATTGTTATATTATAGAATTGAAATTAAATAATTAATAAAATTTTACAACTATGAAGAAATTCTACTTTTTGCTGACCATGCTTGTAGCGCTTGCTGCGCCGCAGACAATATGGAGTCAAGTTACAGTGCCCTACACCGAGGGGTTTGAATCCATGAGCACCGAGAGTGACCTGACCTCTGCCGGATGGGAACTGCTGTATAAATCGGATGCGAGCAGTTTCTTGGCTGTTGAAACAACTTCCAGTAATGTGCAAACTGGTGCAAAAGCCCTGAACATTGACAGTTATGGTGCCGAGTTCTCTTCCGATTACGCGGTGGTTGGCCTTCCGCTGATTACCAACAAGGGTGTTAACGAATTGCAGATTTCGTTCTCTTACAAAGTTTCGTCTGGTACAGTTTACATCGGCTACCTGACCGATGCCAACGATGGCACCACGTTTGTGTCTTTGTACGACTTCAGCTCTTCCTCATCCTATACAACAAGGACAGTGGATTTGAGTGGGGCTCCTGCTTCGGCTGAGCGCATCGCTATCAAGTATTTAGGATACTTCCGCTGCTATATGGATGATATTACAGTGGAGGAACTTCCCAGCTGTTTCCGGCCAAAGTCTCTCGCATATTCCAGTGTGACGGCGCATGAGGCCACCCTGACATGGACAGGCACCAGCGACAGCTATGTGGTGAGCTACAGGAAGCCCGGCCATCATGAGTTTATCGATGTTGACTTCGAAGACAATGCAATGCCCACCGGCTGGACCAATGAAGGCGATGCCACATGGAGTGTCGGTACTGGCGACCATAGCTCAGGAACGGGTGCACATAACGGATCATCTTACAATGCCAAAATTACTCATACAGCGAAAAACAATGTGACGTATCTTGTCACTCCGAACATGGACTTAAGCGGGGAGAGCGGCCTCAATATCAACCTGTGGTACATCAATCGTAACTATAGTGGTGACATTGATGAATTCGGTATCTATTACCGCATAAATGGCGGTGAGTGGAACGAGATTTTTGCCACTGCTGTAGCCCACAGTGGATGGACTGAAGTAAACGAAATGCTTCCGCTTGGAGCGTACGCCGCCAATTGCCAGATTGGTTTCAAAATGACAGATCATTTTGGTTATGGTGTCGCCATTGATGACATTACGTTGGGTGATGTATTGGATGCTACTGCATGGCAGATTGTCATGCCCCATCCTACCACCGCCAACGCCACCCTTACCGGTCTGTCGGCTGAAACCAAATACGAAGCCAAGGTGCAGGGCGACTGCGGCGGTGACGGTATGAGCACCGAGACGGAGCCCATCACCTTCACCACCGACATCGCTTGCCCGGCGCCCACGGCTCTCCCCGCAGGGGAACCCAATCCCAGCAGTGTGGAACTGAGCTGGACCGAGAACGGTACGGCCACTGCATGGCAGGTCTGTGTCAACGGCGATGAGGACCATCCCGTTGATGCCAACACCAACCCCTTCGAGCTGACAGGTCTCAGTGCTTCTACCGCATATACCGTAAAGGTGCGCGCCAACTGCGGCGGTGGTGACGGCGTGAGCGCATGGAGCAATGAGGTGAATTTCACCACCGCCGATGCCTGCCCGGCACCGATTTTCAGTGACGACAGTGTCACCCATATCACCGGCCATACCGCCGACGTGGCATGGGGCGGCTTCGCCGAGAACAGCAGCTATACGGTCAGCTACAGAACGGCGGCATACTTTGACGGTGTCAACGAGAATTTCAGCTCGACTCCGACAGGCTGGGAAAGAAAAGCGGGGCTGCTGTCTGAAATCTTGGCAGGAACAGCAACCTTAAGCGGTTCATCACAATGGGTTTTTAGTACCAAAAACAATGTGTTTGACGAGCATGCGTATATTGATATTTATGGTAGTTCGGTTAGAGGTTGGCTGATTACTCCGGAAATCCAGATTGGCAGCGACTTTGCTTTGGACTTCGACCTCGCATTGACTGACTATAATAACAACAATCAACCGCGTACGGGCACCTGCGAGGATGACCGATTTGTTGTCCTGATTTATTATGAAGACAGTTGGCACATTCTGCGTGAGTGGAACAACAGTGGCTCAATGTACGTATATAATGACATTGCTACCGATGGCGAGCATGTAAACATTGACCTCTTCCCATACGTGGGCAAGACCGTGAAAATCGCCTTCTATGGCGAATCCACAACATCTGGCAACGGTGACAACGATTTGCATATCGACAATGTGGTCATCGGTTTGCCCATTGCTGCCGGTGCATGGCAGAACGTAAATGTGGATGCCCCCGCCACAAGTACCCAGCTCACAGGCTTGGATGCTGAAACCGACTACGAGGTGAAGGTGAAGGGCCTGTGCAACAGTGGACTGGAAGAGAGCGTGGAGAGCGCAGTGGTGGCCTTTACCACCGACGTGGCCTGCCCGGCACCGACCGCATTGACCATTTCAAATATCACCAATCATTCTGTCGTGTTGGGCTGGACGGAGGCTGGCTCGGCTTCGGCTTGGCAGATTCAGAAGGGTATCAACACTCCTATTGATATTACTGAAAATCCCTATACCCTTACGGGACTCACCCCGAACACCCCCTACACCGTGAAGGTGCGTGCCAACTGCGGCGGCGGTGACGGCGTGAGCGAGTGGAGCAGTGAATTGAACTTTACCACCCTGTGCGATGCGGTCACTGCCTTCCCATGGAAGGAAGACTTCAACGGCCTTACTGAGGACAACACCATCCCCGACTGTTGGAACAATGAGGAAGGGACTACCGAGATGGTGTATCAAAGATGGTGCTACAATACCAGCACCAGCGGAAATGGCGCCACCCATAACACCAGCCACGATGGCACGAACTGCATACGCTTCAATTCATTTTCCAATGCCGATGGCAGAACCAATTTCTTGAAGACCGTCCCGCTCAGTCTGCCTGCTGATCCGGCCATGCAGCTGACCTTCTGGTACAAGAACCCCAAAGGCGGCGACTACTCCGTCTATATCTCCACCGACGGCGGCGCAACCCACGAAACGGCACTCGCCACCGGCCTTACGGGAGTTTCTTCATGGACGCAGATGACGCCCCTCGACCTCAGCGCTTACGCTGGCCAGGAGGTGGTCATCGTCTTCAAGGGAACTTCCAACTACGCCAATGGCGATGCATACCTCTATTTGGACGATGTGACTGTGGAGGAGAAGCCCTTCGTCTGCCCCGTTCCCACCATCACCGGCGTTTCCAACCTTACGGCTTTCACCGCCATGGTAACATGGAATGAGGTGGACGGTGCACGTTGGCAAAGTGTCTGTTCGGCCACGGCCGTTCCCGATCCCGAAAATGTCTCTTTCGGTGGGGAATCCTCCACGGCCAATTCCGCCAACTTCTCGACGCTGTCGCAGAGTACCAGCTATGTCTTCTACCTCCGCCGTGATTGCGGCGACGAGCGTTACAGCGATGTGGTGTACACCACGTTCCTCACGCCCGAGGCCTGTCCCGCTCCCACCGATTTGGCCGTTTCCGAAATCACCGCTCACGGAGCCACTGTGAGCTGGACAGAGAACGGTGACGCCACCGCTTGGCAGATCTGCCTGAACGGCGACGAGGCGAATCCCATCGACGCGGATGCGAACCCCTACACCCTCACAGGCCTCACGCTCGGTGCGGACTACACCGTCAAGGTGCGGGCCAACTGCGGCGGTCTCTACGGCGTGAGCGGCTGGAGCAGTGTGGACAACTTCACCACCGTGTGCAACCACATCACCTCCTTCCCGTGGACGGAGGACTTTGAAAGCATGGCGGCCGCCACCGTTCCCGACTGCTGGGACAACGCCGCCTCAACCTCCACAACCGTTGGCACGCATCCTGAATACATTTGGGGCATACATAACTACAACAGCAACAAGATGCTCCGCATGTATAACACGAATGCATTAAGCGGCACTGCCCTTATCAATACTCCGGTAATCGAATTGCCTTCTGAGGAAAGTTTTCTCTCTTTCAATTATTCCCACCATGCAAGCTGTGGCATGTTTGACGTAAAGATTTCGACCGACAACGGCGTTTCGTTTGCCACATTAGAGTCGTACGACATCACCAATGCCTCATACAACACCTCCAATCCGATTTCCTTCTCCGAAGCTGAAATATCACTGGCGGCCTACGCGGGCGAATCAGTCATCTTGCAGTTCTTGGCCAATGCTAATTATGGCAATGGCGCAATCTTTGTGGACAATGTCAAGATTGATGTTGCGTCAGACTGCCGCAAACCCATCGACCTGAGGACAGCAGAAATGACTAGCGCCAGCACGGCCACCCTCGGCTGGACGCAGAACGGCTATGCCACCGCTTGGCAGATCATGCTCAACGATGATGAAGAAAATCTCATCGAAGCTAACAGCAATCCCTTCACCATTGAAGGCCTTGCCCCGGGGACAGACTACACAGCCAAAGTGCGGGCGTATTGCAGCGCGGAAGAGCAGAGCGAATGGAGCTATCCTGTCAGTTTCCGCACAAGGTGCGAACCCCTCCTGGTGGACGTGGACCAACCCTTCACTGAGGATTTTGAAGATGAGACCTTCTGTCCCACCTGCTGGAGCACCATTAATGCAGGCATCCGTGACTGGCAGAGACAAGACGATTACAATCATACCATGTCTGGAACCTACAGCGCCTACAGCGACTATTATGGCGATGTCTATCTTGTGCTTCCGGATCTTGCGATTGCAGATGACCATGATGACAATACGGATGTAACGCTCTCCTTCTGGTCGTATAACTCCTATCCGGAAGACTATGGCAAGAGTTCTGTCGTGATTCTTGCGGGCGGAGAAACCGAAATTTGGTCACCGGCATCAGTGACGGCGGCTTGGGAGAAAACCGTCATTAACCTTACCGCCTACAAGGGCCAGACCATCCGGCTCGCTTTCAAGTACGAGGGAAGCAATGCCCACGGCTGGTATATTGATGACATTAAAGTGGGCTACACCTGCCGGGTTCCCGACGGCCTCACTGCCAGCAACATTTCCGACAACTCGGCCGTATTGGCGTGGACTGGAGTCAGCGAACGCTACAATGTGAGATACAGGGAGGCGCCTGTGGTTACATCGAATGTGGTTCTCTCCGAGGATTTCGAATCGTATGCAAATACAACGGCGTTGAAGACGGTTTGGACACTTACCGACCTCGGAGACGGCAACAACACATATAAACTGGGACTCAATTCGACTGCGAACATGAATGGCAGCTTTGGATTTCAATTCTCCTCCTATGACGGCGAAGATGATGGTGATTTCGACCAATATCTCATATCGCCGGAACTCACTGGCTCCGGTGTGCTTGAATTCTACCATAAGTCATCCGAAGAGGATTACAACGAAACCTTCCGTGTGGGTTACTCCTCCACGACAAATGATCTGTCTGAATTTACGTGGGGAGATGAAATCGAGAGTGACAACTCATGGGAGATCTTTTTAGACACAATGCCTGAAGGCACCAAGTATTTTGCCATCAACTATACCTCTGTATATTTATATTACCTTTATGTTGATGACATCACCGTTCACGAAGTAATCTACGACACGTGGGAGACGCTCAACGGTAAGACGACACCTTGCACCGTCACCGGTCTGGACGCCAACACCAGGTACGAAGCCGTGGTTCAAGGCAAATGCGACGAAGACGACCTTAGCAAATGGAGCGCTCCGGTTTCATTCACCACCCAGTGCGAGGCCATCGCCTCATTGCCGTGGAGCGAAGACTTTGAGGGATTCCCGGCAGCAACGCTTCCCACTTGCTGGGACAACAGCACTTCGACTTCCATTACAATCACAGAGGCTCCTAAGGAAATCTGGGGCGTCTATGAATCTGGCGGAAACAGGATGATCCGCATGTACAACTACGGTGTGGCCGTCGGCACGGCGCTCATCAACACCCCAATCATTGAATTGACAAATGAGGGGTCCTACACTCTCTACTTCGACTATGCGCACAATGCGAACTGTGGCGATTTCACCGTAAGGATCTCGGAAGATTTCGGCGTGACGTTTACCGACCTGGCCTCCTATTCGCAAGTCGGCAGCAACGCCATGAATCCGGGCGTATTCACACCCGCTGAAATCTCTTTGGCGGATTATGCAGGCCAGAAGGTTATCCTGCAGTTCTTTGCCAATGCTAACTTTGGCAGCGGAGCCATCTTTGTGGACAATCTCCAAATCAAGTGCGATCCCATCACTGTGAATGTGGAGAACTCCTTCACGGAAAGCTTCGAGGGTTCTTTCCCGCCCGCCTGCTGGGACACGATCAACGCTGGGACTTACCATTGGGACTACAGTTCCTCACGCCGTCATTCCGGCGTGCGCAGTGCCTACAGCGGCTATTATGGCGACATCTACCTGATGATGCCGGAACTGACCATTGAAGATGATCACAATGCCAACTCAACCGTAAAACTCACCTTCTGGTCTTTTAATTCGTATTTTAGTTCCTATGACAAGAATTCTGTCGTTCTTCTGGATGGCGGTGAAACCGAACTCTGGTCGCCTGTATCCGTGACAAACAGCTGGGTGGCAGACACCATCGATCTCACGGCCTACAAGGGTCAGACCATCCAGCTTGCCTTCAAATACGAGGGTGACGATGCACACGGCTGGTACCTCGATGATGCAAAAGTGTCGTTTATTGTTCCCTGTGCCGATCCTACGGACCTCGCGGTCAACGAAGTGGGTGCCTACTCGGCAGAATTGGGTTGGACAGCCGGCGGCGATGAGACGGTATGGCAGATCTGCCTCAACGGCGACGAGGCCAATCCTATCGAAGCCACCAGCAACCCCTTCACATTGACTGGCCTCGAACAGACTACCGACTATACGGCCAAGGTGCGCGCCAGCTGCGGCGGTGAGAACTTCAGCGATTGGACCGCCGAGGTGAACTTCACCACGCTGTGCGGACAGGTCACCAGCTTCCCGTGGAAAGAGGACTTCAACAGTCTCACGGTGGATTATACCATCCCCATGTGCTGGAACAACGACGAGGGTGATATTACCGATGCGGATTCCAAATGGTGCTACAACACCAGCTCCTCTGGCGATGGCGCCACCCACAACACCAGCTACGACGGCACGAACTGCGTGCGGTTTGACTCGTACGACACGTGGTGGGGGGAGACTAACTATCTGAAGACCCCGACGCTGCGCCTGCCTGCCTCGCCGGACATGGAACTGAGCTTCTGGTACAAGAATCCCGAAGATGTTGACTTTGCCGTCTATATCTCCACCGACGGAGGCACCACCCACACCACACCGTTAGTGGCAAGTGTCGGGGAGGCGAGTGAATGGACCGAATACGAGGCCATCGACCTCTCGGCGTACGCCGGTCAGGATGTGGTCATCGTTTTCGAGGGAATCTCTCTCGGGCAGCAGGGCGATACCTATATTTATTTGGATGACGTCACTGTGGGAGAAGTTCCTTCCTGCCGCAAACCTTTCGAACTTGTTGCCGAAAATATCGGCAGACACCAGGCCGACCTGCGCTGGACCTCCAGAAACGCCGAAACCGAATGGACCCTCTACTGGAAGGAGAGAAGCGCGCTCAGCTATACCGAAGTGGCGGGCGTCACCACCAACCCCTACACGCTGACAGGTCTGGATGCCCACACCGATTACCAGTTCTATGTGGTGGCCAACTGCTCCGCGCTGGACGAAAGCGTTCCGTCGCACGTGGCTGAATTCACCACGCTGTGCGAGTCCATTTCCGTCTTCCCGTGGACGGAGGACTTTGAAAGTTTCAGCAATAGTGACATTCCGGAGTGCTGGGACAACACCACTTCCACCTCGCCCCACGTCCAGCACAATTACTATCCCTTCTATCCCCAATATGTGTGGGGTGTAGTCACGGCCAGTGGCAGCAAGCGGATCCGTATGTACAACGGCTCCATATACACGGGCACGGCGTTGATCAATACGCCTACCTTTGACCTGCCCGCTGTAGGGGTGCACGTATTCTCCTTTGACTATACCCATAGAGCGACTTGCGGCGATTTTAGCGTAAAGATTTCGGATGACAACGGCGAGACGTTCACCACTTTGGCCTCCTATGGACAAGATCCCGGCGAACCTACTGCCTCGTTCCCAGGTTCGTTCAACACGGTTGAAATCTCCTTGGCTCCCTACGCCGGCCAGTCCGTCATTTTGCAGTTCTATGCAGAACAAAACGATGGAAGCGGTGCCATTTTTGTGGATAATGTCCATATCGAAGAGGCGCCGCCCTGCCTCACTCCCACTGCCCTGGCAGTGCCGGACACCACCTCCACTACGGCCACCCTCTCCTGGACGGAGAGCGGCTCGGCCACCTCATGGCAGATTATGCTCAATGACGACGAAGAGAACCTCATTGAAGCTACCACCAACCCCTTCATCATCGAAGGACTTGACCCCATCACCGCCTACACTGCCAAGGTACGCGCCAAGTGCGAATGGAACAACAGCGACTGGAGCAGCGCGGTGAACTTCACCACCAAGTGCGGCTCCTACCTCGTTGACGCAGAAAATTCATTTACCGAAGATTTCGAAGGTTCGTTCCCGTCCACCTGCTGGAGTGTCATCGATAATGTTTTTGGTGAATGGTCAAAAGGAAATTATGCAAACCATACCGAGCTGGGTTCATACAGTGCCTATAGTAGTTATTATGGCGACACCTATCTGGTGATGCCACATCTTGAAATTGACGATGACCATAAAGCAAGCACCCAGGTACATCTCACATTATGGTCTTACAACACATATCCAGGGTTGTACAACAAGAATTCGGTAGTGATTCTTGATGGTGGCGAGACCGAACTTTGGTCACCGGTTTCCGTGATAGAAGACTGGGTGGGCGACACCGTTGACCTCACTGCTTACAAGGGTCATACCATCCAACTCGCCTTCAAGTATGAGGGTGACGATGCCCACGGCTGGTATTTGGATGATGTGGAAGTCGCATTTTCCGTTGTTGCATGTAAGAACCTTACCGCTAGCGCCATCACGACCACTTCGGCGCAGTTGAATTGGACTGCCGCCAGCAGCGAAACCTCTTGGCAGATCTGCATCAACGGTGACGAAGAGCATCTCGTTGTTGCCAATGCGAACCCGTTTACGCTTACCGGCCTGCCTTCTGGAACTGTTCACAGAGTTAAAGTGCGCGCTTTCTATAGCGAATCCGAACAGAGCGCTTGGAGCAACGAAGTGGAATTCACCACGCTGTGTGCGGCAATTACCTCCTTCCCGTGGCATGAAGATTTTGAGGGCTTTGCTGCCAACTCCGAGGGTATAGATCTCAGTCATCTCTGCTGGGTGAACGAACATATCTCAGGTGATGGCACCAAATTGTTCAGAGTGTACACTGGAGACAATGCCCCGGACGAGCAGAATCCCACACACATGCTTATACTGCCTGATATGGCCGCCGGATCAAAGACCAAACTGGTGCTTCCTGAAATGAACATCCCGTCGGATGACTACTATTTCTTCATTGACGTGTACCGCAACGATGATATATATAATAGTGAGAATTACCAACTTGAAGGTATCCGAGTGTATGCAAGCCCCGATGGTGATCTTGCAAGCGCCACCGAACTGGCCTTTATCCCCCGCGAACGCGAGGTGAGCAATGCCGTCATTCCCGCCGAGGCGACGAATGGATGGTACACATACAAACTGCCTCTGGGAACTAGCGGCACTACCTATATCATTCTGCGCGGCGAGAGCCAGTACAACTACTCCACCTATATGGACAATTTTGCTGTCCAGGAATGCAACATCCCGGTTACCGCTATCGCAAAGACCATCTGCGAAAACGAATTGCCTTATACATGGAACGATGTGACCTTCGCCGCTGCCGGTACGAAGGATACGGTTCTGACCGCTGCCAACGGTTGCGACTCCGTAGTGACGATGACCCTCACGGTCAACCCGATCTACAGTGTCACCGATGAACTTACCATTCCCTCTTACGAACTGCCTTTGACTTGGAATGGCAAGGTGTTCAACACCCACGGCACGCAGACCGCCACACTGCAGAGTGTCGGCGGATGCGACTCTGTGGTGACAATGACCCTTACGGTCGAATATGCCGTTTCCGCAACCGCCAACCCGGCAGCAGGCGGTATTCTGACCGGTGCGGGCAGTTACAGCAACGGTGCCACGGCCACGCTGACGGCTTCGGCCAACGAGGGCTACACCTTCGTCAACTGGACGCAGGGCGGTGTGGAGGTTTCCACCAACCCGACCTACTCGTTCACTGTTGTGTCGGACAGCGCCTTTGTGGCCAACTTCAGCCTCAACACGTACACCATTGCTGCGACGGCTGATCCGACCGAAGGCGGTACTATTACGGGTACAGGCACTTACAACTACGGAGAAACGGCCACGCTGACCGCCACGCCCAACACGGGCTACAAGTTTATGGGCTGGAAAGAGAGCGGCTCGCTTGTCTCTCCCAATGCCTCCTACTCGTTCACGGTTACGGAAGATGTTACGCTGGTAGCCGACTTCGACACCATCAGCTACATCATCACTGCCACGGGCAATCCGGCAGTGGGCGGTAGTGTGCTCGGTGGCGGCAGTTACAAGCATTTCACCACAGCCACCTTGACTGACACGCCCAAGACGGGCTACGAATTCGTCAACAGGCCGCAGGGCGGTGTGGAGGTGG
>JAEEQA010000007.1 GCA_016285085.1 Bacteroidales bacterium
AACACCATCACCATCTATATCGCCCACGACTGGAACAAAGTAGCAGTGAATGTCGTTGACATAATGAAGCACTTGCGCATCCCATGGTTGCCCGGTCGCTTCAATCGCACAGTCCGCGTTCCCCATGTTGTCGGGATACACCTGTTGCGCCATAACCCATGCCCACTGGAGCAGACATACTAACAATATTAGACACCTACGGATCATAGTTTTTTCCCAATTATATTATCAATGCAAAAATAATAAAAGATTACAATCCTCCTCACTATTTCTTCTTGAAACGCTGCAAAGATAAAAAAAAATGTTTTTACCCCCCCCCGTGAATTTTATATAAAATATTCATATTCAACATATTATATTAATAAAATAGAAAAACAGACAATAAAATCTACTGTTTTTCGATTCCTGGTTTCACAACTTTCCCAAAATATATAACCACACGGATATTTTTATACCTTTGCACCGAAATTTACTGGAAATGACCATTACCGATCTGGTTATATCTGCCAGTGAGGTGTGTGGCCAATTCCCCACTAAGCAGTTTGGCATTGCTACCCGTCAGGAAAACATGAACCTGCTGGCGCAATAAACGGTTGACAAACAAATGCCAATAGCTGATATTTTGAGGCTCGTCAACAAACAAATATTCAAAATCACCATAAACAATGGTCAATGCTTCCAAAAGGCGGTCGAAATCTTCGGTATGAAAATTCACCATGCGCTCATCGTCGAAATTGATATAGGCATAGGTTATGTTATGCTGTTTTAAAAACTTGTGACAAAGGGTGGATTTTCCACTTCGTCGTACGCCAATAACAATTTGCGCCAGAGGGGAATTCAACTCGAGAAATTGCTCCTCCACACGGTCGCACCAATTACGAACATTCATGCGAAGAACCTCATCACGTTGCTGGGCTACAATTTCACGGATTTTCTGCACTTCCATAGAATTATTTCACTTCCATTATTTGCACACTAAAAGTTCGCTAATTATGATTTTTTACCTGATAAAAATTCGCTAAAAACAATCATTTTCCCCTCTGAAAATACGGGCACTATAGGATCGGCAAAGTTCAGCATATAAGGACGATATTCCTCTAGTACAAAAAAACATCGGCGGAACGGATATCACATATCAGTTCGGCTAATCAGTTTTTGTTCAAATCAATGACAACTAATTTCCCAGGAAAATGAAGAATCTATACTCTATTGCAGATAAAAAAACACTGTTAGTTGCCTTTTGCAACATCACAACACTGTGATCGTTCCCTTGCGAACATACTTTTTCCCCTTCAAATCCGTATAACGGATGATGTAAACATACACAATACTATGGTAAACAGAGCCATTTGCGCTTACATGCCCATCCCATCTGAAATTCTTATCCGGCGAATAATACACTATCTCGCCCCAACGGTTGAATATGTGGATCTCAAAATCCGCAATC
Organism: Bacteroidales bacterium; assembly: GCA_016285085.1. Classification (GTDB taxonomy): domain Bacteria; phylum Bacteroidota; class Bacteroidia; order Bacteroidales; family WCHB1-69; genus UBA1756. The sequence continues at coordinate 1,448 of JAEEQA010000007.1, forward strand.
TGCGACTGCACCCACTCCGGAATTGAAAAAACATCGTTCTCTCCATCCTTGTTCGCTGTGATCGCATTTGGCAGATACAATTCCACTTCCGGAAACGCTATATAAAGCGTGATATCCAACACACTGTCACACCCATAAACGCTCTCCAACACCACACTGGTGTCAATACGGGTGACGTCCGACAGCATCTCCTGGGGTATGAACAGCCCGTGTTGGTTGTAATCGGCCCCCTGCGAGATGGTCTCCACTATCTGATGGTGCAACACGGCGTGTACCCGCAACTTCAACTGGACCACACTGTCGCAGTCCCCAATCTGGATTCTTCTGAAAAAATGGTACTCCCGCGCCTCCGGAATATCCTCGGCGGAAATATTGAAGTTTTCATCAACATAGGACTCCCCCAAACAGATGTCCGCCAACACCGTACTCTGTCGGATTGGGCATGGGTTGATGGAAAACGACATGATGTTGTCCGTCAGATCACACTCCTCCTGCTGACCTCCTAATTGGGCGATGCCATTCCCGTTGTCATTCAAGGCAACAACTATGCTGTCCAAGTCCAGGTACACGGCAAGTTCGGCCTCCGTGAAACGGACTGTGATATACATACAGTCATCCGCTTGGAGCGGTGTATTCACCGTCTCTGTATGGATCACTGTCCCCTGATGTGCGTTCGCGTAATAGGTGATGGTAAACGGACTGTTCAAAACCAGACTTCCCGTGTTACAAAACCGGTAGGTGATGACCATCTCGTTGTTTTCAAACAAAACGCTAGTGTCGTTCGTCATTGTAGCATTCGCCAGCGGAACGAACGGCCTCCCGTACATGTCTAACATGGTAGCTTGCTGCAGAAAATTGTTAAACGGACGACGCACCACTCCCTGCGGGTCCACGAATGTCGTGGCGGGGTTGAAATTAACCACTGGCACCGTAAGATCATTGTTCACATTCACCACATTGTACCATTGTACCCATGCTGGTTCCACACATAGCGCGCCGGAGCCCAAGTAACATTCGCCGGACTCCGGAAAACCTGTAGCTTAGCATGTTTATCCTCATTGGTGTTGTAGGTATTGTAGGAGGCAACCATTTCGGCCTGCCCGTCTCGGTCCAAGTCCACGATAACGGGATAGTCAACTGCTGTCGGGGCCAAACACGCGAATGTGGATATGTTGTTCCCTGTGGTCCCGTCTATGATGCGTAAGTCTGTTTCGTCACGATAGACAATCTCAACAAAACCATCCTGGTTGAAGTCGAAAGCGGTCATCGTTGTGGCTCCGGAAAGGTCGGTGGTGCTCTTTTGCCACATCTGCTGCAGGCCCTGTGTTGCTGACACATACTTATAGGCCGCAATATTAGTCACATATGTGAAGAGTATCTCCGTATATCCGTCATTGTCCACATCGGCCAGCAAAGCGCGAGAACCCGAGGTGGGAGCACTGTACGGGCAGAACGCTATTGCTACTGGGGAACTCGTGCTACCGTAATATGGCTTCCATACATACATCTGGCCGCTCTGGACCACCACCACATCCAAATAACCGTCAAGGTCAATGTCCGCAACCGAGGTGAGTCCATCACCTGCTCCATTGCCCGTAATGGTCTTCCATAGGACGACACTGTTTCCCGATGTGCCGTTAGTGTTGGTTATGCCTATTTTATAAACCTTGTTACCTCCCGCCAGTTCCAAGATGCCGTCATTATCAAAATCGGCGAACACGGGCATGGCGGCCTTGCCCCTCATGCTCTCACTTCCCATAAACAATAAGGAACACCCGATAATCTCAGGAACCGAAACCAACAATTTGCCTGTCACGGCATTGTATATCTTGTCCAATGACCATATCTCCGGTGTGCCGTCCCCGTTCACATCCGCCACAAGAAGACTCGGTGACCTCTCCAATCCCGTCAACGCATTGGATGTCCATTTCAGCATCCCGTCGGGATGATAACATCGCAAATGCCCGTCATTGCCATGAACGAATATCTCCGCAATCCCATCCCTATCCACATCGGCTACAGCCATGGGATATCCACCGTAAACATACATTTGGGGAACTGTGAAGGAGGTCTTATACTGCAGGTTCTGACCATATATCACGATGGATGATGAGTAGCGGGGCGAAATATCATAACCCACCGTTACGACTTCGTTCTCCCCGTCATTGTCAACATCTCCTATAAAAGGCTGAGCATACATGTGGGACAAGGGCTGGCTCTCAACCCCGCACTCGATATCCCATGTCAACGCCTCAACTCCGGTGGCACAATCCGCATCCTCCACATTGTCAGGATACACCTCTTGCGCTGCAACCCATATCCACTGGGAAAGACATATTGTCAAAAACAAAAGCTTTCGCATCATATCATTTAATATATCAGTGATTTACAGCCTTTTTATATAACAACTTCAAAACGAGACAAACATACAAATAATTCCAATAAAAGTCAAACACCCGAAAAAAATTATAATCTTGCGGACGTTATATACCGCCTAAACTCTGATTAAATAATAGGGACAAGATTGGGTCCCTCATCGTACCACTGTCACACTTGTGTTCAATATTTCACGCTTCTTGCTGTTAGAGGCACACCTGTACTCAATTGCGCAAAAATAAACCCCGTCTGACACGTTTGCAGCATCCCAAACAAGTACCTCATTACCTTCCTGATGATACACACAACGACCCCAACGATTGAAAATATCCATCTTTATACCTATAAATTCGCCTTCCAATTCAGGGAGAAACAAGTCGTTGATTCCATCCCCGTTCGGCGTGATTATATTAGGGATAGTAATCTGGCAAGGCCGTCCGTTTATATGGCAGTCATTGTCTGATGTGTCACATTCAGCCTGCAAACCGCCATATTGCGCTATTCCACCTCCATTGTCGTTTACAAAAATGGATATCGGAAACGGTCTCTCATAATTCTTCAAATCTTCTTGACTGATATTTAATCTGACTGATTCACATTCCCCTGGCAACAAATCCCTATCCCACACCTCTGTTTGCACTAATTCACCAACAGTGGTGTACACCGAAATGTATATGGGCGACGTAAATGTCAAATCACCAGTGTTGCAAACATAAAAATCAACTGTAACATAATCATTTTCAAATTCAACAGACGGATTTTCCATGACTGACAAATTCGCCAGCGGCATGAACGACCTTCCGTATATATCCAAATTGGTGGCCTGTTGCAGAAAGTTGTTGAACGGACGGCGAGTCACACCCTGCGGATCAGTAAACGCCGTGGAGTTGTTAAACAACGGCGTAGGCACCGTCAGATCTTTATTTATGTTTGTCACATTGTACATGTACTGGTTCCACACAGGGCGCGCCGGAGCCCATTGGTGCACTCCGCCTATAATCCACATCTGTCCACCGACATGACCAAGACCGCTGCCTACCTTTCCACACACAACTATCTCCGCCGCCCCATCGCCGTTCACATCAGCCACCACAGGATATTCCTTCCATGTGCCCGCATACATGCTTTTCGTGTAGAGATCGTAAAAAGGGATGGTGTCTTGACCCGTAATGTGACTTTTGCCACTTCCATTGATAATCCGCAGATTATCCATGTCCCGATATACTATCTCCATAATGCCGTCCTGGTTAAAGTCAAACAAGGTCATAGAGGTCTGGCCCGACTCGTCCGCATGCGGTGTCTGCCACTTGATGTGCGCCCCTTCAACAGGGTCATAGGTGACAGCCACCACCCGGGCATTGCTGGCCTGGTTTTGCTTATCTATATAAACAATCTCCAGATTCCCGTCACCATCTATATCCCCCACCAATGGAAAACCTGTGGCCAAAGCATACCGGCCATGGGTGAAAAGAATGTTCTCGGTAACAGGATCATAGACATAAAAAAAGGTTGAGTCTAGAACCTCGCTTTTGGTAGCATCAATTATCACCAGCACATCAAGCCGACCATCTTTGTTAAAATCTGCCACCGCCACATTTCCATCCTGTGGAATTCGAGACGGGATGTTGATGGTCTTCAATTCCGTCACACTGTTCAAAGAGGCATTGGTCCGACTGACAATATTCACACCATATATGGTATTGCCGCAGATGAGTTCCGGTATGGAGTCTCCCAAAACATCAGCGGCGAACGACAGGGCGGTGTTTGCGATGTCACCGTTGCCTCCACGCCAACATCTTCCTTTGTTGCCATTGGTGGGACCTGCACACAGTCGCTTGAGGGTGGCAGCGTCATATACCACATTGCCGACATACAGTTCTGGCCAACCGTCATAGTTGAAATCCGTAACAGAAACCGCACCTTCGCAGGGGGTTGTCGCGTCAGACACGGCAAGAAGATTGCCATGGATATCATAAGAGCGGAGCTTATAATCGGAACAGTGGAGGATGATTGCGCCCTGCAGACCGCCATTGCCGTCAGGATATCGCACTATGGCCACCGGACCCGCAAATCCCGCATATACCTGCTGTGAGACATTAATGGCACCTATCTGTTGCAAGTCGGTGCCCCTATACACACCCAGCGATGTTGTATAAGGGTTATTCGTAACGGTCTTCTCCGCAACAATCTCCACAACACCATCACCATCTATATCGCCCACGACTGGAACAAAGTAGCAGTGAATGTCGTTGACATAATGAAGCACTTGCGCATCCCATGGTTGCCCGGTCGCCTCAACCGCACAATCCGCATCACTCATGTTATCCGGATATACCTCTTGTGCCGTAATCCACGCACATTGGATCAGGCATAGGATCAATATCAAACACCTGCGAGCCATAACGATTCTTTTAAACTTACCAAGAATGCAAAAATAATAAAAAAACAAGTTTACCCCTACTTTTTCCAAACATATAACCACACGAATATTTTTATACCTTTGCACCGAAATTTACTGGAAATGACCATTACCGATATTGCCCATATAATCAACCCGTTGGAGAGCATCATCCGCGATGACAGAATCGACATCGTCCGCCTGTGCTTCGACAGCCGGAAAATCAGCAAACCCGACGAGTCCCTCTTCTTCGCCTTCAAGACCGGCAAGAACGACGGCCACCGATACATCCCCGAACTGGCCCGCGACGGCGTGCACAACTTCGTGGTCTCCGACCCCGCCGCCGCCAACTTCGACCCGCAAGGCAATTTCCTCGTTGTGAACAACACTCTCGCCGCCCTGCAAGCCCTCGCCCAACACCACCGCTCCCAATTCCACTACCCCGTCATCGGCATCACCGGCTCTAATGGCAAAACCATTGTCAAAGAGTGGCTCAACACTATGCTCAACGACGACTTCCTCATCGTGAGAAGTCCCGACAGCTACAACTCCCAAATCGGCGTGCCCCTCTCTGTCTGGCGCATGTCTGAACACCATAACCTGGCCATCTTCGAAGCCGGCATCTCCAAACCCGACGAGATGCAACCCCTCGCCAACATCATCCGACCCACCATCGGTATCCTGACCAATATCGGCATGGCCCACGCCCAGTTTTTCCAAAACCAGGCGCAAAAGACCATCGAGAAACTCAAACTCTTTGAGCATGCCTCCAAACTGGTATTCCACGACGACAACCCCGAACTCAACACCCTCCTCACCCTTCCCGAATACGACCACTTGCAAAAAATATCCTGGGGCAGTCCGCAATCTATCTACCCGGTTTCCTACACCACCGAAGACAATCATACTCTTCTCACTATCAACCAGTTCACCTACAGCATTCCGTTCCTGGATTCCGCTTCTATCGAGAATGCCACCCATGTTATCGTGACCATGCTGGAACTCGGTCTTAACCCCGACACCATCAACCAACGATTGGTTCGCCTCACCCACATCCGCATGCGCATGGAAATCATGGAAGGGCTCAACCACTCCGTGGTGATCAACGACACTTACAGTTTGGACACCAATTCACTGTATGCCGCTTTGGACTTCTTGGACACCCAAACCCAACTGCCCGACAAGGCGCTCATCCTCTCGGACTTTGAGCAAGTGGGAGACCTCAACGACCAAGATTACCAGGAACTTAACCGGCGACTTGAGGAGCACCACATCCACCGGTTCATCGGTATCGGGAGTCATTTGTTGGCGCACCGCCATTGCTTCACTTGTCCGAAAAGCGAGTTTTTCGCTTCCACCGAAGAGTTTATCAGCAACCTGCCGGTGTTCTCCTACGAGTGCATCCTGGTGAAAGGCGCGCGCAACTCCCACTTCGAGAATATCGTGGCCAAACTGCAGCACATGACGCATCTTACCATCCTCAATGTCAGTCTGCCCGCGCTCACCCACAACCTCAACCTCCACCGCGCCCACCTGCGCCCCAACACTAAAATGGTGGCCATGGTGAAAGCCCACTCCTACGGTCTCGGCGATGTGGAACTGGTGAACGAACTCGTGGCGCAACACATTGACTATCTGGCGGTAGCATACACCGACGAGGGCGTGCGCCTGCGCAAGCGCCACATCCAAACCCCCATCATCGTGCTGGGCGCCGAAGCGCACAGTTTCGATGTGATGGTCAGACAAAACCTCGAACCCGAGATTTTCAATTTCTATTACCTCGGCGAACTGGTCAAAGTGCTTAAAAAACACCCGCAAATCCAGAAGTTCAACATCCATATCAAACTCGATACCGGCATGCACCGGCTGGGTTTCGACCAGCAAGACATTCCGCAACTGATTGAGTTTGTGAAACAAAACCCGCAGCTGCACATCGCCTCCGTGTTCTCTCATCTGGCCGCTGCCGAGGACCCGCGCGAGGACGCCTACACGCACCACCAGATTGCCCTGTTCCAGCAGATGACCGACCAGCTCTGCGCCGCCTTCGACTACAAGATTTTGCGCCACATCCTCAACAGCGCCGGCATTTACCGGTTCCCGGAAGCGCAGTTCGACATGGTGCGCCTTGGCATCAGTCTGTACGGATGCACCGAAATCGCTGAAGTGGCGCCGCAACTGCATAATGTGGTCACCCTGAAAACCGTCATCACGCAGGTGAAGCACATCCCTGCCGGCGAAACCATCGGCTACAACCGCAGCTGGAGGCTGAAACGCGACGCGCAAGTGGCCATTATCCCCATCGGATACGCCGACGGCTACCCGCGTGAGCTGGGTAATGGCAAAGGCACCGTCATCATTCAAGGGCAGAAAGTGCCCGTCATCGGCAAAATCTGCATGGACATGTGCATGCTGGATGTTACGGGACTCGCAATCCACGAGGGTGACGAAGTGGTGGTCTATGGCGAAGGCAACACCGTGTCCGACATGGCAGAGGCCGCCGGACTCATCAGCTACGAGCTGCTCACCCGCATCTCCAAACGCGTGCCCCGCGTGTACATTAAAGAGTAGAAACGCGATTAATCGCATTTCTACCTATTTGGTATTTTTTGTACTTTTGCCGCCGAAAATTGGCAGATTATCACAATGAATTCACCTGCAAAAAAACTATACCTGAGAATCCGCAACCTGCATATCACACCGGCATGGCTGATTATGTCTTTGGACATGCTGGTGGTGGCCATATCCATCTTCCTCACGATGATTATCCGGGCGAACTTCAAACTGCCCACACACCTTAACTACACCGACTGGATTTACGCCCCCATCATACTCCTCACCCTGCGGTTCATCTTCTTCGAAATATTCCAAACCCACCATCTGGTGGTACGCTACACCAGCACCAAAGATGTGGTCAAGATATTCTGGGCCTGCTTCTGCGGCACGCTGACCGTGGCCCTCATCAACCTCGTCGTTTTCACCATCAAAGGCAAATTCCTGATTCCCAATTCCGTATGGATGATGGAATTCTTCATCAGCACCGTCTTACTGCTGATCTACCGATTTGCTTTCAAGATGTATTATCTGGAAACGATGAACCCAGTCCGCTCCCGCAAAAACATCATCATCTTCGGCGCAGGCGACTCCGGTGTCATCACCAAGCGCACCATCGACCGTGACAACGCCAGCAAATACAATGTGCTGGCTTTCTTCGATGACGACCCCGCCAAAGTTGGGATGCAGCTGGAGAGCTTGCATGTCCATGATTTCCGAATGCTGGATGACTACCTCAGCACCAATAACATATCATTCCTCATCATCGCGGTGCAGAAAATCAGCAACGCCAAGGTGAAAGCCATCACGGAAATTGCGCTGCCGCACAATGTGAAAGTGCTCAAGGTGCCGCCCGTGTCCCGCTGGCTGAACGGAAACCTGAGTTTCAAGCAGATTAAGAAGGTGAAAATTGAAGACCTGCTGGAGCGCAACCCCATCCAACTGGACTTGTCGCTGCTGAACACTGAACTGAACGGTCAAACCATCCTCATCACCGGTGCCGCCGGTTCCATCGGCAGTGAGATTGTGCGCCAGTTGCTCCAGTTCCAATACAAACGACTGGTACTCGTGGACGAGGCCGAGACACCCTGCTTCTTCTTGCAGAATGAGCTGTTGCAGACCAACAATATGAAAGATATCGATTTGCACATTCACAGCATTTGCGATAAAGAATTGATGATCAAATTGTTTGAGCATTATCATCCCAATGTCATTTTCCATGCGGCCGCCTACAAACATGTGCCCATGATGGAGAAGAATGTGCAGTCGGCCATCAAAAACAATGTGGCAGGCACCAAGCTGCTGGCTGACCTGGCTGTGCAATACGGGGTGAAGAAGTTTGTGATGGTCTCCACCGACAAGGCGGTGAACCCCACCAATGTGATGGGTGCCTCCAAGCGCATCGCGGAGATGTATGTTCAGGCCCTCAACTTCCACCAGAACACCACCAAGTTCATCACCACGCGGTTTGGCAATGTGCTGGACTCCAACGGATCGGTGATTCCCATCTTCCGCAAACAGATTGAAAACGGTGGTCCCCTTACCGTCACGCACCCCGACATCACGCGCTATTTCATGACCATCTCCGAGGCCTGCCAGCTGGTGCTGACCGCCGGAGCCATGGGAAAGGGTGGCGAAATCTTCATCTTCGACATGGGCAAGTCCGTCAAAGTCAGCGATGTGGCAAAAAAAATGATCCAACTGTCCGGTCTTACCTTGAACAAGGATATCTCCATCGAATACACGGGTCTTCGCCCCGGCGAAAAATTGTATGAAGAACTGCTGGCCGACGAGGAGAATACCATCAAGACAGAACACCAGAAGATCATGATTGCCAAAGTGCGCACCTACGAATACCAGACACTGGTACCTAAAATAGAGAAACTTATTGATATACAAAACGATGACAATTTCGCCATCGTCGCTCAAATGAAAGAAGTGGTTCCGGAGTTTATCAGCAACAATTCTATTTTCGAAGCCATTGACAACGCGCAAACTACTCAAAAGTCTCAACAACAAAAAGAAACAGAACCGAACGCATGAAGAATTTCGCCATTATCGGAGTAGGCGGTTATGTGGCGCCCAAGCATCTGAAAGCCATCAAAGATACCGGCAACAACCTGGTTTCCGCGTATGACATCAGCGACAGCGTGGGCATCATCGACAGTTATTTTCCTGATGCCAACTTCTTTACAGAACAAGAGCTGTTCGACCGCCACTGCACCAAAATCAAGAATACGGACAAGAAAATAGACATTGTCACCGTGTGCACGCCCAACTACCTGCACGATTCGCACACGCGCTACGCGCTGCGCTTGGGTTGTGATGTGATTTGCGAAAAACCATTGGTGCTGAACCCCTGGAATGTGGACGCGCTGCAACGCATAGAGGAGGAAACCGGACACACGGTCAACAACATCCTCCAACTGCGACTGCATCCTTCGGTCATTGCCTTGAAAAAGAAAATCGAAGAGGGACCTCAAGATAAAGTCTATGATGTCGATCTCACCTATATCACTTCGCGTGGCAAGTGGTACTACACCTCTTGGAAAGGTGACTCGAAGAAAAGCGGCGGCATCGCCACCAACATCGGCATTCACTTTTTGGACATGCTCGCCTATATTTTCGGGGATGTTCAGGAAAACATCGTACATGTGTCGTCTCATGACCGTCTGGCCGGCTTCATCCGGCTCCAAAAAGCACGGGTACGCTATTTTTTGAGTATTAACGCCAACACTTTGCCACAAGAGGTGGCGGCACGCGGACAACGCACCTTCCGTTCCATCACCATCGGGCAGGAGGTGTTCGAGTTCAGCGACGGGTTCAACGACCTGCACACCGAAAGCTACCGGCAGATACTGAACGGTCATGGTTTCGGACTGGACGAAGCGCGGAAATGCATCCAGATTGTGTATGACATCCGCAATGCCAAACCCATCGGACTGGTGGGCGACTACCATCCGCTGGCCAAACTTCCGTTGGAACCCCATCCTTTCGGGTGGACAACAATATAACTCATTGATTTTATGGAAAACACACAAGTCAAAAAGAGGAACCCCATTTTCACGATCCTGCGATTCATTCTGTTCGTGGGATTGGGTGTCTTTTTTATATGGCTTTCACTGCGTGATTTGTCCAAAGAGGACATACGCGCGATATGGGACTCCATGGGCAGCATCAACCACCTGTCGTGTTGGCTGCTGCTGATCAGCGCCGCCATTATGGCCATTTTGGCGGATGTGGCGCGCGCGGTGCGTGCGAAGATCCTCATCGAGCCGCTGGGCTACAAGCCCCGTTTCTCCATGGTTTTCTACTCCGTGATGATATGCTATCTGGCCAACCTCGCCCTTCCGCGATTGGGAGAGATTCTGCGCTGCTCATTCCTCCAACGCTTTGAGAATGTGCCCTTCCAGAAATCCCTCGGCACCGTGCTCACCGAACGCGCGGTCGATATCCTCTGCTGGCTGGCACTGATACTGGTCGTCATCGGGATGAACACCGGCATGTTGTCGAATGTCATCATCGACCACGAAACGCAAACCTCCGTAGGCATGTGGATGGAGCAAAAGGGACTGTCCATTCTCGGCAACTATTTCATATACATATTGATAGGCGCTATCCTGCTGATTTGGCTACTTCTGCGACTCACGCGCCGCTGGTGGTCAAAATACGCCTGGTGCATGAAAATCCGCAATTTCTTCGTAGGATTATGGCAAGGCATCATCTCCATCAAAGATCTGCCCCGTCCAGGACGCTACATCTTCTGGACCGTGGTCATGTGGATTTGCTACTACTTGGGCACCTACCTTTGTTTTTTCGCCATCCCTTACCTGCACGGACTTGGACCGGGCGCTGCATTAGCGGTACTTACCTTCGGCACCATCGCCTTCATGATTTCGCAGGGCGGACTTGGTTCCTACCCGCTCATCACAGCAGGCATCTTGCTGATGTATGGTGTGAACTACACCCACGGCCTTGCCGCCGGCTGGATCGGCTGGATTCTTCAAACCGCCGTGGCCCTGCTTGTGGGCTTCGCCTCCCTGTTTTTGTCCTCTTTTTATAAGAAACAAGACTCTTCCATCGTTAAACCTGAAACCGAATCTTAAATGACCCGCCTCGAACACATACAGAATAAAATTGTTGATGCAGAATTCTTTACGAAGAATGAAGAGGAACTGCACCGGCAGAAAATCGTGTTCACCAACGGGTGCTTCGACATTCTGCATGTCGGACATATCACCTACTTGGCCAAAGCCCGTCAACTTGGCGATTTGCTGGTAGTAGGGTTGAACAGCGACGCTTCCGTGCGCCGTTTGAAAGGTCCCGACCGCCCCGTGAACGCACAGGACGCACGGGCATTGGTGCTGGCCGCCTTGGAAATGGTGGATTATATCGTGTTTTTTGAAGAAGACACTCCTTACAACATCATTACAAAGGTAAAACCTGACATTTTAGTGAAGGGCGGAGATTACCAGATTGACAACATTGTGGGCGGCGACTTCGTGCGCGCGCGGGGCGGCCAAGTGCTCACCATTCCCTTTGTGGAGGGCTTTTCCACCTCATCCATACTTGAAAATCTAAAACAATAACGGAAGATGAAACGACTGCTGGCATTTTTTCTGATTCTCAACTACGGATTCCTGATGGGACAATCCATCGATGTCACGGAATATTCGCAGAATATTGCGCTCAAAGACACGGTGGCCGTAACTTTTGACTCGGCAATGCGCCTCAGCACAGCCTATCCGTCCATTCATGAGACCTACCAGATTCCGGCCTACAACCTCTACCAGCAGTATTGGGACGTGAATCACCTCCGGAGCAAGGTGCTGGAAATACCGTTCGCCAACGACCGGCTGATGCTCCTGTTGGTGCAAGAAGGCAACCACAACTTTGTGTTCCCCTGCACATTCGGCGAAATTTCGTGCGCATACGGACTCACCAAGCGTGGCGATTTCCACCCAGGCGTGGACCTGACCGTGGAGTACCAGACTTTAGTGAAAACCTGCTTCGACGGTGTGGTACGCATGGCCAAACCATACGGTCACTACGGGCTCACCGTGGTGGTGCGGCACTACAACGGATTGGAAACGGTGTATGCCCATCTTGACAAGGTATGCGTTAAACCGGGCCAGATGGTCAACGCCGGCGATGTGATCGGACAAACAGGCCACAGCGGAAATGTGAAGGACAACACCTTGCATTTTGAAACCCGCTTTATGAACGAGCATTTCAACCCCGAACTGATGATTGACTTTGACGAGGAGGATTTACTGAAAAACACACTGTCCCTCTCTTCAGAAGATATTCGTGTTATCCGTACGGATCAAATTGGGATTACACCCAAAACACCTGCCGCCCCGACCACCCAAACTCGGGTACCCATCACCTCAGAAAATGCGAATGCAACATACCATATTGTCCAAAAAGGGGAGACACTTTACCGAATTTCAACACTTTATCATACCACGGTTGACCGAATTCTCAAATTAAACAATCTTGATAATCCAGATAAAATATCTGAAGGACAGCGACTTAGGGTAAATTAACGGTCCCCTGAAAATAAATTCACACATAAGTGTTGATTATATTAAAAAAAATGTATTTTTGCAGTCCAAAATTTTTAGGCAATAATAAACACCAATAAGATGAAAAAAGATATCCATCCTAAAGAGTATAGAACAGTCGTATTTAAGGATATGTCAAACGATTACGCTTTTTTGACAAAATCCACAGTCGCTACAAAAGACACGATTCAATGGGAAGACGGAAATGAATATCCGCTCGTAAAATTGGAAATTTCCAACACCTCTCACCCCTTCTTCACGGGTAAGATGAAACTGGTTGACACAGCCGGTCGTGTGGATAAATTCCGCAACAAATACGCCAAACATCCGGCCAAGAAAGCTGAATAACCGAAATTTGTTATATCTTTGCAGCGGCTTTTTCCTTACAAAAAGCCGCATTTTTTTTGTCATAAAACATCCCGTATGAACCTGATACTGTTCGACAACTGGTGCCGCCCGCACCTGCTCCCGCTCACATACACACGCCCCGCCGCCGACATGCGCGTGGGCATCACCACCCTCCGCGAAAAATGGGAGCGCGTGCTGAACATGCCGTCATCCACCCTCACGGAAAGCTACCTTCAGGAGAAGTTCCCGCTCCGCACTTCCGGCGACAACCTGCTCGTGGCCGGCGCCCTGCTGCCCAACCCGCAGCTGGTGGAAGCCATCCGCACCCTGCAGCCCGGCGACGCCCTCTACGACGAGAACACGCTCCTTGCCTTCCGCACCGGTGACGCCCTCGACCTCCGCAACTTTTTTGAAAGTTACCTCCAGAGCGAATGTGGCGCACTTCCGTTGCGAATGGTACGCTACACCGGTTCTTACGATTTCATCAGCCGACCGTATCACATTTTCCTGCTGAACGGGCAGGAGATTGCGCGCGACTTTGCCGACCTCACCGCCGGCCGCCCCTCGCAGCCCCTCAGCCCTACCAACACCGTCATCGGCGACCCGTCCCGAATCTTCCTGGAAGAGGGCGCGGTGGTCGAAGCCTCCACCCTCAACACCACCAATGGTCCCATCTACATCGGCCGCGATGCCGAGGTGATGGAAGGATGCCGCCTGCGCGGGCCCGTCGCCCTGTGTGAACATGCCGTTACCAAGATGGACGCCAAAATCTACGGCGACACCACCATCGGCCCCTACAGCAAGGTGGGCGGCGAACTGAGCGAGACTGTCATCTTTGGTTACTCCAACAAGGCACACGACGGCTTCATCGGCAACGCGGTTATCGGGGAGTGGTGCAACCTCGGCGCCGACACCAACTGCTCCAACCTCAAAAACAACTACTCGAACGTACGCCTCTGGGACTACGCCACCCGCCGCATGGAGGAGACGGGCGAGCAGTTCTGCGGCCTCATCATGGGCGACCACGCCAAGTGCGGCATCAACTCGATGTTCAACACAGGCACGGTCGTGGGCGTGGGCGCAGGTCTTTTCGGCACGGGCTTCCATCCCAAATTCGTGCCCTCCTTCTCGTTCGGCAGCCCGGGCAACCTATACGAAACACACGATTTCGGCAAATTAATCACTACTGCACAGACAGTTATGGCGCGGCGACATAAAATTTTGGATGAGATTGAACAAAATCTCTTGAAAAAGGTTTATGATATTGCGTTACATTGTGAAATTTGATTTATGGAAAATAGAAACGAGCTTATACTAAGCGACTTGCTTAACAACGACAATAATTTCATCCCTCTTTTCTCCTCCGAAGACGAGGACCGTATCCGTCGTGACAAGATTCCCACAGAGATGGCGATTCTGCCGTTGCGCAACACCGTGCTGTATCCCGGCACCGTGCTCCCGATTACGGTGGGCCGTGCCAAGTCCATCAAGCTGGCGCAGGATTTTTCCCACGGGGAGTATCCCATCGGCATTGTAACACAGCGTGATACGGAAGTGGAGGACCCGCTGCTTTCCGACCTCTTCAACGTGGGTACGATGGCCCGCATCCTGAAATTCATCACGATGCCCGATGGCAGTGTAACCCTTATCGTCCAGGGAATCAAACAGTTTGAAATTGTCAACATCATCAACTATGAGCCCTATATCCGGGCGGAAGTGGCAGCCTATCCCACCAACGATTTCGACCGGAATCTGCGCAACCGCAAGATGTTCAAAGCTTTGGTATCTTCCGTACGCGACACTGCCGCCCAAATGGTGAAGCTGTCGTCGCAACTTCCGAAGGAAATCCTCTTTGCCATCAAGAACATTGACAGCCCGCTGTTCCTGATCAACTTCCTGGCTACTTTCCTTAGCCTTAAAGTATCTGAGAAGCAGCGTCTTCTGGAAATATCCGACATTGTCGAGCGTGCCGACGCCGTCCTTAAATATATGAACAAGGAGATCCAGATTCTGGAAATCAAGGCCGACATTCAGGACAAGTCGAAGCAGGAGATTGACCGCCAGCAGAAGGAGTACATTCTGAATGAGCAGATCAAGGCCATCCAGAAGGAGCTGGGCGATTCGCCTGTGGACCGTGTCTGCGCCGAGTTAAAGGAGAAAGCGGCGAAAAAGAAATGGTCGAAGGAGGTGCAGGAGGTGTTTGACCGGGAAATCGAGAAGTTGGCGCGTTCGAACCATATGTCGCCCGATTTTTCGATGCAGGTCAATTATTTGGAACTGTTGGTGGACCTGCCGTGGGAAGAGTATTCGGACGATGACTTCGATCTGACCCACGCCCGCAAGGTGCTCGACCGCGACCATTACGGCCTTGAAAAGGTGAAGGAGCGTATCATTGAATACATTGCCGTGCTGAAGCTGAAACAGGATATGAAGGCGCCGATTCTCTGTCTGGTCGGGCCTCCCGGTGTCGGCAAGACCTCACTGGGACACTCCATCGCCGATGCCCTGCAGCGCAAATACATCCGCGTATCCCTCGGCGGTTTGCGCGACGAGTCCGAAATCCGCGGACACCGCAAAACCTATATCGGTGCCATGCCGGGACGCATCATCCAAAGTTTGAAAAAAGCAGGTACTTCCAATCCGGTTTTTGTCCTGGACGAAATCGACAAAGTACTGGGAATGAACGTACAGGGAGATCCCTCCGCCGCTCTTTTGGAGGTGTTGGATCCCGAACAAAACTTTGCCTTCTACGACAACTATCTGGAAATCGGGTACGACCTTTCCAAAGTGCTGTTCATCGCCACGGCCAACAGTCTGAGCACCATTCCTCCCGCGCTCATCGACCGCATGGAAGTCATCGACATCTCCGGCTACTATCTTGAGGAAAAGGTGAATATTGCAAAGAAGCATTTGGTTCCCAAACAGTTGAAAGAAAATGGGTTGGACAAAGGGGCATTGCAGTTCTCGGATAAAATCATTGAAAGCATCATTGGCGACTATACCCGTGAGGCGGGTGTGCGTACACTGGAGCGTACGATTGCAAAGGTGATTCGGCACCGGGCTGCGGAGTATGTGCAGACGGGCAAACTGCCGAAGAAAATCACGAAAGACGACTTGATTACCATCCTGCACGCCCCGATGTTCCAGAAGGAGAACTCGTTGGACGAAGGCACCTGCGGCGTGGCCACGGGGCTTGCGTGGACTTCTGTAGGCGGTGAAATCCTTTTCATTGAGGCGGTTACATCGCCAGGCAAGGGCAACCTCACGATGACGGGCAACCTCGGTGACGTGATGAAGGAGTCGGCGACGATTGCCTTCGAGTACATCAAGTCGCACGCGGATGCGTTCGGCATCAAGCCGGAGATGCTGCAGGAGCGGAACCTCCACATCCATGTGCCGGAGGGTGCCACGCCCAAGGACGGACCTTCCGCCGGCATCACCATGCTCTCGGCCATGGTTTCCACCTTCACGGGACGGAAAGTCCGCGCCAAGATTGCCATGTCGGGCGAGATCACCCTCCGGGGTAAGTTGCTCCCGGTGGGCGGTCTGAACGAGAAAGTGCTGGCGGCCAAGCGTTCCGGCATCTACGACATCGTCCTTTCGTCCGCCAACAAAAAAGACATCGAAGAGATTGAGAAAACCTACATTCCCGATATGCGGTTCCACTATTTCTCCTCCATGATCGAGGCGGTGAATTTCATTCTGGAAAAATAGAGTTGAAAATGTTCCTCAAAAACAAAATCTATTTAGCCTCCAAGTCGCCGCGCCGCAACGAGCTGCTGCGGGGCATGGGCTTCGAGTTCGAAGTGATGCCGACCAACGTCAAGGAGGCGTATCCGGCGGATTTGTCACCGGCGGAGGTGGCGGAATACCTGTCGGCATTGAAGCTCTCCACCATTGACTTCCGGAAGTTTCCGGAGGGTAGCCTCTTCATTGCCTGCGACACGATCGTGGTGGTGGGCGGCGAGATTTTGGGAAAGCCGAAAGATGCGGCCGATGCCTACCGGATGCTCCGTCTGCTTTCGGGGCGTGAACATGAGGTAATCAGCGGGTTGACCGTGATGACGGAGGCGAAGAAATTGACAAAACACCGCACGACAAAGGTGAAGTTTCGGGAACTTTCGGACGAGGAAATCAATTATTACATAGAGAATTACAAGCCTTATGACAAGGCCGGCGCCTACGGAGTGCAGGAGTGGATCGGCTACGTCGGCATCGAGTACATCGACGGCTCCTATTACAATGTGATGGGGTTGCCCACGCAACTGCTGTGGCAGATGCTGGGTGAAATGTAAGTTCACCGTGTTCGGCATTGGGGGGGCTGACAGGTTCCTCATTTCAAAATGAAACGAAAGGGATCCAGTTGCCAATTTATGGACATAGAAATCATTTTATACCAACTAAAATCGGAACAACTTTCCGAACTATGTCGTACCTTTGCAGCCTCAAAAACCAACCACAATGAACATCCATATTTTAGAGCCGCTTGGCATTGCAAAAGAGCTTTTAATCAAGAAGATAACTGATAAAATCGGCACAAGCCACCAGCTGGTGCTGTTCGACGACCGCCGTGAGGACGAGGCCTCCCTCGTGGAACGCTCCGCCTGCGCCGACATCGTGGTGCTTTCCAACATTCCGTTCCGCAAGAACGTCATCGAGAAGTGCCCCACGCTGAAGAAAATATGCGTGGCATTCACCGGCATGGACCACATCGACCTCGCCTATTGCGCCGAAAGGGGCATCGAGGTGAAGAACTGCGCCGGCTACAGCACCGTTGCCGTGGCCGACCTCGTGTTCGGCTTGGTGCTTTCGCTGGCCCGCAACATCCCCGCCTGCGACACCGCCTGTCGCAACGGGGGCACCAAGAACGGCCTCGTCGGCTTCGAGCTGGCGGGCAAGAAGTT
The DNA here is from genome assembly GCA_016285085.1 of Bacteroidales bacterium. Taxonomy (GTDB): domain Bacteria; phylum Bacteroidota; class Bacteroidia; order Bacteroidales; family WCHB1-69; genus UBA1756. The sequence continues at coordinate 19,591 of JAEEQA010000007.1, forward strand.
CGGCATCATCGGGCTCGGTGCCATCGGCAAACGGGTGGCCGACATCGCCAACGCTTTCGGCTGCGAGGTGTACGCCTACACCCGCACGCCCCGCCCCTACCCCGGCGTAACGCTCACGGATAAAGAGACGCTGCTCCGCGCCTGCGACATCGTGTCGCTGCACACCCCGCTCAACGACACCACCCGCGGCCTCATCGGACGGGACGAACTCGCGCTGATGAAGCCGACTGCATTCCTCATCAACACGGCCCGCGGCGGCGTGGTCGATACCCCGGCATTGGTGGAAGCCCTCCGCGAGAAACGGATTGCCGGCGCCGGCATCGACGTGTTCGACATGGAGCCGCCCATCCCCTCCGACTACGAGCTGGCGCACCTCGCCCACACCGTCGTCACCCCGCACGTCGCCTTCGCCACAGCACAGGCATTCGAGAAACGCGCCGACATCATCGCCGAAAACCTCAAAGGTTGGCTGTAACTCAAAAAATTGACGTACCTTTGCATCCTTAATTTACTTTGTTGGATTATGCAGAAAACTATCTTGGTTACAGGTGCTAACGGTCAGTTAGGCAAAAGTTTGCAACAGATTGCACCCGATTTTTCCGGACAATTCCGTTTCCTTTTCACCGATGTGGACACCCTGGACATCACCGACCTTGCCGCCGTCCGCCGGATGGCACAGGCCGAAAATGTGGATTTCCTCATCAATGCGGCGGCATACACCGCTGTGGATAAAGCCGAAAGCGACATCGAATTCGCCTATCTTCTCAACGAAAAAGCGGTCGCCAACCTCGCCACCGCGGCGAAAGAAACCGGCGCCTTTCTTATCCATGTTTCCACCGACTATGTTTTTGACGGACAAGCGTCTGTCCCCTATCGCACCAACGACCCGACGAACCCGACCTCCGTTTACGGAAAATCCAAACTGGCGGGCGAAACGGCCATCGTCCAGTCGGGATGCCGGGGCGCGATCGTCCGTACGGCGTGGCTCTACTCCCCCTACGGCAACAACTTCGTGAAGACGATGCTGCGGCTCGCCGACACCAAGGAGTTCATCAACGTGGTCAGCGACCAGACCGGCTGCCCCACCCTCGCCCTCGACCTCGCCCGCTTCCTTATGGCCGTCATCGCGCACGACGGGGCAACGGAAGGAGTGAAACGCTACCACTTCACCAACAAGGGACGCATCACCTGGTTCGATTTCGCCAGCGAGATCATCCGTCAGGCTGGAAAGACATGTCCCGTACACCCCATTCCCACAAGCAGTTATCCGACACCCGCCACACGCCCGGCGTTTTCCGTTCTGGACCTAAGCGAATCCGAAGCCTTCTTCGATATTCCCGACTGGAAGGAGAGCCTGACAAAAGTGCTGCCGGAAATCATCTACAATTACGAGCATAACATCTTCTAATCGCATAAAAATGAAACGATTCCTTTTCATAGTTCTTCTTCTATTTTGCGGCACGTTGGCGGCACAGGACACCGATGGCGGCGCGACCCCCATCCTGCAATCCCTCGCCAAGAAATACCAGGCTTTCACCTCCATGACCATCGACTACACCTACAAGGCGGTGAAGGAGAAAAAAACCATCGCCACACTGACGGGCAAAGTCGCCATCAAGGGGAAAAAGTACTACATGACCTTCGATGACCAGACGTTTTACTGCGACGGCGTGACGATGTGGAACTACCAGAAAAGCGCCAACGAGGTTTCCATCTACACCTACGACGAGTCGGACGACGACATACTCAACCCCGCCAAGATGTTGGGCAGCTGGCAGAAAGACTACACCGCCAAGTTCATCCGCGAGGAGGTGGAAGCAGGCAAATCCCTGCAACTCATTGACTTGACACCGAAGAAAGGACAATCCTACTACAAAATCCGGCTTTTCATCGACAAAAACAAGAACGAGATTGTCCGTTGTGCCGTTTACGAGAAAGACAACACCGTCTATACCTACTATTTCGACAAGTTTGCCAGCAATGCGGCCATCAGCGACAGCCAGTTTGTGTTTGATACGGCCAAGCACCCTGGCGTCAGCACCAACGATATGAGATAATATGCGCCGGTTCCTCGTCCAAATTCTTGTTTTTTCAGCATTTGCCTGGTTGCTTGCGGCCTGCAACCCTTCCAAGCATTTGAGCGACGGGGAATATCTGCTGACCAAGAACACCGTGAAGGTGGAGGACAAGAAGGGGATTGAGTTCGACAACCTGATTTACAAGGTACGCCCCCTTCCCAACAAGAAATTCCTGGATGTATTTCCCTTGAAAGCAAGTCGTTATGTAAACAATCTACCCAAGACCGACTCGTTGGGGAATGTCATCAAAGATACGAAATGGATGAAGCGGATGCGTGCCTCCGGTGAAGAGCCGGTGCTTTTGGACACGAATCTCATCACCTATTCACTCGACCAGATCCGGATAGCCATGAAAAAACTCGGTTATTTTGATGCCGAGTCGTATGCGACAATCAAATACAAGGATCCCAATAAGCTGCATCCCAAACGGCACAAGGCCGAAGTGACCTACCACGTAACAGCCCACGACCCCTTCTACATCCGTGATGTCCGCTACTCCATCGACATTTTCGAATACAAACGGATCATACTCAAGGACACGGCGAACCGGCTTTTCAAAGTCGGGGAGAAATACAACGCCGACAACCTCATCGCCGAGCAAAGCCGCATCGTCAACCATATCCGCGACAACGGATACTACTATGTATCCAACGACATCGTATCCTTTGAGATTGACACGATGGATGCGGACAAACACCGGGATGCAAAAGGGAACAGGACATTGAGCATCCGAATTTTAATCAATTTTTCAAAGATAAAAGACAAGGAAATCCGCGAGCGCCACGCTTATAAGTTCTATTTCAACGATGTCTATATCTATCCGAATTACGACATCACCCACAACTACAACCAGAGCGCCTCGCGCATTATCTACAGGAAAAAGAAGGACGACACCCGCTACCACATCATCCAAACCCCGGTAGATCCCAACACGCCCCGAAAGAACAAGCCCATCCCCGATATCCGTCCGAGAATACTGACAGACAACATTTTAAGCAAGAGCGGGCTCCCCTACTCCCAATCGCTGATTTCCCGTTCCCGCTCCAAACTGAACGGCTTGAAAAACTTCAACTACATCGACATCGAAGTGAAGGAAGCGATCAGCGGGCGCGACACCGTCAACAAGACGGGGCTGCTGAACACGGTCTATCGGCTGTCGCGCAGCAAGCTGCACTCGATAGCAGCGCAGCTGGAGGCCCGCAGCGACAAAGCAAGCCTGTCGCTCACCTACTCCAACAAGAACCTGTTCCGTAGCGCGGAGTACTTTAACATCAACATTTACGGAAGTCTCGGCTTCTACATCAGGTCGAAAACGTCGGAGGAGAAGGCGCGTTTCATCCTTGAAAGCGAAGAGGTCGGCGGTGAAATCTCCCTGGACTTCCGCAGACTTCTTTTCTTCCGCAAAACACAGAAAATCGAAGCCAACAACTACGGCACACTCATCAAGGTGGGTGCCCATTTCCAGAACAACAGCTTGTATCAGAGGGGGTTGTACAATGGTGCTATCGTTTATAGTCTCGCCTACACCTCGAACCTCACCCACACCATCACCCCGATCGACCTCTCCGTCATTGACATCAAGTCCAAAGGTGAGGAATTTGCGCAGGTTTTGTCGCTCTACTCCAAAGACTTCCGCCAGAAATACCAGGACAACTTCCTGCTTTCGTTCAAGTATGGCCTCACCTACACCCAGCCGGTGAAGAATCCACGGAACTCATTCATCATCCGTTTGAAAACCGAGTCATCGGGAATGCTCCTCAGCGCCATCTGCGCGATGGCGAAAGCCCCGAAGAACGACGAGGGCAAGTACACTATCGGCGGTATCAACTACGGTAACTTCGAACGGGCGGAGATCGATCTTCGCTACTCTTACACCATCAACAAGAACAATTCCATCGCCACCCGCTTCGACTTCGGCATCGGCATTCCGTTGTGGAACGCCACCACGCTGCCGTTCGAGAAGAGTTTCTACGTTGGCGGCTCCAACAGTATGCGCGCATGGAACTACCGCTCCCTCGGCCCCGGTTCCTACTATACGGAGGAAGAGGTCGAGCACGACATCCGCACCGGTGATATCAAGCTGGAGATGAACCTGGAGTACCGCGGCACCATCTACAAGTTCATCAAATACGGAATCTTCGTGGATGCCGGCAACATCTGGCTGAGCCACAAGGACGAGGATATGCCCAACGCCGAGTTCAGCATCAACCGGTTTTACAAGGAAATCGGTTTCGGCGTGGGTGTGGGCCTGCGTCTCGACTTCAACTTCTTCATCATCCGCCTCGATGCCGCCCTCCCGATCTACGACCCGAGCCAATCCCCCGACCGCCGCTGGATCGGTACCAAAACAACAAATGGAGTCTCGTGGCTTAACAAACCCATCAACCTCACCTTCGGTATCGGACACGCTTTTTAATTAGTTAAGAATCAAGAGTTCAGAACTAAAAATTAAAAATTTATATTGATTTTCTGTCACTATACTACTTTATACCTCTTACTTTACACCTCTTACCTTCTACTTTATACCTTCTACCTCTTAGTCCACACTCTAAACCCTATACTTTAGACTCTTAACTTTTAACTTTATACTACAATGACCCCTTTGGATTTTGCGAGATTGTTTCGGGACCAGATTCCGTTTGAGCTGACGGAGAGCCAGCGGACAGCGGGACGGGCTTTGACCAATTTTATCTGCAATCCAGATGAGAATCAAGTTTTTATATTGAATGGCTATGCGGGGACGGGCAAGACAACGATGGTGAGTGCGTTGGTGCGGACGCTGAAGAGCGTGAGGAAGAAGTGTGTGCTGCTGGCTCCGACGGGGCGGTCGGCGAAGGTCTTTTCGGTCTATTCGGGGCAAAAGGCGTACACCATCCACAAGTGCCTGTATTGGGCAAGCGAGCGCGACGGGATACGGGAGTTCTCCCGCCGCCCGAACAAGAACACCCACACCGTCTTCATCGTGGATGAGGCCTCGATGATCGGCGACGGAGCCGGCGACTCTCCCCTTTTCGGCAGCCGCAGTCTGATGGACGACCTCTTCTCCTTCGTCTTTGAGGGAGACCACTGCCAGCTGCTGCTGGTGGGCGACAACGCGCAGCTGCCGCCCGTCAACTTCGACGAAAGCCCGGCGTTGGACATCGAGTACATCCGGCGCAACTTCAACCTGACGGCCAACAGCGCCTCCCTCACCGATGTCACCCGGCAGACACAGGACTCGGGCATCCTGCACAACGCCTCCCTCCTGCGCAGCAAGATGCAGGACGAGGATTTCTCCTTCCCCATCTTTGATACACCCGTTTTCCCCGACTGCCAGCGGGTGAACGGCGAGGACCTTGAAGAGCTGCTGAACACCCTTTACGGAAGGAACGAGCCCGACGATATCGTCACCATCACCTACTCCAACAAACGGGCCTACGTCTATAACCAGGAAATCAGGCACCGCGTCCTCTACCGCGAGGATCAGCTGTCGGCGGGCGATTTCGTCATCGCCGTCAAGAACAACTACTTCTGGGTGCAGGATGACGACGAGGTCGGCTTCATCGCCAACGGCGACAACATGGAGATCCTGTCCATCAACAAGATACAGGAGCTCTACGGATTCCGTTTCGCCGATGTCACCGTCCGGATGTGCGACTACCCCGACCACGACAGCATCGACATCAAGGTCATCCTCGACAGTTTGGACTGCGAGGGGCCGGCGCTCAGCCGGGAGGACAGCAACCGTCTGTACGAAGCGGTCAGTCAGGATTATGCCGACCTTCCGACGAAGAAGGAGCGATACCAGAAGCTGCGGGAGGACCCGTACCTCAACGCGGTGCAGGCCAAGTTCTCGTATGCCCTCACCTGCCACAAGACGCAGGGCGGGCAGTGGCCGGTGGTGCTGCTCGACCAGGGGCTGATTCAGGACGGCATCCTCACCAAGTCATACTTCCGCTGGCTTTACACGGCCCTCACCCGCGCCACGCGGCAGGTCTATCTCATCAACTTCAGCGACACTTTTTTCGAAATGGAGAATTAGGTATGGAAAACAAGAAGAAACCGAAACAGTTTTTGGAGAAGCCGCAATATCCGGGTGGTTCAAAGGCGCTCCGCGAGTTCATCAACGGCCACCTGCAATACCCGGAGGACGCTATGGAACAGCGCATTGAGGGCGTGGTGTCGGTAGCCTACCAGGTAACGGACGAAGGGGATGTGGAGAACCCGACGGTCATCAAGGGGCTGTGTCCTTCGTGCGACGCGGAGGCGGTGCGGTTGGTGAAGTTGCTGAAATACGGCAAGGCGCACAACCGCGGGGTGCGGCTCAAATCGAACTGCAAGGTGAACATCAAGTTCAAGCTCGCCCCGACGGAGCCGGTGAAGATGGTGGTGTCGTACACGACCACGCCGTCGAAGCCGAAGAGCCCCAAGCAGCCGCGACCGAAGGGCGAAGGGGGCGGATACAGTGTGACGTGGTAGCGCCCGGTTGTCAAAACGTTACGAGAAACGCCCCAGCGCCATTGTTATTCCAATCAAAAATTTCACTATTATTGCACCGCTTTGCCTTCCCTTCGGCAGGCGGCTTTATTTTAATGCAAATAATTATCAATAAGTAAATTAGAACCAAAAAGAACTAAATAGATAGCATAACAAAAACACATAAATAGGCGTTTTCGCTTTTCTTTGGAAGACTGAAATCGGGAAATTTCAATCCATTACCACAAAAAAAGAGCAGAGACGCCCTCGGATTTTAGCCGTGGGCTTTTTTGTTTGTGGTAATAGGTTTTTCCCGGACCTCAGTCTCCAACATGAAGTCTGCGGTTATTTTTTTACTCTTCCCCAACTCCCCAACCAGCGCCAAAAAGAACCAAAAAGAACCTAACAAGCTGAGGATGAAGGTTGTAATTTTGCAAGGGTGAAAAAATTATTGGACATATAGAATTGACAATACATTGTTATGGCTTTATTGAATATTGACAAACTGAAAAAAGCAGGAGCAGATGCCCTGAGTGCGGCAAAGAAATCAGGGACAAATGCGCTTGAAGCAGCAAAAAAATCTGCGAAAGAGGCATCAGACTTGGCCTCACAAAAAGCAAAGGAGGCATCCGAAAAAGCATCTCAGATTGCAAAAGAGACCTCTGAAAAGGCTTCGCAAGCGGCAAAAGAAGCAAAAGAGAAAGCATCTCAAGCCGCAAAGGAAGCATCCGAGTGGGCCACACAGACGGCAAAGGATGTCACCTTATGGGCACAAGAAAACGAGAACATCCAAAACGCAATCAGCAAAGGAAAACAAGCTTACCTATTTGTTTCCGACAAAACCACAAATGCCGTGCAAATCGTTGGTAATAAATTCGCTGAACTGAAAGATGACGAGCAGGTGATTGCTGCATGGGAAAAAGCAAGCGAAGTTGCAGGGAAGGTGGGGCAGACCTCAGTAAAGGGGCTAAAGGTTATCTCTGGCGTGCAGGCTGTACAGGACCGCAAAAAGTCAATTCAAACCAAGGAAGAAGCCGATGCGCTGAAAGCGGAGGTGGAGGCCACCAATGAAGCTGTCCGCGACGATATGAACGAGGCCCTTGAAGAATTCGGCAAACGTAGATTGGAGGCATTGCACAATACTGTGGGCGTCTTTTTGGAATACCTGAATCGCCTTAATCAACGCTCCAAAGCCAAGGAATACGAATTCCTGACTGAAATTGAGATTAAACAGGAGGAAATCTCCGAACTAAAGCAAATTGACATGAAAGCCTCCGATGCAGTTAAAGTGTTAGCTGTGGGTGGTGGCTTCGCCACGATTGGACTGATTGGAACCCCGTTCCTTGTATCAACTGCTGTAGCATCATTTGCCGCAGCCAGCACGGGGACAGCAATAAGTGCTCTTTCCGGAGCGGCCGCAACCAATGCCGTATTAGCATGGTTAGGCGGCGGTGCTATTGCTGCTGGCGGCGGCGGGATGGCAGCAGGGGCAGCCGTTATGACTGCTTTGACAGCGACAGCCACTGTTGGCCTTGCTGTAATTGCCGTGGGCACACTGGCATCTGCTTTCTATGCACGCAAATACACGGAAGCCACCCAGTATCTTGCAGATATACAGGAGTGGGTAGCACAAACCGAAGCCAGTTGGACCGTGATGGCTGGCATCAAGCAGCGGGTGCTGGAACTACAAAATATCACCAGCGAACTGGAAGAACGCGCTATCGCTCAACTTCACAAGTTAGATCCCTATATAGATCATTTCGACAACAGCGACATGGCACAAGTACAATTGTTTCAGCAAGCGGCCATTATGGTCAAGTCGATGAGCGAACTGGCACAAGTATCTGTGCTTGATGAAGATGGAAATCTGAACGAACGAGCAAATATCGTGGCAGCAAAAACAGAAAAAATCTTAAATACATCGCTATGAACAAGAAAGAAAAAAAGAATGGCTTATTAAGTTCCTTAAAAAAAGGAAAAGAATTGTGGGAGTCACATGGTGAAAAAATCACAAATGTAGTAAAAAGAGGGAAAGAACTTTGGGACACACATGGCGAAGAGCTGACTGATGCCGTAAAAAAAGCGATTCCAGCCAAAGGCAAAAAAATAGACGTAAAGAGTATCGCCGGTGTTGTATCGGCCGGCAAATCAGCGTGGGAGGATTCTGGCAAGGAGATTGTTGAGGATGCTGTCGGACTGTTTTCAAACGATAATTCTACAGATTTGCCCGCCGAAATGTTATGTGATGAAACCGTCATAGAAACGGAGAATGTTGAAACTGCTGATGAGGATACATTCTTTGAAGATAAATTAGACACCCTATATGATACTGTCAAGACAACCGATCCAAGAAATCCACAGGAGGTGCTGGCTGCCATTTCAACTTTGACTCAAGTGTCAAACGAAACCATCCAGTATGTGGCCGAACAGGAGACACGTCGCGAGGAAATTCGTGCAGAGCGTGATGTCGCCATTGCACGCATCAATGCCATCAGCGACAGTATCAAGTTGTACCTTGAAAAAACATTTGACGAACGCAGTGCGATTTTTGCCAAACAGTTCGAGTGCGTTGATGCGGCTCTTCGTGATGGAAATACGGAGATGTTAGCCATGACACTCAACAGTATCAACTCCCTTGCCGCTTCCAGCCCTTTCAAGAATCTCGCCGACATAGGACAAGTCCAGAAAGCGCTCACTGCAGGGGACACCGAGTGGGATATATAACGATATAAAAATATACCGCTTATCGTCGCAATACATTGACAATAAATTAATTATAAAAATACTACTATGTTTGATTTTTTTGACAATACGCCACAGCTACTTCCTGTGAAAGTAAAAAAAGAAGAAGCAAAGCTCGTTCCATTGATTTCAGACCCTACATTGTTGGCTAAAAAAAGACAGGAATTGCAGGGGCTGGTAAAAAAAGCCACTGAAGACGGAGAAATTACCACCACGGAATATCGTGAACTCCTTGAATTGACATCGCAGGTTGGTGTAAACAATTCCGAGCTTAACGAAATGATTAAAATAGAATATAAGAAAGCCCTGATAGCGCGGGTTCAACTTTTTGCTGAGGATGGAAAGATTGACGAAAATGAGATGAAATTACTATTGAGACGAGCCAAAGAGATCGGCATGAGCAAGGAGGAACTGAATACTAGTATTAATGAGGCTTTGAGCAAGTATAACATTGAGATGAAGAAAAAAATCCGTAAAGTTTGCATTGCCGTCGCGACAGTAGCAGTAGGTACAGCCGCTGCGGTTATTGGGTTGAACTTCCAAAAAAACAAGACTATGCTTACTATGGCACAAAAGGGGAACCTGAAGGTTTCACTCTCTACCATAACAAAGAACACCAACACCTCCACAACACACACAAAAAATTCCAACATCCGGCACATCTCTGAAAAGAGGACAAGTCCAAGCAGTGATTATTGATATCAATAAAAATATGGAGTATGTCGAAAATCCATAAGAGAGTAGGCAAAATAAATTAAATACCAAAACAAAATGGAACGATTAACGATTTTTCTTATTATTCCACTTTTTTGCCTTGTTGCTTTGACAATGCATGGTTGTAAAGACCTTACCCGCTGCACAGCTAAAACGACTGTAAATATTCGCGAAACACCTGACGGACAGGTAATCGGAAAATTGAAAACAGGAGAATCTGTCTCTGTATTGGAACAAGGTGATGATTGGACAAAAATTGAACAGGGAGGCATTGAGGGTTATGTGGCGACACCATACTTAAAAGACTGTAAAACATATTCTAAAAAAGCAGTTTTTTGGTCTTGTGTTATTTTTATAATTTTGGTCATAATTGCACCCGTGTATCACTACAAAAAAAATGGCACATTAGATATGCGTTTTGGAAGGAGATAAAATATAGAGTAACGTTTTTTCAAACTGTGATTGATTATCGAATCTTCCTATCAGCAAATAATTAAATAACGGTGTTGGTTAATGGGCTCTGCCCGCGCTGTGACGTAAAATTTTAAAAGAGCCTATCAAATTAATAAAAGTATGGCAACAAAAGAAGACTATCAAAGACAAATTGATTCACAAAAAGGTGTTATAGAAAAATACAAACTCTATATCGAAGGAATAAAAAAGGAGATTTCCGACCGTCAACAGCAAAATAAAATAAAAACCCAAGTTAAGTCAGTAATCCAGTATAATAAAAGTGTCATTGAGACCAGGCGCAATGACATAAAACGTTATCAAGATTTAATTGCCGGAGTTAAGCGTCAAATTGCTCGTCTCCAGGAATTAAAGAAAAATGCCCCGAAAGCGTAATTCGTTTTGCAAGAAGGATGTTTTGGCGGAAATCTTGACAGAAAAAATGTAAAATAGGTAGTAAATAACCAATTAAAACAAAAGAAAGATGAAAAAACAGGAAAATTCATTCACTTCCTTTCTCCCCTTTGGAAGTCCTAATCCAAAAATAATAATTATAGGCACTGCACCTGGAGGAAAATCGCTAGAGTGCCAAAAGTATTATGCAGATCCGACAAATTGCTTTTGGGAAATGATAGCAAGCATTTACAATAATGGCAAACCTATTAAAGATGAGGATAAAGAAAAGATTCTCGTCAAAAATGGAATCGCCTTGTGGGATATATATGAGAATGGGAAACGGGCAGGGTCGGCAGACAAGAACATCGAGAATGAGGTAGTACGAGATATAGAAAACTATTTAAGCGAGCATCCAAATATTGAAAAAATCGTCTTTAACGGACAAAAGGCAAGTGATGTTTATAAGAAATTAAACATTTCAGGTCCCAATACTTTTGTTGCCAATTCTACTAGCGGCAACAACACCCACCTCAACAAGGCGGAAAAAATTGCAGAGTGGGCAAAATATCTCTGATAATAAGAGGATTGTGAAATAAGAAATATCCTTTCTACCCAGGCCCGTCCCATCGTGGCGGCCCTGTTTTTATTGTCTGGGGGATGGTGGTTAGACATGGTCGGATGTAGAGACGGGGCGCGCCCCGTCTCTACGGTTTTTCTGGGCAGGGGTGTAATGTCCGGTTGTAGAGACGTTTCATGAAACGTCTCTACAGGTGTATGTCCGTGCCTGTAGAGACGCAAAATTTTGCGTCTCTACAATAGGTTACATAATGCCGGTTCATGGAGACGCGATGAATCGCGTCTCTACACCCCCAGCCATTCCGCCGGAACCTCTAATTTGGAAAAGGCAAACAATTTCTTCCCGAGGTCTTTCAACGAGGCACCGATGTGGTAAACCGTTCCGTCGATAATCAGAAAACGGTCATGGAAGCGGGACGATTCTTTTATGGTAATGGGCGGATACTGCTGGTTATGCTTGGCCAAATCGGTTGCCAATACCCGCGAGATCTGCCGTGTGAGGATTCGGGCAGTTACGTCGGCTTTCCTTTTTGACAGTAAAAGGAGAACCGATTCGTCGATATAGTTGTCAATCAACAAAATGCTTTCTTTTGCGGATTTGACAAGGTCGGCTGCAAAGACGTAGGCATCAAAAATCTGGCCGTCGTAAAAAATACCTTGGGTGGGTGGCAGAGCGGTACGGACAAAGAATTTGATTTGCTGGTCATGTTCTGAAACGCGCTCCTCCAAACGTTCAATCCGCTGGTTGACGGCGTAACCACGAAGGATATAATCCTTTAGCACGGCATTAGCCCAACGACGGAATTGTGTCCCCACCTTTGATTTCACGCGATAGCCTACCGATATAATAACATCCAAATCATAAAGCCCTATAGGACGATCTGAATTTGCAAAGTGCAAAAAATGCACATTGCCTTCAAACTCCAGTTCACCCTCTTTGAAAATGTTATTGATGTGCCGTGTGATGACGGTTCTGTCCTTCTGAAAGAGTTCAGCCATCTGTGCTTGCGTGAGCCAGACTGTTTCATTCTCCAAACGGACCTCCAGTGAAATGGTGTTGTCAGGCTGGTATAAAACAATTTCGTTCTTTTGCATACCTTCTATTTTGAAAATAAAATATGCCGCAAAGATACGACAGAAAAATTCCATTGTCAAGCGACTTTGAAAAATATTTTATTGATTTTCAATAAGATAAAATAGCAATTTTTAAGAAGAAAGTGGTACATTTTAACAAACAAAACCACTTTTGGGCAAAAAAATGCCGGTTTTCAAAACAGGTAAACAACGATGTCAGAATGGTTTTTTCGGAGAAAATTGGGGAGGTTCCGCCGTCCGGTTTACGGAGACGCGATAAATCGCGTTTCTACAGGCACGCCGCTACCTATCCCCTTCCCCTATCGTCGCGGACTCCATCTTTTCCACCCAATGGAGCGCCTTCTGGATGGTGGCCACGTCGCGGATTTGCAGCGTCAGCTTCTGGTTCACCTCCTTCATCTGCACCGTGGGATAGTGCTTCTGCATAAACGACAGAATCTCCCCGAACAACGAGGACTGGTAGAACGCGGCGTTGGAATTTTCCACAAAATAGCCAACGAACGTCTTCTTTTTCAGCACGATCTTGTCAAAGAAGAGATTGGCAGCCTTGCGCCGGAGCGGGATGGTTTGCAACAGCTCTTCCGTGGCGGGCGGGATGGCCCCGAACATATCCGTGAGCTTGCTGCGGAACTTCGCCAGTTCCTCGTCCGCCCGAATCTGATCCAGTTCCTTATACAGACTCATACGCTCACTGAGACTTGACACATAGTCACTTGGGAACAGCAACCCCAGGTCGGTTTCCAACATGCACTCGCGTTGCACCAGCTGGTCGGTGCTTTGCTCTTCGTCGTAACCGCCCTCGTCCTGCAACTCCTGGATGGCCTCGTTCAGAATCTTCTGGTACATCTCGAAACCGATGTCGGAGATGAAGCCGCTCTGTTCCGCGCCCAGCACGTCGCCGGCACCGCGGATGTCCATGTCGCGCATCGCAATCTGGAAGCCGCTGCCGATTTCGGAATAGTCCTCAATGGCCTTCAACCGCTTGCGCGCCTGATCGTTGAGCGTGTCAAACGGCTTGGTGAGCATGTAACAGAACGCCTTCTTGTTGTTGCGCCCCACGCGCCCGCGCAACTGGTGCAGCACGTTCAGTGCGAAGTTCTGGGCATCGTTGATCACCATCGTATTGGCATTGGTGATGTCCAATCCCGACTCCACGATCGTGGTGGCGACCAGCACGTCGTAACGTCCGTCGATGAAGTCCATCATCACCTTTTCCAGCTCCTTGCCCTCCATCTGGCCGTGGCCGACGGCAACGCGTGCATCCGGCACCAGTCGCTTCACCATGCCCGCTATCTCCATGATATTCTGCACTTTGTTATGTACCACAAACACCTGCCCGCCACGCTGGATCTCAAAATTCACCGCATCCCGCAGGATGTCTTCGTCAAACGTATGCACCTCTGTCTGGATGGGGTAACGGTTGAGCGGCGGGGTGGCGATGACGGAGATGTCGCGGGCACCCATCATCGAGAACTGCAGCGTGCGTGGGATCGGCGTCGCCGACATCGTCAGCGTGTCCACCGTCACCTTCAGCTCGCGCAGTTTCTCCTTCGCTCCTACCCCGAACTTCTGCTCCTCATCAATAATCAGCAAGCCCAAATCCTTGAATACAACATCTTTACCCAAGATGCGGTGCGTACCGATCAAGATGTCGATTTTTCCTTCCTTGAGTTGAGTCAGCGTATCCTTGATCTGTTTTGCGGAACGGAAACGGTTGATGTAGCCCACTTTGCAGGGCATTCCCTTGAGGCGCTCGGAGAAGGTGGTGAAGTGCTGCAATGCCAGCACGGTCGTCGGCACGAGGACGGCCACCTGCTTGCTGTCGCACACCGCCTTGAACGCGGCGCGGATGGCGACCTCGGTCTTTCCGAAGCCCACATCGCCGCACAAAAGGCGGTCCATCGGGCAGTCGGATTCCATATCCTCCTTGATGTCGTGCATCGCCTTCACCTGGTCGGGGGTGTCCTCGTACATGAACGACGCCTCCAACTCGGTTTGCAGGTAGGTGTCAGTAGAATAAGCGAACCCCTTCATCGACTTACGCTTGGCGTACAGCTTGATGAGGTCCACCGCCAGCTCCTTCACTCGGCGTTTGGTACGCTCCTTCATCTTCTCCCACGTGCCCGAACCTAAGCGGTGCAGCGTGGGCGGCGTACCCTCCTTCCCCACATATTTCGAAATCTTGTGCAGCGAGTGGATGCTGATATACAACACGTCGCCTTCCTTATACACCAACTTGATGACCTCCTGCTCCACGCCGTTCACATCCATCTTCGCCAGACCTTCGTAAACGCCGATACCATGGTCGATATGTACCACATAATCACCGGGTTGCAGGTCACAAACCTCTTTCAACGTGAAGGCCTCGCTCCGTTTGTAGCGGTCGCGGATGACGAAGCGGTGATAGCGCTCAAAGATCTGATGGTCGGTATAGACGCACAATTTTCCGTCCTCGTCGCGGAAACCCTCGTGCAGCACAAAGCCCATCGGGGCATAGAGGTCGGCGGGCGCATAGTTCGTTTCGTGCTTGGCATTATACACCTGAAGCAAATCCCCGATGATGTGTTCCATGCGGGTGCGTTGCTGCTCGTTTTCGGTCAGAAAGACCGTCGTGTAGCCGTGCTCGTGGTTGTCAATCCATTCTGCCAGAAGCATATCCACATTCTTGCTGAAAGCATTCTGGGGAGCGATTTCAAAATCGCAGACAGCGGAATACTCTTTGAACCAATCCGAATCAATTTCTACAATTTTATGATTTTCAATGTTTTGAAGAAAAATATCCGAATCAATGTACAAATCTTCGGGCAAAAGGTGGCTGATGGGCGAATCAATCTTTTCGAACTCCTCGACCACCTTCTTGAAATTGCGATGGAGGGTGGTACGGATATCGTTTGTCTTTTTGAGCCAAAAAATGTCATCCGGACCGAGAAAGTCAAAGAAGCTGACCCGCTCCTTCACCTCCAGATCGGAAGCCAGCGGCATGATGTGCAGCGTGGAGACCTCCCGGATGGAAAGCTGGGTATTGGTGTCGAACAACCGGATGGATTCCACCGTATCACCCGACAACTCAATGCGGTAAGGGTATTCTTCCGAAAAGGAGAAAACGTCGAAGATGGCGCCGCGCCACGCAAACTGACCCGGTTCAAAGACGAAATCGTCCTGCCGGTACTGCGCCTCATACAGGAAATTGACGAAGTCGTCAATGGAGAGTGTTTCCCCTTTCTTGATGGCGAATGAATTCTTTTTCAGAATCTTGGTGGAGGTCAACTTTTCCGCCAGCGCCTCTGGATAGGTCACAATCACACTTTTTCCCTCGGCATACAACAGTTTGTTGATGATTTCCGAACGGAGCTTGATGTTGGCGTTGTCCGTTTCCTGCGGCTCGTAAGGGCGTCGGTACGAGGCCGGGAAATAGTGTACCTTTTTCCGTTCAATCGGCCGGTTGGCATCATCCAGCATCTTTTCAATATCATGGTAAAAGAATGCCGAAGACTCCTTGTCAGGAAAAACAAACAGCTGATTCTGTTTCAGTTGCGAAAAAAGCGGCGCCAATGCCAGCGACAGCGACGACCCGCTCAACCCGGTAATCCGCAAACGACCGCCGACACTGTTTTCATAAAAATCATCCAACGGATCCATTCTATGAAGATCCGGTTCGTTAGCATTAAAGAGATCAATGAGATCAGTCTGTGTCATTATTCATCAAAATATGTAGAGACACGGTGTACCGCGTCTCATTTTGTGTCGTAATTTCTTCTACCCCGGCCGTGCGTCTCCATCCAACATTGGTTATATTTCCGCGCCCAACGAACCGGCAATCAGGATGATGACAAGGGCAATGGGGGCAATATAGCGAACGGTGAAGAGCCAAACCTTATAGTAGGTGAATTTAAGGGTGCCGCCGTTGGTGAGTTCATCGCGGGAGTCGGCCGAAGGCAGCTGCCACCCCACAAACAACGTGAGTGCCAATGCGCCAATGGGCATGAAGTAGGTGGCCGTGAGCTTGTCGAAGAGACCGAATATGGTCTGCCCGCAAATGGTGAAATCGTGAAGCGACCCAAAGGAAAGTGAACACAGTGCACCGATGATGAAGACAATCACCGAACAGAAGATAGTGGCCATGATACGTTTCATGTGCAATTCTTCCACCGCCCATGCAACCAGAATTTCCAACAGGGAAATGGTGGAGGTAAGGGCCGCGATGGTGAGCAGTACAAAGAACAGCGTGGCGAACACGATACCTAAAGGCATGGCATTGAATACGTTCGGCAGCACCACATAGACAAGACTCGGCCCACTGGCGGGGCTCATCCCGAAAGCGAAAACCGCCGGGAAAATCGCCACACCGGCCAAAACAGCAATCAGTGTGTCGGCAGCGGCGATGCTGACACTGGTTTTCATCAGATTATCCTCTTTACGAACGTACGAGCCGTAAGTGACCAAACAGCCCATGCCGAGACTGAGGGAGAACAATGCCTGTCCAAGTGCCGAAAGGATACCGCCCGCAGTCAACGCACTGAAGTCGGGATTGAACAGGAACTCCAGCCCTTTGCCTGCCCCTTCAAGGGTGACGGAGCGGACACACAGCAGGATCATCAGCAGCAACAGCACGGGCATCAGCACCTTGCAGGTCTTCTCAATGCCCTTCTGCACACCCTTCACCACCACACCGGCAGTGAAAAGGATGAACAGTCCCAAAAAGAAAATCGGATGCCACGCATGGGTGGTGAAATTACTGAAAATCTGTCCAACGGCTTCCGCCGATTGTCCCTCGAATTTGCCTGCACCCGCGAGGATGATGTAATTGAAAGTCCAACCGGCGACCACGCTGTAGAAAGAATAGATCATAAACGCCGAGAGGATGGCGAGCCAACCCACCGACTGCCATGCCTTGCGCTGCGGGGCGAGCGAGCGGAAGGCACCCAGTACATTGTGACCGGAGCGGCGCCCCATGATGAACTCACTCATGATCAAGGGCACGCCTAACGCAAACACAAAGATGATGTAAATCAAGAGGAAAGCACCGCCGCCGTTTTGTCCGACTGTGTACGGGAAACGCCAGATGTTCCCCAGTCCGATGGCTGAACCGGCAGCGGCGGCCACTGCGCCAAAACCACTGGTAAAGCCCGCACGTTTTTCATTATCCATACGTTCTGAATTTGAAGCCGCAAAATTACAAAAAAAGTAGAGACGCAAAATTTTGCGTCTCTACAATTATAGATTCCCTTTCTCTTCTATTTGATCAAGAAGGGGAACTTGTCGAAATTCTTGAGGGCGATGCCCGTGCCCCGTGCCACCGCCATCAGCGGATTGTCGGCCACATGCACCTGCAGACCCGTCAGCTTCGAGATTCGCTTGTCGAGGCCGCGCAGCAACGCGCCACCACCGGCCAGGTAGATGCCGTTGTTGTAGATATCGGCGGAGGATTCGGGAGGCGTACACTCCAGGGCGCTGATGACACTCTGCTCGATTTCGGAGATGGAGTGGTCAAGAGCAGCGGCAATCTCGCGGTAGTTCACCTTGACAGCCATCGGCACGCCCTGCACCAGGTCACGTCCCTTGACTTCGTAATCTTCAGGCGGATTCTCCAAGTCCTCAATGGCGGAACCAACATTGATCTTGATGCGCTCGGCCGTGGTTTCACCGATGGCGATATTGTGCTTACGGCGCATGTAGTCAATGATGTTGTCGTTGAACTCGTCGCCGGCGGTCTTGCTCGACTTGCGGGTCACGACGCCACCGAGGGCCAGGACGGCCACTTCGCTGGTACCGCCGCCGATGTCAATCACCATGTTTCCGTCAGGACTCATGATATCCAGACCGATACCGATGGCGGCGGCCATCGGTTCGTAGATCATTCGCACGTCCTTGGCGCCGGCCTGTTCGGCGGAGTCGCGCACAGCACGCTCCTCCACTTCGGTGATGCCGGAGGGGATGCAGATCACCATCTTCAACGCGGGCGGGATGATGAATCCGCGCGTGCCCGCCATCTTGATGAACTCCTTGAGCATCATCTCGGTATGCTGGAAGTCGGCGATCACACCGTCTTTCAAAGGACGGATGGTCTGAAGGTCCTCGTGGGTCTTGCCCTGCATCATCAGGGCCAGCTTGCCCACCGCCTTCAGTTGGTGCGTGCTTTTCTCTATAGCAATAATGGACGGCTCGTTCACTACGATCTTGTCATTGTGCAAAATAACGGTGTTGGCCGTACCGAGGTCAATTGCAATTTCCTTTGTAAATAAAGAGGATAGTCCCATATTCTTGTCTTGGTTTTATTCTGAAAAAAGGGCTGCAAAGATACTTGCAAATCTTGACTTTATACGCCCTTTTTCCTTTTTTGTTTCAAAAAAATTTATTTTTTGCCGCCGTCTTTCGGGATGATCAACTTGGCGAATTTCAACAGCAGCACTTTTTCGCCGAGAGTTTCAAAATTGACGACCGCTTTCCGGTCCTCACCGGTGCCGTCGATCTTCGACACCGTACCATAGCCGAACTTGAGGTGGTAGATTCTCAGTCCCGGCACGATTTCGGGAGGGGTGGCAATCCGCCCGACGGACGACGCGCTGAAGTCGGGCTTGGGCTTGGCCGGCAGCTTCGACTTGGGCACGAAGGTCTTGCCGCTATACACCTCCCCCGCCCCGCTCTTTCCGGAGAACAACCCTTTCCCCGAAGAGGCTTTCCGAAGGGTCTTCTGGCACGACAGCGGGATTTCGTCCAGAAAACGGCTCGGCTCGCAGAACTGCATGCTGCCGAAACGGTACCTCGTCTGCGCATGCGTGATGGTCAACACCTTCTTGGCACGGGTGATGGCCACATAGAACAGACGACGCTCCTCCTCCAGCTCCCGCCTCGACCCAATCGACATCGCCGACGGGAACAGATTCTCCTCCAGGCCGGTGATATAGACATAGTCGAACTCCAGGCCCTTGGCCGCGTGGATGGTCATCAGTTTCACCTTGTGCTCCTCCTCGCTGTCCTTCTCGTCCGCGTCGGTCAGCAGCGCCACACTTTCCAGAAAACGGTCCAACGTCGGAGTGAAGTTCTCAATCACCTCTCCCGTGTCATCATTGAAGGTGGGTTCCTCCGCATTTTCGGAGAAATCTTTCATGGCGTCCAGCAGCTCCTCCACATTGTCCATACGGTCCTTGTCGGAGGGGTCGGCCTTGAGCGCGGCGGCAATGCCGGAGGCGAAAACGATATGCTTGCCCATCTCATAGGCATCCTTCGTTGCGAGCAAAGCGGTGAAACTCTTGATCTTGTTGGCGAAGTCCATCAGTTTCTCCTTGGTCGGACCATTGACGGGAACCTCGAAAAAGACAGGGTTCTCAATCACGTCCCACACGCGGGCATTGTGCTCGTTTGCGCACGCCACCACACGCTCCACCGTTGTGTCGCCGATGCCCCGCAACGGGTAATTGATAACCCGCCGCAGCGACTCCTCATCGTAGTGGTTGACAGCCAGACGGCAGTACGCCAGCACATCCTTGATTTCCTTGCGGGCATAGAACGAGACACCGCCGTAAATCCGATACGGAATGTGGCGCTTCATCAGCATCTCTTCCAATGCACGCGACTGCATATTGGTACGATAGAGGATGGCAATGTCGTTATAATCAACATGATAGTTATGCTCCACCTCGAAAATGGAGTCACAAACCGCCGCTGCCTCGTCGTTCTCCGTACCCGACTGCAGCACGGAAATCGGCGTTCCCTCCTCGTTCTCCGTCCACACCTTCTTGGGTATCTGTTTGTTGTTGTTTTTGATGACAGCGTTGGCTGCATTGACGATGTTTTGGGTGGAACGGTAGTTCTGCTCCAGTTTGATGAGCTTCGCCTCGGGATAATCCCTTTTGAAATTGAGGATGTTGTTGATGTCGGCGCCGCGGAAGCCGTAGATGCTCTGGGCATCATCGCCCACCACGCAGATATTATGGTGCGATGCCGCTATCTTCTTGATTATCATATATTGTGCGAAGTTCGTATCCTGATACTCGTCCACCAAAACGTACTGAAAACGGTTCTGGTACTTGAACAGCATATCGGGATGGTCACGGAGCAACACATTCATATAATATAATATGTCATCGAAGTCCATCGCATTGGCGTTGTGCATCCGCTTGTTGTAGCGGGTGAAAATCTCTGAAACGAGAGGTTTTCCGCACTCCTTGTCGTATTGTTTAGCCTCCGTATTACGAGCGTAGTCCTCGTCGGAGAGGAGATTCGACTTGGCGGCGGAGATGCGGTTGAGGATGAAATTGACAACGTAAATTTTGGGGTCAAGGTTCATCTCCTTGATGATATTGCGCAGCAGCGACTTGCTATCATCGGTGTCATAGACGGTGAGGGAACGGGAAAAACCGATTTTCTCGGCTTCGGTACGCAGGATGCGGAGGAAGACGGAGTGGAACGTACCCATCTGCACGGCCTTGGCACGCCCGTCACCGATGAGTTTCTGGATACGCTCGGTCATTTCACGGGCGGCCTTGTTGGTGAAGGTGAGGGCAAGGATACGCCACGGCACAATCCCCTGCTCCAGCATGTAGGCAATGCGGTAGGTCAGCACACGGGTCTTGCCCGAACCGGCACCGGCAATCACCATCACCGGACCGGCGACCTCCTGCACGGCGGCACGCTGCGAATCGTTCAACTGGGACAATATGTTATTTCCGTTCATTATAATGCAATGATATAAAACGTGTTATGGCGTTGGAACGCGATGAAAACATTTTGTAGAGACGTCATAATATAGCGTCTCTACAGAGGGGTTGCAAAGGTAGCATTAAAAAATTAAAAACAGGGGTGTTTCAAACGAATTTCTGAAAAAAATTTTTTTGCAGAAATCCTCCTATTTTTCGCAGAAAATCTCCGTCACACGCCCGAAGATGCCGGTAAGCCACGCAATGGCCATCCCGTAGTTGGTGACAGGCACTCCCGCATCCGACAACTGTGCCACGCGGTTGCGCAACTGCCTCTTGGTCACCATGCAACCGCCGCACTGGATGGCGATGGCATACTTCGTCAGGTCGTCGGGCAGCGGCTCCAACGCCGCCACGAAGTCGAACTCCAACTTTTTTCCAGTGACCTTCCGCACCAGCGTGGGAATCTTGTGCCGCCCGATGTCCTCGCACGAGGTGACATGGGTGCACGACTCCATCATCAGCACGCGGTCGCCGTCGGCCAATTGGCTGAGGAACGGCGTTCCTTCCAAAAAGAGGTCGAAGTTGCCCTTCGCCCGCGAAAGGATGATGCTGAAGCTGGTGAGCGGGATTTCGTGCGGAACCACCTCAGCCACTTTGGCAAAAACTTGGCTGTCAGTGATGACGAAGGCCGGTTTATGGGTTTTCAGATAGTCCTGAAGTTCTTCGGGCTGGAGGCACGCCGCCACCGCGTGGTTGTCGAGCAGGTCGCGGATGAGCTGCACCTGCGGCAGGATGAGGCGGCCTTCGGGCGCTTCCGAATCCTGCGGCATCACCAAGGCCACCTCGTCGCCCGCCCGCACCAAGTCGCCGACCAGCGTGTCGGCCTGGTACGCAGAAGGCAGGGTGATCCGCACGATGGCGTCGATCAGTTCCGGGATGCCGGCGCGGGTGCGGGCGGTACACTCCAGCACGGGCACCTCCAGCCGCTGCAGTTCCTCACGGAGGGCGGCGGACAGCGGCTGTTCATCAGCTTTGTTGTGGACGATGGCGAAGGGGACAGAGAACTCCCGGAAGCGGGTGAGGGCGGCGCGTTCGGGGTCACCGAACGTGTTGTGCGAGATCACCAAGAGCGCCACATCCACGGTCTTGAGGGCCTCGTAGCTCTTGCGGACGCGCTGCCCGCCGAGCGGACCGTCGTCGTCAATGCCAGCCGTATCGACCAGAACGGCGGGACCGATGCCGAAAATCTCGATGCTTTTCCGCACGGGGTCCGTCGTCGTGCCGGCAATGTCCGACACGATGGCGACATCCTGCCCCGCAAGGGCGTTGACCAACGAACTTTTCCCTTGGTTGCGACGGCCGAAAATGCCGATAAACACACGTTTCGTTTTCATTCTCCTTATTTTTGAAACGGGTGCAAAGATAAAGGAAAAAAGTGTTATCTTTGCCCCGTTTTTTGAAAAGCGAAAACAATTAATCACATAAATTTTATCAACCAAATAATCAACTATGAAAGTTTTAGTCATCAACTGCGGAAGTTCTTCCCTCAAGTACCAACTCATCGACATGGCCAACAATGCCGAGCTGAAAGCCAAGGGTTTGGTGGAGCGCATCGGCCTTGAAATGGGCGAGTTCACCCACAAGCCGGTCGGCAAGGACAAATACTACACCCAGACCCCTATTCCGGATCACGCCGCCGGCATCAAGCTGGTGCTGGACGCGCTGACCGACCCGAAGATGGGCGTCATCACTTCCCTCGATGAAATCGGCGCGGTGGGTCACCGCGTGGCACACGGCGGCGAGTACTTCACCCAGAGCTGCCTGATTGACGACAAGGCGATTGCCGAAATCGAAAAGCTGTGCAAGATTGCCCCCCTCCACAACCCCGCCAGCCTCGTCGGCATCAACTCCATGAAGAAGCTGCTCCCCAACGTCCCCCATGTGGCCGTTTTCGACACCTCCTTCCACCAGACCATGCCGCCTCACGCCTATCTGTACGCCATTCCTTACAAATATTATGAAGAAGACCGCATCCGCCGTTACGGCTTCCACGGCACCAGCCACAAGTTCGTCGGACCGCGTGCCGCCGAAATCGCCGGCGTGGACTACAACCACTCCAAGATCATCAGCTGCCACCTCGGTAGCGGCGCCTCCATCTGCGCCATCAAGGACGGCAAGTCCGTTGACACCTCCATGGGCTTCACTCCAGTGGAAGGTCTGATCATGGGCACCCGCTGCGGCGACCTCGACCTCGGCGTGATGCTCCACATCGCGGAGAAAGAGAACATGAACTTCAAGCAGATCACCACCTTCATCAACAAGGAGTGCGGCCTGAAAGGCGTTTCAGGCAAGGGCGTTGACATGCGCGACATCCGTGCCGGCAAAGAAGCGGGCGACCTGCGTTCCACCTACGCTTTCGACATGTTCTCCTACAGAGTGAAGAAATACATCGGTGCCTATGCGGCGGCAATGGGCGGCGTGGACGTCATCCTGTTCACCGGCGGCATCGGCGAGAACGCCTTCTTCCAGAGAGAACCCATCTGCGAAGGCCTTGAATTCCTCGGCGCCAAGCTCGACAAGGAGAAGAACAAGACCGTCATCGGCGACGACGCCATCATCTCCACCCCCGACTCCAAGGTGAAACTCGTGGTCGTGGCCACCAACGAAGAATTGGTCATCGCCACCGACACCTTCAACATCGCCACGGGAAAGAACTAATAACGAGATAATACGAATGTAATTTCTTTTGTAGAGACGCAAAATTTTGCGTCTCTACATTATTTTAATATTAAAACCAAAACAAATGTCAGATCTCGACCAATTATTCAAATCCAAAGGATACAAAGCCTTCATGAAGAAGCTGCTGTGTTTCTCCATCCCGGTGTTGATACTCGGACTTCTTTTCATGTATATGAAGTGGCCCGGCGGAGAGGTGATGGCGAAAGCTGGCGGCGGAACCCTGTTCCTCGTATTGGTTTTCTATATCATTGAAAAGGTGAAATACAGGGATTACGACGATAACCGCGACAATTAAAACGTCCCTGTAGAGACGTTTCGTGAAACATCTCTACAATTCCGACAACAAATAAGTCCGCTGCCATCAGACAGCGGACTTATTTTATACATAAAATGAAAGATTTCGGTTACAGCTTGCTTTCGTTGTCCACCAGCATCTTGTTCATCTTGTTATAGGAATTGATCATGTAAATCTCATAACCCATATAAAGCAGCCATGCGAGGATGACGAGGATGGCGACAAACGTGTGGTTGAGGTTAAGGAAGAATCCCTTGATGCCGAAGAAGACACCCATATTGAGGAAGTCCGTGCAGGCGATGGGCAGGAACCAGTAGTTGAAGCAGACCATCAGGCCGCCGACCACGAGCGGGAGGATGCACTTGGCGAAGAGGTGGAGACCCCACCAGAGGCCGATGAATTCCATCTGGTTCTCGTCTTCATCGTCAGCAACGATTTCCTTGCTCTTCAGGATGTACTTGGTCTCGTCCCACAATTCGGAGAAAACGGAGCAGGGTTTCATCAGGTTATAGACAGGGATGCACCAGCCCAGGATGGCCCACATCGGCTTCGTGCTCTTTTCCATCCACGGGGAGACGGCATGCACATTCTTCATGTTCTTGAACGACCAGAGGGCGAAGAGGACCACCTTGCCAATGAAGAGGAGGATGGCAATCATAATCACGACGTTATACGCTTTACGCGGACCTTTTGAATCCTGTTCCAACTGGGTGTATTTGCCAATCATATCGGCATTGGCCACGCAGTTCATCTTCAGGGTGTCACCTGCGCATACCTGCATGGTAGAATCTTCCGTAATGGCAGCCACAAAACTGTTGTACTGGTCTTCATCGAACTTGATGGCGTTCTGGAGGTCGTCCTTCACTTTCTTTTCCACCTTACGGTCTTTTTCAATGGCCTTGTATTCTGCCTTCATGGAGTCGATCTTGGCGGTCAGGATGACTTTCTGTTCCTCGGCATTGTCGATTTTCTTCTGGCAGTCGCCGATGACCTGCTCCAGACGGAGTGAATCCTTCACGTAGGCATCGTACATCGGTTTCGTGTTCTGGTACTGGACATTCACCTTGTCGAAACGGATGAGGAGGACTACAGAGATGATGATACAGACGGCAATGACCGCATCCAAAAGCATGGCCAGCTTGCCAAGTCCCACATTGTTGGTGATTTTTTTCATACTAAATGTCTTTTAAAACACTATTTATTAATAACTTATATTTTTTTTACATTAAACTATAATGAGGTGCAAATTTACAAGAAATTTCCAATCGGATTGCGGTTTTTGAAACTTTTTTCTTTGAAGTCCCGAGAATTATTTTTAATAAATTTCCGTCCATGATTTTTTTTATTTTTTTTCAACTTTTGATAGAATTAAAACAAGATTTTAGTATCTTTGCCGCCTTGTAAAATTTTGTAAAATGGAAAAACGTTGGATTCTCAGTCCCTCGCCGGACGAACGGGAAGTTGAGGAGTTTAGCAAATTATTGTCCATTGAGAAACCGCTTGCCTCCCTGCTTATCAACCGCGGCATCCGGACAATGGAAGACGCCGAATTGTTCTTCAACCCCGACATCTCGAAACTGCACGACCCCTTCCTTATGAAGGACATGGACAAGGCGGTGGAGCGTCTTTCCAAGGCCGTCATCGACAACGAAAAAATCCTGATTTACGGCGACTACGACGTGGACGGCACCTCCGCCGTGGCACTCGTCTATTCGTTCCTGCGCGACATCATCGGATCCGACTACAAGAACTACATCGAATACTACATTCCCGACCGCTACCTCGAGGGCTACGGTATTTCCGACCAGGGCATCGAATACTGCCACGCCAACGACTTCACCCTGCTGATATCGCTCGACTGCGGCATCAAGGCCAACGACAAGGTGGCCTTCGCCAACAGCTACGGCATTGATGTCATCATCTGCGACCACCACCTCGAGGGGGACGAAATCCCCGACGCGTACGCCGTCCTCGACCCCAAGCGCAGCGGCTGTCCTTACCCCTACAAAGAACTTTCCGGCTGCGGTGTCGGCTTCAAGCTCATCCAAGGCTATTGCAAGAAGTTCGACCTCCCCGACCAGCTCTGGCTCCAGCAGCTTGACCTTGTGGCCATCAGCATCGCCTCCGACATCGTCGCCATCACCGGCGAGAACCGCATCCTCGCCCACTTCGGCCTCATCATCATCAACCGCTGGCCCCGTGTCGGCATCAAGTCCATCATCGAGCAGTCGGGCACCAAGATCCACTACCCCCCCACCGGCAACACCATCTTCAACCGCGAGATCTCCGTCACCGACCTCGTCTTCAACGTCGGTCCCCGCATCAACGCCGCCGGCCGCATCAACACCGGCCGCGAGTCAGTCAAGCTGCTCATCTGCGACGACGAGGACAAGTCGATGGAGATCGGCAAGAACATCAACTCCCACAACGACACCCGCCGCGACCTCGACAAGAAGGCCACCGGCGAAGCCGTCAACGAGATACTCTCCAACGACGACTTCCGCCACCGCAAGAGCATCGTGCTCTACAATCCCGGCTGGAACAAGGGCATCATCGGTATCGTCGCCTCCCGCATCGTGGAGGAATTCTACCGTCCCACCATCATCCTCACCAAATCCACCGACGGTCTGATTACCGGCTCGGCCCGCTCCATCAAAGAGTTCAACATCTACAGCGGCATCGACCACTGCGCCGACCTGCTGGAGCACTTCGGCGGCCACACCTACGCCGCCGGCCTCTCCCTCAAGGAAGAGAACCTCCAGGCCTTCATCGACAAGTTCGAGCAGTACGTCGCCGACAACATCCAGGACGAAAGCGCCTTCATCCCCGAAATCGACGTGGACATGGAGCTCGACCTCACCGACATCACCAACAGCTTCATGGCCAACCTGAAACGATTCGCCCCGTTCGGTCCGGGCAACATGGCGCCCATCTTCCTCACCCGCCGCCTCGTGGAGGAGGGCAACGGCAAGATCGTCGGCGAAAAGCACATCAAGATGCGGGTCTGCTACCGCGACCGCAACTGCCGTCCCATCGATGCCATCGCCTTCAACCAAAAAGAGAATTTCGACAAAATCACCTCCGGGCGCGAGTTCGACATGCTCTACCATGTAGAGGAGAACACATGGAACAACGTGACATCCATCCAACTGAATGTCAAAGATATTAAAACAAGTGTGCAGGAAGTCTAAACCGCCGGCTCCGAATCCGTTCCCTCCGTTTCCGACATATTGACCAGAAAACTGAAATTCACCCGCCCGTAGTGACGGTGCTGGTAAAACTTGGGATGGTTTGAGAAATCCACCTCCTTCTTGTGTTCAATGACCAGCCATCCGTCGGGCTTCAGCAAGTTGCGCTCGAATACCAGCTGCGGGATTTTTTCGATACCTTCCATATCGTAGGGCGGATCGGCGAAGATGATGTCCACCGGCAGCTTCTGGTGCTCCAAAAAAGAGAAAGCATCGGCCTTGATGGCCGTAAGGTTCAGATATTTCAGTTCGCCCGCCATCTTCTTGATGAAGTTCACGCACGGCTGGTGGATGTCCACCGCCAGCACCGAGACCGCATCGCGGGAGGCGAATTCCAGACTGACATTGCCCGTTCCCGCAAACAGGTCGATGACCGTAACGGCCTCAAAATAAAAGTAATTGTTGAGGATATTGAACAGGCTCTCCTTGGCCATGTCGGTGGTGGGTCGCACGGGAAGGTTGTCCGGTGCCTTGATGTGCCGGCCCTTGTTCTTGCCGCAAATGATTCGCATAGGTGATTCAGGTTAAAACGGTAACAGATTCAGGACGGTGTGCGCCGCCACTTCCTTCCCCTCGGCAGTACGTATAGTGGCGGGCAGACGGTCGCCGGCCCAGTCCATATCCGGGAAGTATTGGTTCACAAGCTCGAAACTCTTTTTTGCTTCCGGAAGTTCCCCGCCAAAGAGCAGATGGCACTCGTCGGCTTCGATTTCATGCTGCCGGAGGACATTAGCAATGTGATAAACCACCTCGTCGCCGATGGTGAAACGGAAGCCGCTGACAAACACCAAACGGTTGTAACAGAACAGGATGGACTCTGCCATAGAGCCGTGAAAGAAGAGAAGCATCCGATGGGGCGTGTCGCTGCAGTTAAGTTGGAGATAGCGGGCGAGGACCATGGAGCTGTGTTGAAAGACGGGAGTGATACCCACCTGTCTCAGCTGTTCCACTTTCCCTGTGGGAACAGGATAAAGGACGGAATATCCATCCCACTCGTCACGCATAACCGTGTCGTTATCTGATAGTTCCGTGTGAATTTTCAGAAATTGAGAGGCGGGTTCCTCAAAAAGTTCGTCGGGAACAAGGACGGGGGGCATCGGATTGACGACCACGCGGACGTCGTGCGACCCCTCGCCAAAGAAAATGCCACATTCACGGAGCAATGCAGTGAATGAGGCATTCTTATGGTTGGATAGCAGGAACGAGCCGTCGGGCTGAGCTTTCAATAGCGAGAAGCCGTTTGTGTGCAGACCGACTGCCTTGTAACTGGCATTATTCCGCGGTTTTTCCATACTCGATGACTTCGATGGAGGGTTTCACGGTGTCGCCCAACTGCACGCCGACACAGTTTCTTCTCTCGCGCATGTCGTTTTCAAGACCGCTGTAGAAAATTTTGCCGAGGCCGCGGCTGATGAAGTTCTTTTCCGCCGGAATAGTGGACTTCTGAAGATCGGTCAGGATCACCTCGACGGGGACATAGACAGCGAACTTCTGCACGGTTGAATCCGTGGTGCAGATTTCGATTTTGTACTTCTGGTTGTCGGTATAGGGAATATACTGGAAGTTCTCCATCACGACATAGTCACTGTAGTCGCGCTTTTTGTTGATTTCGCCGAGGGTTTCTTCCATTTTCTCCTTGATGGGGACTTTGATTTCGACGGTTTCGTAGTAGCCCTGCTTCTCAGCTTCTTCCATGGAAAGACCTTCAGGAATGGTATCGCTGGTACGGCGGGTGGAGGTCACCGTGAAGAAACCATTGGTGTAAAATTCCTCCAGGTCCTCGATTTTGGCAGCATACTCGCCGTTTTCCTTCTTGTAGAGTTTCTGCAATTCGGCAATGGCCGTCAAGCGGTTGACATTCAACTCCTTTCTCGCATTGTAAACATCAGCGAATTTCTTGGGACGGAGGATGGATTTGGTCGTCAAAAAGACGAAAATCAAAGCAATAATGATTAAAAGCGTGCTTACTAAAACTTTACTTTTCATATTTTGAAACTTATAATTATCCTAATACACAGCAATTTCGCTATTTCACGAAAAGGCGGGCAAAAATAGTAAAAAATACATTAGCGGGAATACCTTTCCGTGCATTTTATAAAAAATATTTTGCGTAAGTTTGCCGTCCTATTTCTTGATATGTTTTACCTGTTACAGAAAGACTTACGGTTTCAGATTTTCGTCTTGGTCGCGCTGTCGGGGCTGTTTTGCTACCAACTGTTCGCACTGCCGGTCACTTTCTGCTCACCTGATTCTTTTCTGCCATACGCACAATCCATCGGGAAATGGGTGAATACCTATCCCCTTTCAGCGCGGATCGCCATCCTGTTCCTGTTTGCCTTACAGCAGGTTATGCTCTTTGTCTATTTCAAACGGAGCAAGTTCGACGAGCAGACTTCCTTGCTGCCTTGTGCGGCATTGACGCTCTTCACCGTGGCGGGCGGACCCGCTGCGGTTTGCTCGCCCATCTTCATTGCAAACACTGTCATGACCGCGCTGCTGCTTCTGATTGACGACTCCGGTCGCGGCCACCAGAAGAGCAGAGTTCTGGTGGCAGGAATCTTGGTGGGTGCCGCCACCTTCTTCGACCTGTCTCTCTTCCTGCTTGCGGCAGCATTCCTCTTCATACTGCTCACCAACCGTTTCAACTCCATCAGCGACATCTTTGTCGTCATCACCGGCATCCTTATACCATATATATATATTGCTGCATGCTCCTTTTTCGTGGGAAGCCTCCCGCAGGATTTTGACACTTTCACGCAAGCACATCTGAACTTTCCCCTCCTTACGGGGACACAACCGTCCATTGTGGCCGTCATCAGCGCCATTGTCGGTTCCCTCCTCTTGGTTTACATATTTGTACGACTGAAAATACGCTTCGATTACAAACTCATCGTCGTGCGGAAGCGATTTATCAACATCCACATTCTTTTTTTCGTTCTTGTGGGTGTGTTGCTTCTGACCAACCTGCCCTTCCCTGCTTCAGCCTGTTACCTGTCTCTTCCGCTTTCCCTGTATCTTGCCTCCTACGCGCCAAGCCGCCGACTGACCATCACCAAGGAGGTGGTGCTCACCCTTTTTCTCACGGCGGCGGTCCTGCTGGAGATGGGGGTATAAAAAAACTTTAACCATTGATTATCAACGATTAAAGTTTTCTTGGTGGAGAAGACGGGATTCGAACCCGCGACCCCTTGATTGCGAACCAAGTGCTCTACCAACTGAGCTACATCCCCTCGCTTTTTCGGGCGGCAAAAGTACGACAATTTTCGTTGCAAATCACACCCTGTTTTCAATTTTTATTCAGTTTTGTCCCACCTACATTTTGCTCATTTCGTTCGCACGATAAAACCTTCAAACTTGATAAACTTTCAACTTTACAAACTTGATAAACTTTCAAACTAAAGTCGTATCTTTGCACCCTTGATTATGAATCATTAACTTATTATAAAACAATATAAACAAACTGATTATGAGTAAGATTATTGGAATTTTTGGTCGTCAGATCCTCGATTCGAGAGGCAATCCCACTGTGGAAGTCGATGTTTATACCCAGACTGGTGCGATGGGTCGCGCCGCCGTCCCCTCCGGTGCCTCCACCGGCGTTCACGAAGCCGTGGAACTCCGCGACGGTGACGAGACCGTGTTTCTTGGCAAGGGCGTTATGAAGGCCGTGAACCATGTCAATAAGGATATCGCTGAAGAGATTGTGGGAATGGAAGTTACCGATCAGGCCGCCATCGACGCCCGCATGATCGAGCTGGACGGCACCCCCAACAAGGGCAATTTCGGTGCCAACGCCATCCTCGGCGTTTCCCTCGCCTGCGCCAAGGCCGCCGCTCAGGAAACCGGCCAGGAACTCTACCGCTATATTGGCGGCTGCAACGGCCATATCCTGCCCGTCCCGATGATGAACATCCTCAATGGCGGTTCTCATGCCGATAACAATATTGACTTCCAAGAATTCATGATTATGCCCGTGAGTGCGCCTACGTTTGCCGAAGCGCTCCGCATGGGTGCCGAAGTTTTCCACAACCTCAAGAAGGTGCTGAAAGCCAAGGGATATTCCACCAATGTCGGTGACGAAGGCGGTTTCGCCCCGAACCTCGGCTCCAACGAAGAGGCCATCGAAGTAGTGCTCGAAGCCATCAAGAAAGCCGGCTACGAACCCGGCAAGGATGTCTTCATCGCCCTCGACGCCGCCGCTTCCGAATACTACGATGCCGACAAGAACATCTACAAGCTGAAATGGTCCACCGGCAAGGAGTACACTCCCGCTGAAATGGCTGAATACTGGGCCGAATGGTGCGCCAAGTACCCCATCCTCTCCATCGAGGACGGCATGGCCGAGGACGATTGGGACGGCTGGAAGCTGCTCACCGACAAGATCGGCAAGACCGTTCAGCTGGTCGGCGACGACCTGTTCGTCACCAACGTGGAACGCCTGAAGATGGGTTTGGAAAAGCAGGTTGCCAACTCCATCCTCGTGAAAGTCAACCAAATCGGTACGCTCACCGAAACCATCGAGGCCGTGACACTGGCACACAACAACTCCTACACCGCCATCATTTCCCACCGTTCGGGCGAAACGGAGGACACCACCATCGCCGACCTCGTGGTCGCCTTGAACACCGGCATGATCAAGACCGGTTCCGCCAGCCGTACCGACCGTATCTGCAAGTACAACCAACTGCTCCGCATCGAAGAGGAACTGGGCAACACCGCCATTTTCGCCGGTCCCGCCGTTCTTAAACGCTGGGGCAGATAATCGCGCCACAATGAATACGAAACGTTCAGTCCTCCTTATCTTCACCGGCGGCACCATCAGCATGGGCGAATCGCCCGACAACGGCTCGCTGGCTCCGCTGGATATGGAGGCCATCCAAAAACTGATACCCGAACTGGAGATGCTGCCCGTCAGCATCTCCTCCTTTTTCTTCGACCCGATGATCGACTCGTCGGATGTCGATCCCGAATTCTGGATCAAGATAGCCCGCACCATCCAGGACAACTACGATGCCTACGACGGCTTTGTAATCCTGCACGGCACCGACACGATGGCGTACTCCGCCTCCGCCGTCAGCTTCATGCTCCAGAATCTTACCAAGCCCGTGGTTTTCACGGGGGCACAACTGCCTTTAGGCGTGCTCCGCAGCGATGCCAAAGAGAACCTGATGAGTGCCATCGAAGTGGCCGCCGCCTACGACGAGGACGACGAGCCTATCGTGCCGGAAGTGAGCATCTATTTCGAAGATTCGCTGATGCGCGGCAACCGCACCACCAAGCAAAGCACCGAGTACTTCAACGCATTCGAGTCGTACAACTACCCGGCGTTGGCCAAGGCCGGCGTGCACATCAAATACCGCACGCTCTATATCCACCACGACCACAGCGGACTGCCGTTGGAAATCAACACGAAATTTGACACCAACATCGCCATTCTGACACTCTTCCCGGGCATCAAGGAAGCGGTAGTGGAGTCAATTTTGCATACCCCGGGACTGCGGGCCGTGGTGTTGGAGAGTTTCGGTGCCGGCAACGCGCCCCGCGCCGAGTGGCTCTATCGCCAGTTAAAAGCCGCCTCCGACCGCGGCATCATCATCGTCAATGTCTCGCAATGCCATATCGGCACCATTGAGATGGGCCGGTACGAAACGAGCCTGAACCTTCAGAAAGCCGGCGTGCAAAGCGGCTACGACATGACCCTTGAGGCCACCGTCACCAAACTGATGCACCTGCTGGGCAATTACGACGACAACAGCATCGTCAACAAAAAATTGCAGGAATCCATCTGCGGCGAGGTAACACTGTCCTCGCGATAAAAAATCCATCTTTTGTAGAGACGTCATAATATGGCATCTCTACAAATGGTTACATATAATTTATATCGTTTTGTTGTAGAGACGCGATTCATCGCGTCTCCGCGCACCGCGTCTCTACAGGTATATGATTTCATGTCATTCGCCGAAATTTTCCGAATTTCGCACTTCGTCCCGGCACCATCTCCCAAAACCTGTTTTTTAACGAATTTGTAGGGTTTTGAATCAAACCCTGTCACTTTCTTTCGTAAACCTGCATCTTTTTAATTCTTTGTTTTCCAGAAAAATAGCAGAAAACGGCACTTGAAAAAGCATTTCGGGTGTTGTATCTTTGCGGACAGTTTCCATTTTAATTCACTCAAAAAAATCAAAATAATATGGAGAATGAAGTTCGCGAAAGTGCCCGCATCGAGAGCGCAACCATCAACCTGTTGACCGACTTCGGTTTCAAGCGTATCTTCGGTACGGAGGCATACAAGAAGAATCTTATCCGTTTCCTGAATGCATTTCTGAAGGAATATATAGGCACCATCAGGGACATCGACTACAGACCGACGGAACATCTCGGGCTCTTGGAAAAGGAGAAACTACTGATCTACGATGTATTTTGCAGCACAAAGAAGGACGACAGAATCATCGTGGAGATGCAGAAGGCGAGCCAGGAGTTCATCCGAGACAGGGTCATCGCGTACTCGGCGCGCAGCATCAGCAGCTCGCTGAGGAAGGGCGACCGGAAGTACAACTTCCCGAAAATCATCTCCATCATCCTTGTCGATTTCGAACTGCCGGACCTGAAGGGCAGTGACCGGTTCATGCAGCGGGTGACGTTACGAGATGACGAAAACCAAAAATTTTCTGAAAAAGTGGCATTTGTTCTGATAGATTTGACTAAATTTGCCGCCCAAACGGATTTCGGGCAGCTTCCCGGCGCAAGGGAGAAATGGTGCTACGCCATCAAGAACATGTGGCGGATGTCGGCCAGCGACATCCCCGCTGCGGACACCACATTCCGGGAGTTGTACGAAGAGTGCAAACTGTCAAAACTGAGCGACATGGAAAAAGAAGAATATGAAAAAAGCATTTTGGAGTACGACGATGTAAAGGACGCGATTGAGTACAACCGCAGGCTGGCACATGAAGAAGGTAGAGAGGAAGGCGAAAACACAGCCCGCCGCCTCCTTGTCCGGAACATGCTCGCGGAGGGTATTGCCTCTGCCATGATAGCAAGGATTTCCGGCCTTACCGAGGAAGAGGTGCTGGCGCTGGCGAAAGAATGATCCCCCGCCATTCTGGAGATCAACGCTCGTCGTAGAGACGCCATATTATGACGTCTCTACAAAAATCCGGTTTCCCGCTGGTAGAAGGCTCTGCATTGCCCATAACGACGGAATCCCGGAATTATATCGTATTATATTGTGTCGTATCGTGGTGGTGTGGAAGGGGTGTTTGTAGGGATGTCATATTATGGCATCCCTACTATTCACCATACCTTTGTCCCGCTAATCGCGCACACAACGCACGGAAGCCCCATTGTTCTTCTGATGGTTGTTGTCGTTGTTACGGAGCATACCTTCCGTGTCCTGGCTCAATTCCCGATAGTACGCATTTTTGTTACTGCTCTGCGTAGAAGACCAGAAGTAAGTGTTCTCGGACGTTTCGTTAAAGCTACCATTGTAGATGCCAGCAGGCAGGGCGGAAAACCCGCTGCTGTTGCGTTCCGCATTGGCATAGTTGCCCGGAACATTTGCCGTGTTGCTGCTTGTCCAGTCACAGCCCGTGGAGAGCTTGCCCGCATGACTTCCCTGATAGCCTGTGCCTGATACAGTGGAACCGTTCACCTCCGACTCCATTGTGCTCCACTCCGCATCAGTCGGCACATGCCAACCCGTGGGACAGACACCCTGATGGTTGCCCGCAGGAGTGAAGCTGAAATCTTTGTTGTTAAAGGAACCAGCAGCGACCTCCACATAGTTGTTCGAGCTGGCCGTATCCATGGCCGCACACCAGTTGTAGAGAAGACCGTAACGTTTGGCTTCATACGTAGTCTGGTCGTTATTATACCATGCTGCCATCTTGCTGCCAAAGCAGCTTACTGCAGTGACCACAATATTGCTCCCTGTCTTGGGCGAGTGCGAGCACCGCAGGTTCTCGGCCATCCAGCACTGGCTGCCGATCTGCACCACCGGATACGCGTTGCCGTCGTAGTCCGTCACTGAGGTGACTTGGCCGGAGCCATCGACGGTTTCCAAGCCGTGGTTTGCCCCGTTGTATCCGTTGCCTGTGTATGTGCTACCAGTTTGTGCGGGGTGGCTGCCAACATAGCAGGGGTTCACCGTGCGGTCGGCCGCCGTGGAAACGATAGTTACGGTCACCGTACGGCTGAAGGTGCAGCCTTCAGCGCTGGATGCGGTGATAGTGACATCGTGGGTACCATTGCCGATAAGGGTGGAGGTATAATCGTGTGTAGTGGAAGTGGTTATGATAGTGCCGGTTTGTGAGTCACCCCAGTCAATATAGTTGGGATTTCCGCTCACTTCCTTCACCGTCACAATGCCATCTGTTTCACACAGGCCGATAATTACAGGATTGTTACTCACCATTACACTTTTCGTGGCATCCATGGTATAGCCCTCGGTGGTGTTCGTGGCGGTGACAGTAACGGTGTACGTGCCGGCAGAGGTGAAGGAATAGGTGGCGGTGTTGCCACTCGTGGAAGTGGGCGTGCCGCTCCAGCTGTAGGTGTAACTGTCGCTGTTGCTCGGGGTGACGGTGAAGGTCACATCCATAGAGGGAGCACCGCACAACTTAACAGTATCGTCGCCAGTCCGGGTGATAGACAGCATGACGGCATCCCTGACACAACGCACGGAGTATCCGGAGTGCTTGTGATACGCAGCCTGGTACATAGTCATATCTTCTGTTCTATAGTGCCAGACAAGGTTGTTTTTGCTTTCACCGGGGTCATCCGTAGAAGACCAGTAGGTGGCTTCTACGCCCGCATCGGCGTAGTCCCCATTGTGGTACCAGCCAGAAGGCACGGCGGAAAACCCTGACTCGTTTCTATGTGGGTCATCAAGGATTGCAGTAGGCCAATCGCAACCATAGGAAAGAGCTACCGCACCACCTGCAGTGGAGGCACCTGTGACGGAGGCCATCTCGCTCCACTCTGCATCAGTCGGCACATGCCACCCCATCGGACAGATACCCTGATGGATGTCCGCATGAGTGAAGGTGAATATGTTGTTGTTATTACCAGTCATAACCTCCTGATAGTTGCTCGGGTTAGCCGTGTCCATGGCTGCACACCAGTTGTAGAGAAGGCCGTAACGTTTGGGGTCATACGTAGCCTGGTCGTTAGTGTACCATGCTGCCATCTTGTTGCTATAGCTAGCATTCCCTGTAGCATTAACCACAATGTTGGTCCCCGTCTTGGGCGAGTGCGTGCACCGCAGGTTCTCAGCCAACCAGCATTGGTTGCCAATCTGTACCACTGCATATTCGTTGCCATCGTAGTCCGTCACTGCGATGATGTTACCATCAGTGTCGGTGGTCTCCAAACCGTGGTCTGCAGCATTGTTATAACCGTTGTTTCTATACTCATTGCCCGTCTGTGCCGGGTGGCTGCCGGCGATGCAGGGATTGGGGCTGTAGTTGCCGAGAACAGCCCTCTTTGTGATAGAGCAGCCATCGACACTCATACCGGTCACAGTGTACACTCCGGCAGGGGTTGAACTGCTCACCATCAATTCGTTTGTAGCGTTGCTCACCTCCACGTCAGAGGAGTTTTTCCATGAAAGCGAGGTGCAGTTGTTATCGACCACAATCACCTTGTTATTGCCCGGATCCTCACAAAGTACCAGCGTGGCTAGCGTGCCGCCGGCATTCAACGTTACACTGGTCGTAGCGGTCAGCGTGTAGTTCGGGTTGGTGCGTGTGGCGGTGACGGTAATGGGGTAGGTGCCCGCCGCATTGAAGCTTACTGTGTCCTTATCGGTGGTGCTGGTGCCGTCACTCCATGCAAAGGTGTAGTTGCTGGCATCGTCTCCGGTAATCATGGCGGCGTAGGGGACAGTCTTTTCGCTCTCATTACAGAGGTACATCGATCCGCCGCCGGTAATGGAAATAGTTGGGTCAGCACCGGTGGTCACGGAGTAAGGGCCGTAGGTCGTGGTGCTATCTTCGTTGCTCACTTTTACAATGACGCAGTATTCGGTTTCTGCCACAAGGCCGAGTTGCGAAATGACAGTGTCGCCACCGGTGGCTACGACCACAGAATTGCTGCAGGTGCTGTAGGAGGAGGACTCCTTCGCGGGACAGTCGCCCGCTCCTTTCTGCACATAGCACACCTCAACGGTGGCTTCAGGCGACTGTTTCGCATCGACATCATTCACCGCCACACTGAAACCGGTGGGGTTGACGGCGATGGGGTTAGAAACGTCGGCAGTGGGAGCTTGGGTGGGTGTGCGCTGTTGAACAATCGGCGAGGGGGCGCTGCCGTAAGAGTTGGTGGCGGTGTACTGCACGAAATAGTTGGTCTTCGGTGTGAGGCCGGTGAAGGTGTAGTTGTCGGCATCGGAGGCCTGCACGGTCTGGCAGGTGGCATTGCTCATGTCGCTGTTGGTGGAGATGCAGATCTCATAGGAGGTGATGGGTTCGACGGAGGTGGCATTGGTTTTCACATTCATGGATGTGGAAGTAACATTGCTCACTATGGGGGCGTTGGCCGTGATGACACTCTTCAAGGCCGCAAGTTCGTCTTTCAAACGCTGAAGGCTGTCGAACACGCTGTTGATGCGGCGGTTCAGGCTGTCGAACACAGCGAGAAGGTCACACAGGTTTACGGCCTCTTGGGTGCAAGAGGAGGACAATGCGGTGGCGAAATCGGGAGTGATGGCATTGGGTACGGTGACGGAGCCAGCTCCAGTAAAATTGTGGTCGCCTGTGAACGTATTGCCATTTATCAGCGCCACGTTGTCGCAAGTAGTTTCAATGGTGGCACAGAGGTTGCTTTCCGTCACATAGTGGTTGTTGGTCAGGCTATCGTGAATCTGCTCGCCGATGTTGTCCGCAATGTTAGCAATGCTGTCGTGGATCCAGCCCGTCACACAGTCCTTCACGCTGTCGCAGACGTGCGTGTTGAAGGTGTTCACGCGGTTGGTCAGTTCCGTCAGGTCGCTGATACCCGAGATATTGGCAATGCTGTCGTGGATCCAGCTCGTCACACAGTCCTTCACGCTGTCGCAGACGTGCGTGTTGAAGGTGTTTACGCGGTTGGTCAGTTCCGTCAGGTCACTGATGCCCGAGATGTGGGCAATGCTGTCGTGGATAGCGTTGCCCATAACGGTTTCTGTCACATAGTGGTTAGCATTCAAGTACTCTTTAATGCAATTTTCCACGCTGTCACAGATGTGTGTGTTGAAGGTGTTCACTCGGTTGGTCAGTTCCGTCAGATCACTGTTGATGTCTGAAATGGAGTCGTGGATGGCATTGCCCATGACGGTTTCCGTCACATAGTGGTTATTGGTCAGGGTGTCGTGAATGGCGCTGCCTGCGATGTTGTTCACAATAGTGTCAATGGCGTGGTTGATTTCGGAGTTGCCGTCTGCAATGGCTGTGGACACACAGTCGTTCACATCGTTGCAGTTCTGGATTTCCAAGCTGCTCAGCGCGTTCGTAAGGCTGTCGTGGACGATGTTCGCCACCACGGTGTCAATGGCATGGTTAATGGTTGAGTTGCCGTCCGCGATGGCATCACCGATGTTGTTGAGCACCACGGTGTCGATGGCATGGTTGATGACGGAGTTACCGTCTGCGATGGCGGTGGCCACGCAGTCGTTCACATCGTTGCAGTTCTGGATTTCATAATTGGTCAGCGCGTTCGTAAGGCTGTCGTGGACGATGTTCGCCACCACCGTATCAATAGCGTGGTTGAGTTCGGAATTGCCGCCCGCGATGGCGGTGGTCACGCAATTGTTCACATCGTCGCAGTTCTGGATTTCCATATTACTCAGTGCATTCGTGAGGCTATCATGAATGGCGCTGCCGATATTGTTGTTCACAATAGTGTCGATGGCGTGATTGATGTCGGAACTGGCGTCCGCAATGGCATCACCGA
Source organism: Bacteroidales bacterium (assembly GCA_016285085.1). GTDB lineage: Bacteria > Bacteroidota > Bacteroidia > Bacteroidales > WCHB1-69 > UBA1756. The sequence goes on from JAEEQA010000007.1 coordinate 58,946, forward strand.
TGTTGTTGAGTACGACCGTATCGATGGCGTGATTGATGTCGGAGTTACCGTCAGCAATTGCATCGCCGATGTTATTGAGTACCACCGTGTCGATGGCATGGTTGATGACAGAGTTGCCGTCCGCGATGGCGGTGGACACGCAATTGTTCACGTCGTCGCAGTTCTGGATTTCCATATTACTCAGCGCATTCGTGAGGCTATCATGAATGGCGCTGCCGATATTGTTGTTCACAATAGTGTCGATGGCGTGATTGATGTCGGAGTTGCCATCAGCAATTGCATCGCCGATGTTATTGAGTACCACCGTGTCGATGGCGTGATTGATGTCGGAGTTGCCGTCGGCAATGGAACTACTGATGTTGTTGAGCACCACGGTGTCGATAGCGTGGTTGACGTCGGAGTTGCCGTCGGCGATGGCGCCGGTCATATTATTGAGAACCACCGTGTCAATAGCGTGGTTAATCTCAGAATTGCCGTTGGCGATGGCGCCGGTAACGTTGTTGAGCACCACTGTATCGATAGCGTGGTTGATGTCGGAGTTGCCGTCGGCAATGGAACTACTGACGTTGTTGAGCACCACCGTATCAATAGCGTGGTTGATGTCGGAGTTGCCGTTGGCGATGGCGGTGGCCACGCAGTCGTTCACATCGTTGCAGTTCTGGATTTCATAATCATTCAGCGCATTCGTCAGACTGTCATGGATGGCGCCGGCCATAACGGTTTCTGTCACGTAGTGGTTTTCAGTCAGAATGCTGTTCGTGACGTTCGCTGCGACGGTATCGATAGCGTGGTTGATGTCGGAGTTGCCGTTGGCGATGGCGCCGCTGACGTTGTTGAGCACCACCGTGTCAATAGCGTGGTTGACGTCGGAGTTGCCGTCGGCGATGGCGGTGGTGACGTTGTTGAGCACCACCGTGTCAATAGCGTGGTTAATCTCAGAATTGCCGTTGGCGATGGCGGTGGCCACACAGTCGTTCACGTCGTTGCAGTTCTGGATTTCGTAATCATTCAGCGCATTCGTCAGACTGTCGTGGATCTGTGCGCTGACAATGTTCTCAATGTTATAGACAATGCTGTCGTGGACGGCATTGGCCATAACGGTTTCCGTCACATAGTGGTTTTCGGCCAGGATGCTGTTCGTGACGTTTGCTGCGACGGTGTCGATGGCGTGGTTGATATCGGAGTTGCCATCGGCAATGGCGTTGCCCATGTTGTTGAGCACCACCGTGTCAACAGCGTGGTTGATGTCGGAGTTGCCATCGGCAATGGCGTTGCCCATGTTGTTGAGCACTACGGTGTCAATGGCGTGGTTAATGTCGGAGTTGCCGTTGGCGATGGCGCCGGTAACGTTGTTGAGCACTACCGTATCAATAGCATGGTTGATGTCGGAGTTGCCGTTGGCGATGGCGCCGCTGACGTTGTTGAGCACCACCGTATCAATGGCGTGGTTGATCTCGGAATTGCCGTTGGCGATGGCGGTGGCCACACAGTCGTTCACGTCGTTGCAGTTCTGGATTTCCAAGCTGCTCAGCGCGTTCGTAAGGCTGTCGTGGACGATGTTCGCCACCACGGTGTCGATGGCATGGTTGATGGTAGAATTGCCGTCCGTGATGGCGGTGGCC